>JTLC01000003.1 GCA_000798955.1 Firmicutes bacterium ZOR0006 | reverse complement strand
GTTTGTCATGACTACCACTTGATCACCAGAAGCAGATGTTTCCTTAATTTTCTGGTTTGAAACACCGGTGTCAGCACTCTCTTATTTATAATAATAACTTATTTTTTTCCCTTTGTGTTCGTGTACGGTCATTGGCATATCATAAATTGTACTTAAAATTTCTGGTTGCATGACAACTTCTGTCTGATCATGAATAATGAGTTGCCCATTTTTCAACGCAATTATTTGATCTGAATAGCACGAAGCAAAGTTAATATCATGAATCACAATAACTACTGTTTTCCCTAATTCGTCAACCAGTCGGCGTAGTACATGCATGATTTGCACCGCATGTTTCATATCAAGATTATTTAGTGGTTCATCTAATAAAACAATTTCCGTATCTTGTGCTAGGACCATTGCAATAAAGGCTCGTTGTTTTTGCCCACCACTCAATTCATCTAAATACATTGTTCGTAGGTCAGTCAATTCTAAATAAATGAGTGCCTGTTCAATTTTTTCGTGATCTTCAGTCGTTAATTTTCCTTGTGAATATGGATAACGTCCAAAAGCAACAAGCTCTTCAACAGTGATTCGCATTGTCATTTGATTTGCTTGCTTCAGAATCGCTAATTGTTTTGCCAATTCTTCATCTTTTTCTTGAAAAATGTCTTTTCCATTCAAATAAACTGTTCCCTCAGTTGATTTCAATAATCGACTCATCATCCCTAATACCGTACTTTTACCAGCTCCATTTGGTCCAATTAATGATGTAAAGGTTCCAGCTTCAATTGTAAAAGAAACAGCATCTACAACTTTCTTCTTTTGATATGTTTTCGTTAAATTGGCAATTTGTAACATTATTGTGTATTCCCTCTCCATAAAAGATAAATAAAATATGCTCCCCCAACAAGATTAATGACGACACTCAATGGTGTACCTAAGAAAAATATTTTTTCAACAATAAATTGGCCACCAACTAAAATACTAATACTCAACAAAATTGCTGCCGGTACGAGTATGTTATGTCGATATGTGCCAAATAATTGATAAGTGATATTGACTACTAATAAACCGAGAAATGTTAGTGGCCCAACAAGAGCAGTTGATAATGCGATTAACAGAATCACAACTAAGAGGACTTGGCGAACAACAGCTTCATATTGAACTCCCAAATTGATAGCCTGTTCTCTTCCAAGACTCATGACATCAAGCTTATGCCAGAAACACCATATCAGTAGACAAGCAATTAAAAAAAGGCACACTGCTAACAAGAACACGTCGAAGTCAATATTAGTGAAACTCGCAAAAGATTTATCTTGGACATGCAGAAATTCATTTGGGTCAAGCATCATCTGCATAAATGAAGTTAAACTCTGCAAAAAGGTTCCAATGACAAGGCCAATCAATAATAATAAGTAGATATTACGTTGTTGCTGAAATAACATTCGAAACAGAATGCCTGAAAAACTCACCATTAAGAATACCGACAATACAAAATTCGCTTCTTTTGAAAAATCTAGCAAATTGATTGACCCAAAGGCGAAAATCAAAGCTGTTTGAAAGAGCATGTACAATGAATCTAACCCTAAAACATTCGGTGTGAGAATTCGGTTTTGAACAACCGTCTGGAATAATACTGTTGCTACAGCAATACTTGTTCCGCTTAAAATAATTGCTAACACACGTTGTGATCGTTTCGTTAATGCATACGTAACATTTCCTTGTAGATCAAAACCTAAAAATAAAATAATAGCCAGAATACTCACAGCACCAAGGAGCAGTAATAGTCGTTTATGCTTGTGTTCCATTTTGACGCTCCCTTCTCAAAATCAAATATAAAAATATCCCGCTGCCAATGACACCAACAACTAAACTAATTGGTAATTCATATGGATAAATGACGAGGCGACCAATCATATCGCAAACTAGCACGAAAATCGCTCCAAACAGCATAATATCCCAAAGGCTTTTTCGCAAATGGTCCCCACGATACAGCGCAACTAAATTTGGTACGACTAATCCGAGAAATGGAATTGTTCCAGCACTTAATAGAACAACAGCACTCAGAATTGAAACAAGTAGGAGTCCCCCATTCGTAATTTTTTGATAATTTGCGCCTAAGTTTCGAGCAAAACTTTCACCCATTCCCGCTACTGTAAAACGATTTGCAAAAATAAAGGCCAAAATCAATAATGGAATACTCAGATAAATCAATTCATATTGCCCCGAGACAACTAGTGAAAAATCACCTTGCATAAACGCATTTACATTTTGCACAATATCAAATCGATAAGCAAAGAAAATTGTAATAGCACTGATAATATTTCCAAACATAATTCCCACCAATGGAATAAAGATACTATTTTTTTGTTTAACATGCTTCAAAATTTGCATAAAAACAAGTGTACCGATAAAAGCAAAAATAAAGGCAATCCCCGCTTTCATCATTGGTGAAGCACTCGTAAACACTAACATTGAGACTAACACACCAAATTTAGCTGCTTCCATTGTTCCAGCCGTTGTTGGTTCTACAAATTTATTTTGCGTGAGTTGTTGCATAATCAAACCGGCCACACTCAAGCTCATACCAGCAATGATAATACTAGCCATTCGCGGAATGCGGCTTAGCCACAATAATTGCCACTGCTGTGCATCACCTGCGAATAAACCTTGAATATTAAGCTGTCCGACTCCAACAAATAACGAGATGATTGCTAATAAGCATAACATCACAACTAAGTGCCAACGTTTCATTCTTTTTCTCCTTTTTATCTCTTAACTTCTTGTCGTGATATATTTCAAAATTTTAAAAAACCCTTTAAACGTGCAAAGGTAGGACAGCAACGTTTAAAGGATTTAAAGGGGTGTCTTGCTTGCCCACATGTGTCGATGGCCAAGCAAGTGTTTCTTTTGAACCGAAGAAAAATTGAAATTGAAAACAAGATTGTTTTCCACTATTATGTGCTCAAACACCCAGCAGATACGTTATGAAGTTATTTTAAGCTATTTGCAACTTCTGCTATCATTTGGCTCACAGCTTCTAACCCACCACTTGCAATATACCAATATTCCGGTGTTAAATAGACAATGCGATTATTTTGTGCAGCCTTTGTTTGTTTCATAATTTCATTATCAAATAATGCCTGTGCTGATTGTGAACCTTCTACTACTGCACTACGATCAACAACATACAAATAATCTGGATTTTTTTCTAATAAGTACTCAAAGCTGATTGTTTGCCCATGCGTTGATGCCTCAATTGTTGGATCAATATTTGTCAGTCCGAATGTTTCATACACGAGACCAAAACGTGATTGGTTTCCGTACGCACTCACTTTACCTTCATTTGCTAATGTTACTAATGCTGTTTCACTCATTCCTGCTGTTTGTTGCACAAGCGCGTCAACTTCTGAATGAACGGCTGTCAATGCTGCTTCTGCCGCATCTTCAACACCAAAGATTTCACCGACAGTAGTGACATTATAGTCAACCGATGCCATATAATCGTTATAGTCTAAATTTAAATATAATGTTGGTGCAATTTCTGCTAATTGATCATAAAGATCTTTTTGACGACCAGAAATGATAATTAATTCTGGATTCAATGCTGCGATTGTTTCGAAGTCTGCTTCTTTTGCCGAACCAACGTTTGTATATTTTTCATCTGAAAATTGATTTAAGTAATTTGGCACACCCGTTTGTGGAACACCAATTACTGTCTCTTCAACACCAAGTTCGACCATAGTGTCTAAAGTGGCCCAGTCAAACACAACAACATTTTCTGGATTCATAGGTACATCTGTTTCCCCTAAATCGTGTGTATACATTTTTGTTTCTTTTGGTGCTTCTGTTACCGCAGTTCCAGTGCTACCACACGCTGACAGTGTAAACACTAATCCTAATACAAGTCCAGTCATTAATTTTTTCATCTTTTTTCCTCCTCAGAATAATCGTGATGTTTTCTCATTCGCACTAAAACTGAATTATTACGTTTTGTCGAACCTTACAATTCGTAATAATAACGATTTATTATGCAATTGTCAACAGCAAACCAACAAAAAATTAATTTTTTTCGTTATGATTACGATTTAGTTATGTTATGCGAAATATCTGTTATAGGAATGCGACTACTTCTCATGTTTTTATTGATAAAACCGATATTTATAACACAAAAAAAAACAGGGAATCGATGCACAATTTCCTGTGTTTTTTTATGTTTATTTGAATTTCTAGCTACTTTTTTCGCCAAAGTTAGCAGTGGCTATTTATTGAAAAAACGTTTTGTCACGGCTTCTTGGTGGTGATGTCTATGTTCTGACCACCATGTTTCACCGCCAAGGCTTGGTTGGATTGTATGTAATTCAACCATAATCACTTCAGTTGGTGCACCATTTTCACTTACTTCAATTCGATAATCTAAATCTGAATCTAAATCTGTAAAATGAACAATTTTCACTCCACCTGCATCCATTGGATGGTAGTCTTCTTGTAATGCAGTTTTTAATAATTCCATTAATGCTTTCGCATGATCTAATCGACCAAAAGTCCATGTAATAATGCTTGATGCCACTAAATTTTCACTTGCATCATCAGCAACAGCTGTTTGTGTCACAACATATTGTGGTTGTTCTTGCGTCAAAAAATGATCCGCGACACGTTTTTGGTGGCGATCACGCTGTTTTGACCACCATGTCATTTCTCCTGTAGCATCTGTTGTCACTACTTCAACATAGATAACCTCATATGGTTTTCCATTTTTGCTGACATCAATTTGGTAGGTATGATTAGAATTTTCACCATGTGTATGTACAATTTCCAAACTACCATCTAATTGACCTGCTTGGTAGTCTGGATCCGCTTTTAGATCCTCAATTAATTGTTTAAATTGGGCAACAGCTTCTTCTTCCGTAGCAAATGTCCATGTATCTAAACCTGAATTCACACTTGGATTATCCTCACTTGGAGCGATAAAAAATGCTTGCATAACGCTATACGATTTCATAGGACAGTCCTCCTTACTCATTTCCCTTGTAGTGTATCATACTTTTTCGTTGCTTTCAGCAATATTTCTCAGAAATACATAGAAATTCAGATATTTTCATCATTTTGGGGGATTTTCTTGTCAGCCTAGATCTTATCATCTTTGTTGCCCAATAAAAAACCAAAACGAATTTTTCGTTTTGGTTCTGTTTATTCACCAATTATTGTAAGCTTTTCAACTAAGGGTTGACGTTCACGATTCGAATCTTGCGCTTGGGCACTAAATGTTCCAAGTAATAAGAATCCTGTTACTTCTTCATCTTCATTAATGCCAAATGTTTTTTGAACGCTTGGACGTAAAAAGTTCGTTTTCCACACGACACCAATACCTTCTTCCCAAGCCGCAAGTTGAATATTTTGAATTAATGAACCATGTGCTAAAAGATCTTCCCGATATTTTTTCGCTTCTGGATTACGTGGCAAGACCACGACAACTAGTGTAGGAAATTCCTTTTCTTCGAGCATTTTCTCAAAATAGGGAATCGTTGCTCCCGATTCGCGATACGCGTGAGTCAATTTTTGATAAGCACTTTCCGTATTAAAAATGATGAAACGCCATGGCTCTCGTTTACCATGATTGGGTGCCCAAATACCGGCTTCTAATAGTGGTAATAATTGTTCAGTTGTAATTCCTGAACGAAACTTTCGAATAGTTTCACGATGACGAATTGTATATTTTGTTTCCATATGCTTCTCCTCTATGCTTCTATTTCCCTACCTTAAAATAGAATCGTTACGATTTACTTCCACATTCAGTCTACTTGAGTTATTCAAAAAAGTCAACAAAAAAACCCTTGTTCAAACAAGGGTTAGCGTTTTAGCATCTGTTTTATCAGAACATTTGGGAGGTATTCCGCTAATTCAATCGCTGATTGTTCTAAATCATTTTCAATTAATGGATTGGCCTGTGCTGCTAATAATTGGGACACGGTTGCCACATTTTGTTGCATAATTGCCACGTGTAATGGTGTATCACCATCATCATTTTGCCAATGAACATTTGCTCCTTTTGCAAGTAACATTCCAATTGCTTTCGCATTATGATAGTGAATCGCCGTAAAAAGTGGGGTTTCTTGCTGTTCGTTTTCACTTTCAATATTAGCGCCTGCTTTTAATAAGAGCTGGAGGATTGTCGTATCTTCTTGCATTACTGCTAAATGCAATGGAGTATCACCATCTTGATTGATCATATTAATATCAATTTCAGTTTGTAAGAACTGGGCAACTTGTTGCTGGTTATTTTCTTCTACCGCTTGTAATAACGTTAACTTTGAGCCAGATATTCCTACTGTTTCCTCGTCAAAATCTGTCATAATTTCCCAGAGTTCTTGCAACTCAATAACTTTCGGTTTTTGCGTAATAAACTGTGCCGTTTCTCCAGATTTATTTAAAATCGCTTCGTTTGCACCAGCATTCAACAGTAATGTTTGAATTACCTGATTGCCGATAACATTCGCCAAGTGTAGTGGGGTATCACCATCTTCGTTTTGCTTGTTGGCATCCGCCCCAGCAATTAAAAGGGGTTGCACAAAGTGTTCATCATGGATAATCACACTTGCATGTAGTGGGGTCTGTCCGCTATTGTTCTGATGATTCACATCTGCACCTAATGCAATTAAATGATTAAACATCTCGCGGTTTCTCGTGTAGATTGCTAAATAAAGTGGGGTGTCACCCTCACTATCAAGCACATTTAGGCTCTCTCCGCTTGCTAAAGCATGTTCAACTTCAATAAAATCATTATGGGCGACGGCTGTATGTAGCATTGTTGATCCCGGGAGCGGTGCATACAGCAAACTTTCATTTGCTTCATCTAAATTAATAGTCAATAATTGTTGTAATTCGTGTAATGTTTCCATAATCAAAAGTCCTCCCTTCGCCTATTTCTGTCTTATCTTAGCTCATTTTTTTGAGAGTGACAAGAGTCAATCCAAGAAATTGATGTGATTTTTCTGTGAAAATGAATTTTCACACATGAAATGATAAAAAATTTATAGTGTGATAAAAAATATACATCTTTCACGAAAAAAAATTTCATCACTAAGTATTTTTCTACCTATTGTTCGGTATTTTTTTCCTGACATGTCGCTCGTTTTTTTAATTAAACAAGGTTTTTCTCAAAAAATTTTATTCTGATCTACAATACAATTAGTAATTAATCACGATTAAAAAAATTGGTGTCATATGTGACGTCCAATTCCAGAAGAAATATTTTTAATCAGAGATGAATTTGCTATGCTACAAATAGAATAAGCGAAAGGAAGATTTACATGCCAAATAACTTACCGGCAAAAGCTGATTCTACTTCTGATGTAGAACGGATTTTAAAACTTATCGATTTCATTTCGATGAATGAAACGTTTTCGCTCGATGAATTAACTGAACAAACAGGATTAAAACGCCGAACAGCTCAACGTTACTTACAAAAATTGATTCAAGCTGGGGTAGAAATTGAATCTTCTACTGGTCGTGGTGGTGGTTTTCGCGTCAAAGAACAGGGTAAATTTCCGAAAATGATGACGAACGAAGAACTCATGGCTTTACTCTTCGCTACAGAAACACTTCGGGACATTCATTCTCTCCCCTTTCCATTTCACGCCGAACAAAGTATCAAACGATTACGGAGCGAGTTACCGTTGAGTAAAAGAATGCTTTTTGATCGTCTGAGCGAAGTTACCGAATTCTCTGTTTCTAAGCGGTTATTACCCGTACCGGAACTTACGAATCTCCAACAGGCAGCTATTGAAAAACGAAAATTACGTGTTGAATATCAATCAGCAAACCAAAAAACATATCGGACAATTACACCAATAGGTATTTACATGCTCGATGGGGTCTGGTACTGCCCGGCTTTTTGCCACTTACGAAAAGACGAACGGTTATTTCGTGCTGATCGTTTGAAAATTGTGGATTTTCTTGAGTTTGATGAACTCGTTCATTCAACGCTGAAAGCATGGCGTTATGCCTACGAACAACCTGACTCCTTAGAACCTATTATTGCATCGCTTTCGAAAAAGGGGATTATTCGAGCACAAGCAATTCCGTGGATGGATGGGAAAATTTTTGGCAATCAACTTCGAGCGGATTATCGTGAAAGCCGCCGAAAAAATATTATTGAAGATTTATTATCGTTTGGCCCTGATATTGTCGTTCACCAACCCGCTACTATCGTTCAAGAACTTCGGACCAAACTCAAAGCGAGTTTAGCATATTATGAATAACAGCAAAAAAGCATGAGTTACTCATGCTTTTTTGCTGCCGTCTTTGTTTCATCAGCACCATATTTTGCTTCAATATACGTTTGCAAGTGGCTCGTTGATGGTAACGGACACGTCTTACAATCACTACTTTGGCAATGATTTTGACTCTCACACGGTTCGACGCCTTCATTTTTGAGAAATATTTTTCGCCAGATAGGTTGCGCTAAAACGATTACAGCAACTACAAAGATGAGTATAAATAACACGATTTCCATTTCAACCACCACTTCCATTCTAATTATGAACCTCCTGTGACTGAAGTCACAGGTATTCTAGATCAAATCTATAAAATCAGATTCAAAATTTGATAAATTGCAAAACTCACGATCCAAGCAACAATGACTGGATAGATTGCGACAATCCACATCATTTTACTTCCAAATTCTTTTTTTACTGTCGCAATAACAGCCATACATGGTGTATATAATAGCGTAAATACAAGAAAAGCATACGCACTTGCCGTTGTAAAATACGTTGGTAGGACTGTTGCTAAATTATCTTCACCAGCAAAAAGGACACCTAATGTTGAAACAACTGATTCTTTCGCCATAAATCCACTCACAATTGCGACTACTGATTGCCAATCTCCAAATCCGAGTGGTGCAAAAAGTGGTGCAAAGGCTGCACTTATGTTCGCCAATAAACTTTGATTAAGTTCCGTATAACCAAATGACGGTGAAAAACCGATATGTGATAACGTCCAAATAATAACATTTGCAGCTAAGATAAATGTGGTTGCACGTTTGATAAATCCTTTTCCTTTTTCCCATGTTTGTTTGAGCAGGTTATTGATTGTTGGAATCCGATATTCTGGGACTTCCAATACAAACGGCTCTACATCAGCTTTAAAAATAGTTCGGTTAAAAATAAATCCGAGTAGAATCGCCACAAAAATCCCTAAGAGATATAATGACGCAACGATAAACCCTTCATTTTGTGGAAAGAAAATTGCTGCAAAAAGAGCATATACTGGTAATCTAGCATTACATGACATAAATGGTAATAATAAGGTTGCCAATTTTTGCTGTCGCCGTGTTTCTAATGATTTTGTTGCCATGACAGCAGGAACTGCGCAACCAAAACCAAGCATCATTGGCACAATCACTTTTCCTGACAAGCCAATGCGTCGCATAGCACGATCCAAAATCAGTGCCACTCGACTCATATAACCTGAATCTTCAAGTACTGATAAACAAATAAATAATACGAGTACTATTGGTAAAGCAACAATCACTGGCTCAATTCCGCCTAAAACACCATCAATAATGAATGAATAGAACCATTCTGGACTTGTCGCTAACAGTGTTGTTTCTACCCAAGTCACAAACATATCACCAAATATACTTCCAATCAAATCAGAAAGAGGTCCACCAACCCAATCAAAAGTGATACCAAACATGAAATAAATAATTGCCAACAATGTTGGAATTGCCAACCATTTATTTAAGACAATTCGATCAACCCGCTCTGTCAAAGTAATAGTATTCAGTTCTTTTTTCGTCACAACACCTGATATATAGCGTGTTTCAATATCGTGATATGTTTGATTTGCATCTCGCCAAGAATATTCCCACGTAAGTGGTAAATAATTTCCTTCTTGCAAACATTGTACAATTTGCGTTTTGCTGGCAATTTCCTTTGCATAAATCGGAATAATTGTCATTTGCAGCTGTGTTTGCAAGCGGACAAGATCAAGCTCAAGTCCTTTTGATTCAGCTAAATCCATCATATTCACTAATACGATAACTGGTTTATTAAACTGTGTTAATTGGAGTGTCAAATATAAATTACGTTCAAGATTTGCTGCATCAACAATGTTTAGAATCACATCAACTTCATTGGATTCGAGATATTCTTTTGTGACTTTCTCTTCCGGTGAATATGTATCTAGGGAGTAAATACCTGGTAAATCTACCACGGTCATTTCTGCGAGTTTCCCCTCTTTTCGTTCAACAGTAATTCCTGGAAAATTACCAACGCGTTGATTAAACCCCGTCAAGGTGTTAAAAAGTGTTGTTTTTCCTACGTTAGGATTTCCAACTAAGGCAAGTGTTTGGGGCCGTTTTCCATGTCCATTCATATGCTATACTCCTATTAAAATATTTTTCGCATCAGCCTTACGAATGGCGATATCACAACCACGACACGTAATAATTAATGGATCAGCGAACGGTGCTTGACGTTTTAATAAAACATGAACATTTTCTGTAATTCCCATCATGCGTAAACGCTGTACAAATTCATTCTCTTCGCGAAATCCTCTGACAACAGCTGAGTCACCTATTTTCATTTTTGCAACTGTCATTTTTATTCCAACTTTCCGTTTTATTCTCTTTAAATCGTAATGTTTACGATATTTAAATTTAGTATAGCTTTTTTTTTCATAAAAAGCAATTTAAATTCCGAGATTTATCGATTTTTTTCGTTATGATTCTGGTTTAGGAATACAAATTTAAAAGGCGACAAAATTTCCTTTGTCGCCTTTTACTTAATTATCGAATTGTGTTGGAACTTCTTTCAGCCCATTTAGATATACGTTTACTTCTTGTTTTTGCTTTCCAGCGGGCTGAACAACTTGTAAATCAATCATTTTTCCATCACCACAATAGACTGAAAATTGTTTAGTTTTTTTATCGATTGTAATCGTACCCGCTACGACACCTGCTGATTCTTGCGTTGTTTTGAATGTTGCTTGCCAAATTTTAAAGTTTTGTCCACCTAATTTTGTGTGTGCAACTGGCCATGGCGAAAGTCCGCGAATTTGATTGTGAACAACATTTGCGGGTTGTTCCCAATCAATAAGTTCCATCTCGCGGCTGATATTTGGTGCTAATGTCACTTGGCTTTCATCTTGTGGAATTGCTGTAATTTCATCATTGAAAAATTTCGGTAACATTTCTAATAACAAGCGAGCTCCTTCATGCATTAATTCATCATGTAATTCTCCCATTGTCATTTCTGGTTGAATTGCAACAACACTCTGTGCTAACATATCACCAGCATCTAACTTATCAACCATATACATAATTGTCACGCCGCTCGTTTGATCACCATTTAAAATCGCATGGTGAATTGGTGCTCCACCACGATATTTTGGTAATAACGATGTGTGAACATTAATCGCTTTATATTTAGGTGCATACAAGAGCGCATCTGGTACAATTTGTCCATATGCTGTTGTAATAATGACATCGGGATTCCAATCGAGTACTGGTTGATAATTATGGCGAATTTTTTCCGGTTGAAAGACTGGTATTTCATACTTTTCTGCTACTTTTTTTACAGGTGTTGCCAGTAATTCTTTCTTTCTTCCGACCGGGCGATCTGGCTGACTCACAACACCAACAATATGATAATTGTGATCAATTAACTGTTGTAGGACACTTGCACCAATCTCGGGTGTTCCCATAAATACGATTCTTGGTTGTTTACTCATCTCTGTTCGCTCACTTATTACACAAGTGAACTCCCTCCTCTATTTCTAATCTTGTAGTGTTACTATAGCAGATTTACTGGGATTTGTCTTGATTTTTCACTTCATGTTCTCCACTTTTAATAGGAAAAACTGCGGTATAATCAAGATTTCTAGACTTGCTCATCAACGTCAGCAAATTGCTATCCTTCCTTTGTGATAGCACCGGTGTCAGGCACTCTGCTGGAAACGTGCCTCCTGCTTCAAAGCTCAAAAAATCGAAAACAGATCACGCATCTTCTGTGGAGCTCTGTTTCCTTATTTTTTATGTCGCTTTGATGCCCTTGGGTTTGCTTTGATGGCACCGCAGTTGGACACTCTGGTGGAAACGTGCTTCCTGCTTCAAAGCTCAAAAAATCGAAAACAGATCACGCATCTTCTCTGGAGCTCTGTTTCCTTATTTTTTATGTCGCTTTGATGCCCTTGGGTTTAGGCACCGCAGTTGGACACTCTTGGTGGAAACGTGCTTCCCCCTGCAAATCTCGTGAAAACGAAATAAATGTCTGAATACTTCCTTCACATCTATTCCTTTTTTCACCTACCGATTTGCTGCTATCCTTCCTTGCCTTGTGATAGCACCGGTGTCAGGCACTCTTGGTGGAAACGTGCCTCCTGCTTCAAAGCTCAAAAAATCGAAAACAGATCACGCATCTTCTGTGGAGCTCTGTTTCCTTATTTTTTATGTCGCTTTGATGCCCTTGGGTTTACTTTGATGGCACCGCAGTTGGACACTCTGCTGGAAACGTGCTTCTTGCTTCGAGACTTATCAAAACATGAACAGGTGTAACGGCATCTCAGCTACCTACCCCTATTCATTTTTTTGACATTTCGTCTCGATGTAACCCTCAACAACTTGTATTGTTACAACGCAATCAGCACTCTTGCAATTTACCCTATAAAGCCTGGGTCAATTTCAATTCGCAGTTGGCAATTTTGTTGTTTTTGCCAATGTTTTTTTAATTCAGTAAGTTGTTCATGCAATCCTGCTTGTTCCCGGTACTTAAATACGAGGTAATAATGGGCTTTCTGATCAACTTTGGGAATTAACGCTTTTGTTGGACCAAGAATTCTTGTTTGTGGATGTATTTTATCATGGAAAAAGCGCTTTATTTGTTCAAGTACATAGCGGGCTTGGACATCATCATTTGCATAAATATGGACAACAGTCAGGAAGCAATACGGTGGATAATATCCTAACTTCCGCAAACGCATTTCTTCTTGATAAAATTGATTATAATTATGATTTTGTGCCGTTGTAATTGCATAATGTTCAGGATTATACGTTTGAATAAAAGTTTTTCCTGGTTTATGTCTCCCTGAACGTCCGGCAACTTGCATCAGTAACTGAAATGTTCGCTCGCCAGCACGAAAATCAGGGAAATTCAGAGATTGTTCGGCGGCAACAACACCAACTACGGTTAAATGTTCAAAATCAAGTCCCTTTGCCACCATCTGTGTACCGATCAAAATATCTGCTTCCCTTCGTGCAAAAGCATCAATAATTTGTTCATGTCCACCTTTCCGACTCGTCGTATCCCGATCCATTCGCAAGGTCCGAGCATGTGGAAACCGTTTTTGAACATACTCTTCTAATTTTTGAATACCGCTTCCGAAAGCACGAATATATTCACTCCGACAATTTGGACATTCATGTGGATGCGGTAATTGCAAATCACAATAGTGACAATGCAATTGGTGTTGAAATTTATGATACGTCATAGAAATATCACAATTCGGACAGATAACAGTATATCCACATTCACGACATTTTACGAATTGGGCATACCCCCGGCGGTTGAATAACAATAAAACTTGTTCGTGTTTCAGGAGTGCTTCTTCAATTGCTGTTTCTAATGCTCTAGACAACATCGTTAAATTTCCTTGTCGAAACTCCTCACGCAAATCAACGATTTCAATTGGCGTAATTTGTTTTTCTACTGCTTTCTCCGTCATCTCTACAAGACCATAGCGTTGTTTTTGTGCACGAGCATAACTTTCTAATGCTGGTGTGGCACTCGCTAGCACTACTTTGCCAGCATGTTGTTGAGCCCGATAAATGGCAACATCTCTTGCATGATACATTGGTTGATTTTGTTGTTTGTAACTCGCATCATGTTCTTCATCTAAAATAATTAATCCTAAATTTTTGACAGGTGCAAAAACAGCTGAACGTGTACCAATTACAATCGGTAAATTTTGTTGTTCAATAAGTCGCCACTGATCAAAGCGCTCACCTTCTGAAAGGTGACTATGTAACACAGCCACATCAGTTTGAAATCGGGCTTTAAACCGTTGAACCATCTGTGGTGTTAATGCAATTTCAGGAACAAGTACAATTGTGCTTTTTCCCTGTTCGAGCATATGTTCAATCAAAGTCATGAAAACTTCGGTTTTACCACTACCAGTTACACCGTGCAAGAGTTCAACTTCATGATTACTTGTTAAGATTTGGGTCACCGCATTTGTTTGCTGTTGATTTAATTCATGTCTTATCAATGGAAGTACCTCATATTGTTCATATGGATTCCGCCATTTAGTTTGTTCTTCAACCGTAAATGCACCTTTTTGAATCAGCGCATTTACCGCACTATTCCCAAAAATGTGATTCAACTCTGTCACACTAACTGGTAACGATTGATCACAAACATAGTCGTATGCTTCCTGCTGTTTTTTTGCATTTGCTCCAAGTGCAATAGCAGATACTTGAGTAATGACGCGCATTTTTAATTCTTTGACACTCTGTTTTTTTCCCAATTTTTTGGCATTAGGCAGCATTGTTTGTAATGCTTGGTAAAAATAAGAGCCCGTTTCTTGGGCTAGCCAAAAAGCCAAGGCAATCTGTTCTTGCGAAAGTACTGCCTGCTCATCGAGAATTTTTTCAATGGTACGAATTTTCTGGGGATCCCATTGAGTAGTTTCACTCATCCCAATAATGATACCTTGTCGCCGTTGTGGACCAACACGTACACTCACGCGATAACCTAAGAGGTTTTGGTTGCCATCATAGCGATAATCATACGTTTGTGCCTTTTCCTGAATGGGTAAATCAACAATTACTTGGACATACATGCACCACACCCCCCTCTACTTGCTTGCATAAGTATATCATTTTCTCTAAAAATAAAAAAGCAGACCTCACAGTCTACTTTTATGAATTATTTTACATTACGTGGGTTTGTATACTCAATTGTTTCTTCATACAACTCTTCTAATGCTTTTCCGATTTGGTTTGGCGCTTTTGATTTATATACCGTAAAACGTTCAGGACGCTCTTGGAGTTGACGTGCACGAACCGCCGCAACTACACATAATTCAAATTTTGATCCAACTTCGTCTAATAATACGTCAATTGATGGATATAACATAACTATCTTCCGCCTTTCTTCTTAAAACTTAATCGAATCCGATAAGAGTTCTTCTCTAATATTTGCAGCAACTCGCTTCACACTTAAATGCTCAGCTTCAATAATTGCCAAAATACGCTCAACTGCTGCATTCACTTCATCATTCGTAACTACATAATCATATTCACTCATTAACATCATTTCTTTTACAGCAGTTTGTAGTCGTTGTAAGACAACATCTGGTGCTTCGGTTCCCCGACCATTCAAGCGTGATTGTAACTCATTTAAACTTGGTGGTGCAATAAAAATAAATACCGCCTCGCTCATCGCTTTTTTCACTTGAAATGCACCTTGAACTTCAATTTCAAGCACGACATCTTTTCCGGCTTCTAATTGTTTTTCAACATATGCTTTTGGCGTCCCATAGTAATTACCACAAAATTCTGCCGATTCAATAAACCCATCTTGGCCAATCATTGTTTCAAATTGATCACGATCAGCGAAAAAATAATCAACACCATCGACTTCGCCTTCACGTGGTGTACGTGTTGTCATTGAAACGGAATATGATAAATTCACACCTTCACGTTCAAATAAAGCTGCCCGTACTGTCCCTTTTCCAACACCCGATGGTCCAGAAACGACAAATAAAATCCCTCTACGCTTCATACTCTACTTCCTTTGACTCGTCATTTTTAAGAACTTATATTTAATAATACGTTTTTTGCTTGAAAAAGACAAGTCGCTTAATCATTCTTTAACATCAGCGCCAATAAAATCACCGCTTTCACATTTCAATTGCTTTTTTCTTGTTTTTTTTCTGATTTTTACTACAAAAAATGCTATAATTTAGCCACATATTGATTTTTAAGGAAGGAGTTGCTTGCATGGCACTCGATGGAATCTTTTTACAACATTTAGTTGCTGAACTGCAGCCGTTACTTGTCGGTGGGAAAATCAGCAAGATTCACCAACCGTCACAATCAGAAATTTTACTGACAATTCGCAGTCAGCGACAAAATCATAAATTATTATTTTCAACCCATCCTAATTTTGCCCGTTGCAACCTAACACAACAAGTGTTCTATCAACCTGATGAACCGCCAATGTTTTGTATGTTGTTACGCCGCTATCTTGACGGGGGTATTATTACTGCAATTGAACAGTTAAACTTAGATCGTGTGATTCGCTTTACAATTCGTCATCATAATGATCTCGGTGATGTTGCCTATAAAACTCTAGTTCTTGAGACAATGGGACGTCACAGTAATCTCATTTTGCTTGATGAACAGGAACAAATCATCGATTCATTGAAACGTGTTTCCCCTAGCCAAAATCGTTATCGGACTATTTTACCAAAGCAACCCTATATTGCCCCACCATTTGATTCACGCTATGACTATCGTGATTTACCTGCGGATTTATTCGCTACTCAACATGATGAAGCTTTTATCGCCCAAAATTTACAAGGCTGCTCACGACGCTTTGCACGTTATTTAAGTGAACGTTTAGCTACACTTTCGCAAGCGGAAGTTTTCGCACAATTAACAACGACACCACCCATGCCAACGTTAGTTCGTGGCAATCAAGAAGATTTTTATTGGCTTGATATCTTTGCCGGCGTTGGTAAAACCGTTGCGAGCTTAAATGTTTTACTTGATGAATTTTTCCATGATAAAGACGAACGTGACCGAATCAAACAACAAACTCAAAATTTGGCCCATTTTGTCAATCAAGAGCTTGACCGGAACCGCCGGAAACTTATCAAGCTGGAAGCAACAATTACCGAGAGTGAAAATGCGGCCCAATTTCAACAAATGGGTGATCTTCTCTTTGCAAATAGTTGGCTTGTGAAGCCTCATGCAAGCGAGGTTTCACTAATAAACTACTTTGATGAATCACAACCGGAAATTATTATTCCACTCGATCCACGTTTAAATGTGAAGCAAAATGCCCAAAAGTATTTTCAAAAATATACAAAAGCAAAAACAGCTCTCATCATTGTCCAAGAGCAAATTTCATTAACGGAAAATGAAATTACGTACTTTGAAACCCTTGCCCAACATTTATCGCAAGCAACTACACAAGATGCACAAGAAATTCGCTTTGAACTCGAACAAAATGGCTATGTTCGCGCTCGTGCTAAAAAGCATCGTCGCCATATGCCTAAACCAACATTTGAACGCTATCTTTCAGCAACAGGTACGGAAATTTGGGTGGGGAAAAACAACCTTCAAAACGAACATCTTACCTTTAAATCGGCACGTCGGAACCATATTTGGATGCATGCAAAAGATATGCCTGGTAGCCATGTCGTTCTTTGTACTGATCAACCAGATGAAGCAACGATTCGTGCCGGGGCTATGCTGGCCGCCTATTACTCAAAAGGTCGAGAATCATCAAGTGTTCCGATTGACTACTTACCGATTCGACAATTAAAAAAACCAAACGGGGCAAAACCCGGATTCGTGACATATGAACAACAAAAAACAATTTACATCGATCCCGATGTGGATTTGTTACCTGAACAATTATTTTAAGCACTAGAAGGAGATTTTTTATTATGATTGAACCATTTCGTTTAGAAAACGGCCTACTTTTCGTTCGCGACTGGGAAGAACGTTTTCCGCATATTTTAGCTGGATTTACTACTCGTTTAGATGGCGTTTCAAAATCGCGTTTCACTGGCAATAATATTGCCTATCAAGTTGGAGATATCCCAGCTTATGTCCAAGCAAATCGAAAAAAAATGGGTGAAAAAATTGGTTTTAATTGGGAAGAGTGGGTTGTCGCTGAACAAGCTCACACGAATACTGTTGCCGAAGTAACACAAGCTGATTGTGGTGCTGGTACTCATGACTTTGAATCAGGAATTCCCAAAACTGATGGCCTCTATACGACTGATCATGACGTATTACTGACTGCATTCTACGCTGATTGTGTACCACTACTTTTTATTGCTCCAAATCATGACTTAGTTGGTGTGGTTCATGCTGGTTGGCAAGGAAGCGTCAATGAAATTACACGTGTATTCGTCAAAGAATGGTTAGCAAAAGGGATTCTTCCGAGCGAAATTCATGTCGCAATTGGACCGGCTATTTCCAAAGCCAATTACCGTGTCGATCTTCCCGTTATTGAACAAGTTTTAGCAATGGAAACACCAAATACTCAACTTGCCTTTAGTGATCTAGGAACTGGTGAATACAAACTTGATACACCATACCTAAATGAGCTCCAATTACTTGATTTGGGGATTCCATCAGAAAATATTTTACGGACAAGTTATTGTACTGTTGCGGATATTGATCTTTTCTATTCATTCCGAAAAGAGGGCTTAACAGGACGAATGATGGCATTTATTGCCCAAACAAACAAATAAATCATCTAAAAAGTGTCGTCTCCCCGCATGGGTGAAACGACACTTTTTTTGTTATTCAATCGTGAAACGATAAATAGTTTTATCGGTGAGTGGGCGTGCACCTTGACTTTCATAAAACTGTTTTGCGCCAATATTTTCATTTAAACATGTCCATTCGACCCGTCCATACGCTCTTTGTTTCGCTATCTGTTGGAGTTCAACTAAAATTGCTTTTCCTAGTCCTAATCCGCGCACGGCTTCATCTAAGAACAAGTCTTCTAAAAATAATGTTGGTTTTCCCAAGTATGTTGAAAAATTTTTACTAATAATAACGATACCTACCGTTGCGTCTTGATACGCAACAAGGAAAGCTTCTGCCGCTTTTTCATCAAATAAAGCCCGTTCGAGACTCTGTGGTGTTGCCGTAAGAGCTGCTTCACTTTCTTCATGTTGTGCTAATTTCTGAATATATGCAAAAATTGTTGGACAATCTTGTCTTGTTGCTGCTATGAGTTTCATCTGCTACTTCTCTCCTCTATCTATTGTTTAAAATTTTGGATAGCTCTTGCTGAAATCGGATTGTGAAAATCTCCATGTTCTCGCACGGCACTACCAATATGTATTGCTTGTAATTCTGGTACTGCTTGCAACAATGGGAATACTTGTTCATTTACCCCGCCACCAACTAGCAATGTAATCGGTGCTGCTAAAACAGCAAGTTTTTTTAAATGTTCAAGATTCTTCGCTAATGGTTGCTGAATCCCTCCACTTGTTAGGATTGTATCGACAAAGGGATATTTTTTTAACACGAGCACTGCTTGCTCTTGCTGTCCCCATGTTAAGCGATCAAATGCGCGATGAAATGTGACTTTCTTCTCACCAATAATCGGTGCAATGGCATCTAAGAATTGCGTATCGATCATTCCTGTTTCTGTTAGTCCTCCAAGCACATAGCCTTCGATTGGCAAATGATTATTCGCAATAATCCATTGGCACATTTTCTCACATTCATCCTGAGTATAAATAAAGCCTTGGTTGTGAAATCGTACCATGACTCGCAGAGCAATTTTTGTTTCCTTACAAATTGTTGCTACAAGTGATTCACTTGGTGTCAAACCATCTTCAGACATATTAGCAACCAGTTCAATCCGATTCGCACCGGCACTTTCAGCAATCTTTGCATCAGCCAAATTTTGGGCAATTACTTCAATAAACATGTATTTCTCTCCTTCTCTTTCTTTGTTTTATTCTACCATTTTTTATGGTTTTTCGATACTTTTTCATCAATTTAATATAACAAAAAAACCGACGGATACTCGTCGGTTTTTTTGTTGGATTTGTTCTGATGAAATCGTCCTTCCCGTGTTAGCCCTCACGAACCAGTTAAAACTGATATGATTCCATCGTAATTAAGTATGGGAACCACACTTAACGAGTTTTAATTATAGCAGTTCCTGCTTGATTCGTCAAGACAACTTTTGTGGGAATTTCACGTTATTTTACTTTTAATTATTTTGCGGTTTATTTACCCATACCATCGTCACATGTGGTCCAACATCCGGCACTTCAAAGATGACTCCATCAGTTTCAAAACCTAAACGTTCATAAAATTTACGTGCACGAATTCGCGCTTGACACCAAATTTTTTCAATTCCTATTGCCTCTAACTGGTCATACGCACCTCTTAGCAAGTACGAACCTAGTCCCTGGTTCTGGAACTCTGGACTACAGGCAACACCTCTTAACTGATGCCCTTGATCAGTCAGTAAAAACGTAGCAATTGCCACGACTTGTTTTGCTTCTGTCACAATCCCAAAATGATATGTTGTTGTTTGATAATCATCAGGAAATTGGCATGCTGACAATGGTCGATTTGGTCGTAAAACTTGCTGACGTAATGGGTATGTTGCTTCGACCGAAATTTGTTTGACTTCCATTTTACATCTCACCTTTCTTCCCTATTTATTTTAGGCAATACCATCAGCGATTGCAACTTCAACTTCAAGACTTTTATACATTTTTTGTTGGATTCCTGCATACTCAGCAAAAAAATAATTTCCGGCTGCTACAAATCCTAAACGTTGATAAAAACGTTGTGCACTTTGGCGTGCATTACACCAATAACTCGTAGCACCAATTGTTTCCAAATAGCATTCCGCAGCTTCAAGTAATATCGCCCCATAGCCTTGACCTTGAACCTCTTGGGCTACAGCTAGACTGCGTAAACGATATAAGTGATTTTCCCATGGTGATAGCTCAAAACTCGCACAAGCTACTAAAGCATCATCGGCAAAAATTCCTAGATGAAAACTGGTGGCAGCTAAATCATTCTCAAAGTAACATGTTTCAATTGGTAAATTTTGACGTAATACAGCATGACGTAATGAATATGTTTCATGCGCTAAAATGTGGCGAATTTCCATACTAGTTCTCCCCTTTTGACGATGATTCCCCTTTGGAATCATTGATTATTTTTTTGAATACTGATTGATTTTATCTTGTTTTTTCTAACAAAACAAGCAAATTGCTCAAAAAAAATAATTTTCACGATTTATTTACATAATTGATTACTTATAAATAAATCAACAAAAAGAAAAACCCTTTCATTGCAAGAATTTCACATGAAAATACATTTAAAAGTGGTGCTTTCTGACTAGTAAGCAAACTGATTGCTCGGCAGAACCATAGCTGAATACAAGCTCGTACTATTTGAATAACCAATTGCATAAATTTTCAATACCACTCCATCAACTCCGCCTATCGATCTATGACTTTTAACCAAAGAAAAACCAAGCAACACCCCCGTGGTCTACTTGGTTTTTTCTTGCCCGATTTATTTAGCTGTCCGATTTAGGCAATATTTTCTAGTCGCATACTTTTAAACAAGGCATCAATTTGAATATTTAATCCCATTACAATTCCTAAGTAGACGTGTTCTGTTGGCGTTTGGGCCTCGCATTCGGCTAAATTTGATTGTGCTACTGCTAATTCAACAAGCAGTTGTTCCATTTTGATCATATTTTCCATGAATCATCGACTCCTTCCGATTAATCAGCTGATTAATCACTCGTTTTTGTGCACCAATCATTTCGTTTTTCTAGCAAGCTTTTCTGGTGCCTCTTCTACTTATAATTCCGACATCGTTTTATCGTTGAATGTTTGCTGATCGCAACTGTGAAGTGCTCTTCCTCAGCTTACTGATAAAACTTTTTTTCTCATTCACTTTCCGACCACCTCCGTAACACCCTTCAATTAATATGTCTTAGTCTACCACATTAAATTCAATTTTGATAATATATTTTTTTACAAAAAATGTTAATTTTTATATAATTATTTGCACACTTCAACATTTGTTTCGATATTTTTGTATCCGCTTTCATTGTTTTAAATGAAAAACCCTTAACAGCTCATCGTTAAGGGTGTGAGAATTATACTTTTTGACTGCGTTCACTAATCCACCAAATAAATAGTGTGAAGCTTAAAAAGAACACATAAGGCACTAGTTGAATCATTGGATTCGTACTTAATAAGGTCATTGCTCCTGTGAAACCAGCAAATGGGGCTGTTGTGAGTACTGATAAGAAAAAAATCACTTGTGACTGCGGTAGTACAATTGCCAAGGCATTCACAGCCAGTAAAATAAGCCAATAACATACAAATATTGCAAATACCGCTTTTTTCTGATTATAGAGTGCTTGAAACTGCGTCACAATAAGTAAGCCCAAATACAGCACACTGACAATCAGTGTAATACTAAAACTTACGAAAAATGGTAAGCTTAAAAGTAAAAAATAGACAAAAATAATGGCAAAAATATTGAAAAACAAGAGCCCTAATAGACAATTACGAAATGAAAGCCAATTTGGAAATGGATTTTTCATTGTTTTTCCTCCTTTATCTGATATTCATTCTTTTTTAGTATACGGCTTTTTTTTCATGCTGCAAACATTCTTTTTGCTTTCACTTCCTATTTTTGAATCTCCTACGACGACAGTTGCGGATTTCCTTGCTTATCGCAATAAAAAATACGCAACCTGTTTTTCAGGTTTGCGTATTTCTTATTTATATTATGAAATCAATTGCCATGAGTCGTCACTTCCTGGTGTACTCGTTGTCCACCATTTTGCTTCATAAGTTTTTCCTTGATATTTTACAACGGTTCCGCCTGTTGCGACCATTCCCTCATACCAATCAACACTTCCATCAGCATTTGGTTTCACAATTTTCTCCCAAACTGCCGCTTGTCCTGGTGTTTCACCTTGTGTCCACCATTTCGCCTGGTATTCTTCACCATTATATGTGACAATTTCGCCACCATAATAAATTGCCTTCGGATCATAGGTATCACCAGTGTTGGCTTTGACTGTAATTGTTCTTGCTTGTGTCGTTGTATTGCTTGCACTATCTGTGACGCGATATGTCAATTCATACACACCAGCGGTCATTGGATCCACACTTCCCGAAATGATAATTGCTGCTGTTAAATCACCATCTTCTGCATCAGTCGCACTTACACCTGTTCGGGCATCAAACTCTTCACCAACTGTGATTGTCACATCAGTAATCCCTTTTAATACTGGTGCTTTATCTGGCGTAATAACTGATTCTTCAACCGTCACATTTCTCGTTTCAATTGTTGTGTTCCCGTCACTATCTGTGACACGATATGTCAATTCATACACACCAGTGGTCATTGGATCCACACTTCCCGAGATGATAATTGCTGCTGTTAAATCACCATCTTCTGCATCAGTCGCACTTACATTTGCTCGGGCATCAAACTCTTCACCAACTGTGATCGTCACATCATCTAATCCCACAAAAATTGGTTTCCCAACTGATTGTTCACCGAATTGTTTCATGATTGTTGTATGTTCATAAGCACCATAAATACCTTCATTGACTTGTGCTTGTGCATCACGATTTATTGACCACATTGATACCATTCCAATTTTTTTAGCAATAGCATGTTCGACGACGACTTTTGTATCAGCAACAGCAAAAATTGGATGTGCTGCACCTTCAAATCCTACTGAAGGAGTTGCCCCAATTTTTCGATACGCTTGTGCTTCACTCAAATGAATATTTGCATATTCGGCAAAATACTGTTGAACTTGCTTCATTGTATTATCGATCGCCTGAACCGAAGCAAGCGCATAATCACCGGCTGATGTCCCATAACACATTGTCATAATATTGACTACTTCAATATCAACACCGGCTGATAAGTATGCTTCTAACACATCTAATTGTACTTGTGTCAACCCTGTTGGCATCACCGCTAGCGTTAATACAATATCGATACCAGTTTCATCTTGTACCCGTTTGATAGCTTGCGCATTGACTGTGTTTTTAACTTTATCTGTTGCTGCACCTTCAATATCTAAATCTAATCGCGTTAATCCGTACCCCTCAACGATTTCTTTATATGTCTGATAGAGCGTTTGCTCATCTTGGCTCGCTTCCCAAATTGCTGTTCCATTTAGTCCACCGAGGGAAATAGTCACATCGCCACCAAGCTCACGGACATCACGAATTGCTTTTTTTATTCCCTGATATTGTGCATTTTCAGGGTGACGCTCACTTAATACTTCGTGTCCACCCCAGCCCCAGTTTACTTTGCCATCATTGACTCCACCTGTTGCCTGAATAAAACCTAAGTTAAAGTGTTTTACGCCAGTTTCAGCTACAATTTTCTGTAAGTTCAGTGCACCGTTATTTGAGAAGTCACCATTATTCCAAAGTGTCATGTCAGCAAATGGGGCATATACTTGTTCTGGCCAAACAATTCCTTCACCCACACCAAAATCTATTTCTGGATCAACTGCCTGATTAACGACCGTAATAACCCGACTTGCTTGTGTTTCTAAACCTTGACTATCGACTACACGATACGTTAATGGATAGGTCCCGATAGTTTGCAAATCAACTCGCCCATTGATCGTTATAGCCGATGTAATATCACCATCTTCTTTATCCCATGCTGTAATTCCGTGCATTTCATCAAATTTTGTCCCAATCTCAATTGTTTGATCTTGCACACCAAAAAGGACAGGCGCCGTATTTTCACTTTCATCCTTTTCACCATAAATAAGTTGCTTTCCTAACTCAGGTCCATTCGTCGACATTCGTTGAACAAGTTCAATGCTTTCAATTGTCGCATCACCACTCAGTTTAAACGTGTATGTTTGACCAGCTTCGATATTTTTTCCTTCCCAAACTGATTGAAGATCAACAACGGTATAGCCATCTTGATAACTAACTGTACCTGCCATGTGGTCACCACTAGCTAGAGCTTGATTCGTTTTCAGATAGAGTTTTGGTGCTTTTACAGTTTCGGCACCGCGTTCAACTTCTTTTAGTACCGCATCACTTTCTTCAGCTTTTTCATTATTACGCAAAGTAATTTCATATCCTTTTCTGCTTGCTCCCCACTCTTGTTCGTAGGCAACAACATGTGCTTCAACATCTAATTCATGGTAGATAATTTCATGTTCCGGTAATGAAGCACTACCAAACAATCCCGTTTTCATCGTCTGTGTTAATTCATCACGTTTAGCTGATCCCGATGTCGTTTCTTTATCTTGTGATGCCATCCAGCCAATCATACCACCGAGGTTATTTTCGTTGACATAATTTGCTTTTTCCAAGATTGATTGCGCATTATCATACGTGAAAAATTTCCCACTCGTTTCATCATATAAATATGGTGCCTTTGCGACATCATCCCAATACTCTTTTAGGCCTGGATATTGTGCCTTTAATTTTTCGAGACCACGATATGTCCAAGCTCCAGCGGCACGTCCACCATCTCCTGATGCCATCGGTGCTTCATTTGGCGCGCCATATGACGGCGTTTGATCGGCATCCTTTCCTGTTTTTTCCGCTGTTTGAAATAAACCAGGTAGTTCGGAATTTGTTCCTTTGGCTACTTTATCCCAACCTCGAGTATAAAATGCGGCACCAATCACAATTTTTTCAGGCTCCGCACCATTTGCAATTAAGAAGTCCACAGATTCATCAATTGATAAATTGTCAGTATTGACCGAGTCATTCGGATTGGGATATAACCCTGTCTGATGTCCGCTTGTATCATCCCAAGCTCCACGTAAATCATACGTCATAACATTTGCGAAATCCACAGCATTAAACAAGCGATCAATTTCTAATTTTTGCTGTTTTTTCTTTGGGGCAGGAATCGCAACTGATAATTCATATTCCTTGCCGTTCGTAATTTCTTTCAAATTCAGTGCTGCTTTAAGCTCTTCCAATAAAACAACGTAGTTTTCGCCGTCTTCTGGGGTTGCATGTGGTGTACCTTCATCATTTTTATTGTCAACTAAATCACCTTCGCGAACTTCTCCCGGAAATTCCCAATCCAAATCAATAAAATCCATGTTTGTATATTCGATAAATTTGATAATATTATCAATAAAATTTGCTCTCGCCTCTGGATTTGCTGCCATAGGTGCGAAGTCTCCCGATTTGGACCAACCTCCGACAGAAATCCCTAATTTTAAATTCGGATTTCTTTCACGTAATTCCTGTAGGGCATTCAAAATGCCGGCATTTGGTGCCCCCCACTGTGCACCTTCTTGGCCAACTGGTGCTCCGACAGCAGCATCTTTATCTGTAAAAATTAAATTTCCTTGGGCATCAAAATCAAGAAAAGCAAAATTCAAATGTGTTAATTGCTCTGCGGGAATATCTTTTGGATAAAAATTACCTTGCCCTCCCCAGATTGACCAATCACCATAATACATCACGTTCCGTTTTTGATTACTTACTTGTGTTGTTGTGACTTTCATTTCACTGGCTTGCGTAATAAGTGGCTGTACGACTGGTGCTAAAATTTGTAGCATCATTCCTGTTGTCAATGTAACAACCGCTGCTCTCTTCAACTGTTTCACTTTTTTGTTTC
Source organism: Firmicutes bacterium ZOR0006 (assembly GCA_000798955.1). Taxonomy (GTDB): domain Bacteria; phylum Bacillota_I; class Bacilli_A; order Culicoidibacterales; family ZOR0006; genus ZOR0006. The sequence continues at coordinate 15,150 of JTLC01000003.1, read as the reverse complement.
GCATACTGTTCTCCTTTATTTGAATCCATTGTCATTTGTAACACGCATTAAGAAGCGCTTACAAATGTGATTATAGCAAAACAAAACTCTTTCATAATTCTATTGTCATTTTCCGTCTTTTTTTTGTAATATTTTATCAAAAATAAAGAAAGTTCCATATATATCAAAAAAACATCACTCCCGTGATGCTTTCATTCGTCTTTTGCTTATGAATCTCAAGTTCGGGTTTCCTCAAAACGAAAAGACAGTACTGCATTTTCGCTATACTGTCTTTCCTTTTTTGATGTACCAACCCGATGCCTTAATCGGCAACGTGGTCGGGCACTCTGATTTTGAAACGTGCCTCCCAGTTCGGGTTTTCTCAAAACGAAAAGACAGTACTGCATTTTTTTCGCTATACTGTCTTTCCTTTTTTGATGTACCAACCCGATTCCTTAATCGGCAACGTGGTCGGGCACTCTGATTTTGAAACGTGCCTCCCACTTCGGGTTTTCTCAAAACGAAAAGACAGTACTGCATTTTCGCTATACTGTCTTTCCTTTTTTGATGTACCAACCCGATTCCTTAATCGGCAACGTGGTCGGGCACTCTGATTTAATTTTCAAGTGTTGCGTTAATGAGTGTTTGGTACTCTGGCAAGTATTTTGTGATGTAAGTTTGCGTGCTTTCTGGTGTTGTTTCGTCTAAGAAGGCGAGTAGTTTTGGTAATTGATATTTTGCAAAAGTAGCATGTAATTGCTTATAGATGCGTTTTTCAATCTGCTCGATTTCTTCTGGTGTTGTCGTAAATTCTTCACTAATTACTTCAATTGGTACTAGTTTTTCATGGAGTAAATTCATAAGTTGTTGTTCTTCTTGTGTCAATTGTTCTAACGCTGTTTCAATCGTTTTACGTGGATGGTTTAAATAACGTTGCAAATAAATCATGCTTGTACTTTTACCTAAATCGGCAACCTCTTTAGCACTTTTCCCTTGTAAGTCTGCAATCGTAATTTCCGGAGCTGATTCATACCCATTTAATCCAAAATGGCGAATGAGTGTTGTTACTGGTTGGCTTTGTACCTGTTCGTACACAACCCGATCAACTTCAAAGCGCATTTTGATAAATTCTGAATGGATAATTTCTAATCGTTCAAATAAATAGCGATATTTCTTTGGTCCCATTCCACTGAGAGTACGAATTTTACGTAAGATTGGCCCATCTAATTCACTTACAAGCTGAATATTATTCGCTCGGCAAAAATTGACAATCATTTTAAAATGCGTCTCTTTAAATGCTTCAGAAACTTCCACGTTTAAATCTTGAATTTGCTCTAAACTAATCGTTGTTGGAAATTCTGCTTCTTCCGGTTTTTCCAACGTTTGGATTGTTTCTCCTGCTTCAATTGGGAAGCCTTCCTCATAGATTTTTTGAATCCGTGCTGATTTTGTTTTACCGACACCAAGTTGTTTCGAAAATTTTTCGAGCACTTCTGGTGTAATCTCCTGTAAAGTTCTTATTTGGAATTTAAAGCAAAACTCTCGAAACAAACGGTACTTCTTATCTTGAAAGTACGTTGTCACTAGTTCACTTAATTCCGCTTGTGTTTCTGCTGTACGAATTACTTCCATTCTTCTCTTCCCTTACATTAAAATAAAAAATAAAATCTTCTCTTTATATTGTACAGATTTTTCGGATTTTTACCATTCAGAATTCATGAAAAATTAAAAGATTTCTTTATAGTTTGAAGAGATTCATTCTGACTGTTGCTTCGTATCAATACGTGATTATTTTCCGCTTGTCCTTCATCAACCACTCATAACGATCTAAATCGATTGTTTGCACGCATTTTTTTCTAACAAGCTTCGCGATTACACATTGTTCAATGTTCACTTACGTTTTTTTTAACTTGAATATGTTTTTTTATTTTTTAATTTTGTTTCGATAATTTGTGCTCATCCTCAGAAATAAGCGGAATCCGGACGAGTACCTGAAATTGCCCATCAGACGCGTGATACACAAATTCACCGGCATTTTCCATAATAATTTGTTGGACATTTTTTAGACCAATTCCATGCCAAATCGCATCAACTTTCGTTGTTTGAATCACTTCCCCAGCTAATGATAATTCACCGACAAAGGGATTTTCAATCATAAAAATAAGATTATCATTGACATATTTTGCTTGGAATTTAAGTTGACGTTGTACAATGTCAACTTGTTGTGTTGCTTCTATAGCATTGTCTAATAAATTTCCTAAAATTACACACACGTCAAAATCACTCAATGGTATCGTGTCGATCTCCACTATAAATTGAGGACGTATTTGGTGTTGCTGACATATTTTTAGCTTTTGATTAAGCAACGCATTCATCACTCCATGTGCCGTGAATTCGTGTTCAGCATCTCGTTCATCTTGGCGGAATTTTTCAAATTCATGCAAGTAGGTTTGTGCTCGCTCAATTGCCCCCGTCTGCAATAACTCGTGTAATACAAGATGATGATTCTGAATATCGTGTGTTATTTTTCGTAATGCTTGTGATTTTTGTTCGAGTTGTTGTAAATGTTCAACTTGTAAATCGTATGTTTGGTATAAAATTTCGTGTCGGTAGTTTACAATTGAAAATCGATAACTCGTGTGAATATAAAAAACAGTAATAATTACAAAAATGAGTTCTGAAAATGTCACTAACCAAAATAACAAGGTTACAAATTGGGCATGTCGTGACAGTGTTAAAATAAAAAACAAGCTACTATTTTTAATAATCACAACAACTAGGGCACTCACAATTCGCGGTGCCGTGACACGTTCAATAAAAAATGACCACGCTTCTGCGTGTAAGATTTTCCGTAAGCTCATTTGGGTAACTGCATAAATAATCAGAGTACTCAAACCAATATTAAATAAAATCATCGGTCGCTGGCTCAACTGAAATACATTCACATTGAGCATGATTTCGTATGTCGAGAGAATAAGCGTTGCGACTAACCACGCTAAATAGTGGGCTTTCATATTGGCTAAAATTGCTGCTTGAAATGGTTTTGTTGACCACTTAGTGAGTAGATAACTACTAATGATACTCAAAACACTGGCTAATACCATTGAAATGGGACTAAACCAGACAGCTGCCAATAAAACCCCCATCATACTTGCCACTAGTAGTGCAAATAGCTTACTTTTCCAACTCGGTGTTCCAAACAACAGCATCCATACTACGGGTAATAATGCAATCGCAATTATGAGTTGAATCATCACGCCACTCCTTTCTAAAGTTGACTTTGAATGTAGTCCATAAAGGCTCGTCTTGCGTGTTGAGCATATGTCTTACTTAGTGGTAGTCGTTGATTTTGAACGACAACATCAGTTTCCACGATGTTTTTGACATATAACAGGTTCACTAGGTAACTTCGATGAATACGTAAAAATGTTGGCTGCAGAATCTCTGTCTCTAAGTCATTCAGTTTCTTGTAGAACGTAATCGGCGGTTGTTGATGAAAATAGGCTGTTATTGTTCGCAATGATGATTCAAAATACATCACTTCCTTTAAATTAATCGCATATAAGTCTTGTTTACTTTTGACAATTAATTGTGATTGCCGATTTTCAACTTGGTGTTGTTTGATTTTTTGCAACACGCCTACTAGTTCTGCCGTTGTCAGTGGCTTCAATAAATAATCGAGCGCATGTACACGATAACTTTGAATTGCGTGTGCCTTACTTGAAGTAAGAAAAACAAGTGGCAATCGTTGATCAACTTGTCTAATTACCATTGCAGTTTCAATACCCGTCATTTTTGTTAAACCGATATCTAAAAAAACAGCGTCAAACGTGACTTGACGTTGCTCAAAAAAAGCAAGTAATTGTTCACCACTAGTAAAACGAAAAATTTGTACTGTTTCTGTTCCCAATATTATTCTGATTTTTCTTTCGAGATATTCCAAAATTTCAATCTGATCGTCACATAATGCGAGTGTTAACATCCTGCTTTTATCCTTTCTTTCTTGTCGTTCTGACTTTGTTCATTTTCCGATATTTCAAGAGAAGATACCCACCAACTCCAATTTGGGCAATAAAAAAAATGAGGGGTAGGATCGAATTTCCACTATTTTCCAGTGTTTGTCTGACTTGAACGATACTAGTCGTAGTCGTGATTGGCTCTTCAGAACTTTCACCATCTTGACTTGTTAATAGTGGCGCGAGTAGCATCGCATTTTCCCCTGACTCATCATCAAGAATAAATTCCAAATAAAATGCCTGTTGTGTTGCTGCTTCTAAAATTTCAAATAAATATCTTGTTTCACCATCAACTTGTTGTTGGCTATGGAGTTTAACCTCTGCTCGTTGTGACCATTTAAGTAAATATTCTTGAAATATTTGGTATTGCTGATCTCGGGAACTTTCTTGGCGAAAGCGGACACGGAAGGGATTCGCTTTTGTTCCATCTTGATTTTCGTCGAGGTCTTGTATTAACTCTGAGAATCCGAGTGTCACATCACGCTGTTCATATTCTGCTTGTTGTACCGGTATTTGTTGCTGTGGTGGTGTAGTATTTACTTGGTCGGGCGTGAGTGTGTGCTGTTCCTCTTGATTCGGTAGATTATTATCAGGTTCAGTTAGTGAAGACTCCGAATCCGGCATTTTGCCTTCAAGGTATTCCATATAATTAGTGAGAATCTGCTGTTGTTCCTGCCAACCATGAGCAGTCCGATTGACACGAACAGTCAACTTTTCAGCACGATTTGTCACATTAAAAGTGAAAAACGTGTAGTACCCTGGCAGCTCTGATACTGTTTCTAATGTCACTGTCCCTAAACTTGCTAATTGTTGTAAAGCTCCCTTTAGACTCTGCTCTTGTTGGGAAATTGCCTGTCCAGGGACAACCTCAATATATAAATTTTGTTGATTCAAGCCAACTTTTTGAACTGCTCTCATGCCAGGTGCGAGCCACTGTTGGTGGTATGTATCATTTTCATAATTTTTGACAAAGATATTGCGGTGGATACAACTCCAAGTCTCATCATCAACGCAAGCAGCAATTTCTACTTGACCTGGCTGAATTGCTTGTAATTGTGCTTGTTTGGCTTGTCCTTTGAGCTCGATAATCCCATTTTTATTTGTTGACCAACGAATTGCTGCAAAATCGGGTTCATCTTTGATATAAGCCTGAAAGGCAATTTCAGACCCTAGGTACACCTCGGTGTTATAATCAAGTCCTGTAATAGCAATATCACGGATTTGCTGCTGCTGGCTACTTGCCTGGACGACTTGAATAATTTGTGTAGGAATAAATCCTCCCAAACAGATAATAATTCCAAAAAAAATGCGCATTTTTTGGATGTTTTTGAATTTTCGTTTCATTTTGTTCACTCTTTTGCTGTCTTTATTCATTTATTTATTTCTTTTTCATTTTAACACTTGTTTTTTAACTTTTCAATTAGAAGCTACGTAATCAGATCAACCCGTTCTCACTATTTTCACGCTCAATCTTGCTACTAAAATCATGCTTTCATCCAAATTTTCCTTGATTATTTTAAAAAAAAGCGTAAAGTTGTTCAATGAACTACTTAATTGAAAGGATAGTCCTTATGAATAACAAACTCATCCCGCTTATTTTCTCGAAGACACTCATGTTCATAATTATCATTATTTTTGTTAATGTTTTCGGAGCGCTCTTCGGCCCTACCAATACTTTACTTGGAGTAACAACACTGACCTTAGCGCTCACATTAATGGGGCAGAATCTTCTCGTCAACTTTTGGCGAAATTTCGCCCTCATGTTAGGTATCAATTTTGTGATTGGTATTGCCGCTTTTATTGCACCAATGAACATTTGGCTAGGACTCATTGTCAATTTTGTCATTATTTTTGCAATTGGTTATTTCTTTAGTTTTACAATTCGGCGATCACTCACATTACTTGTGGGCCTACACTACCTCTTTTTATTGAACACGCCAATTACTACAGATGATATTCCTTTACGCATACTCGCGTTGATTGCTGGGCCTGTCATCATTATGGTAATTCAGCTTGTTATCAATCATCGAAAACTCGAAAAAATGACGGCACCTACATTCACCTTTTTTCAAAACGAAATCATTCGCCAACTCCAGCAACAAACAGGAAGTTTTGATTTCACCACTTTGCAAACTAAAATTGCCACATTAAAAGTAACTGTTCATGATGCACTTCCAAGTGGTCATTCACTCAATGACTATCAAAGTACAGTCCTTACTATTACATCTAATTTCGAATATTTAGCCGAACTCCTGATGAGTCAACAGCATGCACTTACTCCTAAACTTACTGATTGGCTAGAATCTGAGCTCACAACACTTTTGACTGACACTCACTCGCTTACTACCAATGAACTAGCTACTATCGAAGTAACACCCCTTAGTCAACAACTAACTGCCTTGCTCAGTAATTTGCGTACAGAAATTGCTATTTGGCAAACTGCTGATCCACAACAAAAATCTGAAACACTCCCTAAAGAATTTCGGGCTGATGTTGTCACTAAGCGAAATCTCCATATTCATAATATCAACCTTCGATTCGCACTTCGCTTAGCAATCCTGATTTCTGGTGCTTTCTTTTTGACTGAATTTTTCGCCTTCGAATATGGCCGGTGGCTCACTTTCACACTCTTTTCGCTGACTCAACCATATAGCGAAGCGACTGTTGAACGTTCCAAAAAACGTATCACTGGCACCCTGATTGGTGCAATTATTGGTTTTATCGCCTTGACACTTATCCAAAATCCCGATCAGCGTTTGCTAGTTATTTTACTTTTCGGATATCTTTCAAGTTATGTTACTGACTATCGTAATACCATGATTTTTGTTACTGTAACGGCCGTCAGTTCCGTAGCACTTTATAGTGCTGATCCTGCTGCTGGGTTCATTATCCGAATCATGTGGATTGGAATTGGGATGTGCATTGCCCTCCTCGCAAATCAAGTATTGCTAAAGACGTCTTATCGTGATGAAGCGCGTGATTTAGCTGATTTACAAACTAATATTGAACAGTACCAGTTTTATCAACTTTTCGCTTCTTCAACTGGACAAGTAAATGCTGGTTATTTTTATTCATTAGCACCAACAATCGCCAGCCGCTTAGCAAGTTCACAGCAAGATGAATTAACACCCCGTTATCAACTACACTCGCGACGAATTCTCTATATTCATCAACTTTTCATTGCTTCACAGTCACACCCTGAAATTTTTCAACATCTTAAAAACATTACAACAAGTGACCAGCTTCCTGAAGACAAGTATAAGCAATTGCAAGATTTATGTGCAACTGCTTCAACTGCTGCTACCTATCATTTCGCTTCCGTAGCTAGCCAGCTGTACGCTACTGGCAATACTACTCGCTAATCACTTCAAAAAAAAGTTGCCCTAATCTGGTATTCAGATTGGGCAACTTTTTTTGTTATTCTTCTTCAGGAGGTGGCGGGGGTAAAGGAATATCACTAAAATCTGGTATTGCTCCCCAACCAAAATCGACTTCAACTCCTAACGGTGGTGCTTGCCTAACTTTTGGTGCCGTCTGCGGTGCAAGACTCGGTGTCTCTGCTTGCAAGTTTCGCTGTTCTTGAGGTACTGCTACCACTCTTGTTGGTGGTGTTTGTTTCACTGGTGTATGTTGTTTTGGTTGTGTTCCTTGTTTTTGTTTTTGTTGTTGTGCTTGTGGAAAAGCATGTTGATCAAACTGAATCGTAATCCAATTATTTTCTGGATTCCAACCAGCATACGCTTCATAGGCTTTTCCAGCTTTACTCTTCAGTTTCACTTTCGGATGCTTCATTTGCAGGAGTTGCTTCGCTTCTGTTTTCGTAATTGTTTTTTTGCCTAATTTTTCAAGTCCATTTTTCCAAATTGTCACTTTACAACCTGATTGGTAGCCCGAGCAAGAAAAAGATTTTTCATTTTCATAGATTGGTTGGCCACATTTTGGGCATTGACACAGCATACTGTTACTTCTATCTGTTTTACCTTTTTTTTGCTTGCCACTACCTTGCGAATGATCCGTACTCGTTAACGGCAAGAGCGGTTTTAATTCGACAATTAAACTGCGAATCCCTTCATACAGTTGCTCATAAAAGGCGTCAGCTGACAATGTTTGCGCTTCAACTTCAGCTAGCAGTGTCTCCCAAACTGCTGTCATTTTCGGTGAACACAGGGCAAAATCTTCTGGTAAGGCTTGAATCAGCTCAATACCTTTTACTGTCGGATGTAGCTGTTTGCCTTGGCGCATGATTAATTCCCGTTTAATTAAGGCCTCAATAATTGCCGCACGTGTTGCTGGTGTCCCAATACCTTGAGCATCTGTTGTTTTCAAAATTTTTGCTAATGTCACATCATCATTAATAAATTTAGCAGCATTTTTCATATCTGCTAGTAAACTGCTGTCATTGTATGGTTTTTTCGGTTGTGTCACGACTTCTTTTATGGCCAATGGTTGCACATTTTCTGGTTGATATGTCAGTAATTCACTTACCTCTTCCGTTTTACCATATAGCTTAAGCCAGCCAAGTTCTTGAATGACCGTTTGATTAGCAATAAATAGCTCTTCGTTTTTTTGAAATTGCGCTGTAACCTTTTGTTTTTTTGCATATGGATAAAACGCCGCAAAAAAGCGTGTTCGAATCAAATCAAAAACTTGCTGTTCTCGTGCTGGCAATGAATTCGGAACTTTTCCGGTTGGAATTAACGCCTCATGATCAGTCACCTTTTTGGGATTAATATAAAATGGATGAATAGTATAGCCTTGCGTGATAATCTCATTACCACCAAGTGCTTCAACTCGTGTCAACAACCCTTCACTACTCGCTAAATACTGCGAGCTTGTTCTTGGATAGGTAATGAATTTTTTCTCATATAAATTTTGGGCAATTGCCAAAGTATCGCTTGCTGTTAAGTTTAGTTGCTTATTCGCAATTTTTTGTAATTCTGTCAAATCAAATAATTTGGGTGGTGCTTCTTGTTGAAGTTGTTGGCTGATGTGCCAATTCGTAATTGGTACGGGCTGCAACAGATCACGCAATGCTTCCGCTTCTTCTTTTGTGAACTCAACTGTCTGTTTATCGCGTTGTAACTCAAAATTTACTTTCTCAATCGTTGTTGGTGCAATTAAATTGTAATATGTTCGCGAATGAAAGTTGAGAATTTCTAAGTGACGTTGCACTAACATTTTTAAAGTTGGCGTTTGTACTCTTCCTAATGAAATTCGTGCTTGTAATGTTCTTGCAGCAAAAATAGTTGCGTTCATACCTACTAACCAATCAGCTTCTGCACGTAATTTCCCCGCCAATGCTAAACCGTTGTAATCACTACCCGGTCGTGCTTGTGCATCAGCTTGACGAATTCCCGACTCCGTCATATCTTGTAACCATAAACGCGTAAATGGTTTTTGACATCGTGCTAGCTGATAGACTGTCCGGAAAATATGTTCACCTTCGCGCCCGGCATCGGTAGCAACAACAATTCGACTTGCTTGTTGAAATAGACTTTTAATGACTTTGAATTGAGCTGCTACTCCTTTTTGTTTACTCAGTTCTAGAGGAATATCCGCTACTAAAAAAGGAAATTGCGTCAAATCACCTTTCCAACTAAAGTCCGGATGAATCACCTCGGGGGCAACGAGTGTCGTTAAATGTCCATAGGCATATGTATATAATTTTCCATCATTGCCATCATAATATCCTTCTTTTTTAGTTGCCTTTTGGCTTAAAGCAGTCGCCAACGCCTGTGCTTGACTTGGTTTTTCACAAAAATAAACAATTGCCATCGATATGCCTGTCCTTTCTCTTTTTATTTTTTTTATTATAACATGTTTTTTGGTCTTAATGACAAAAAACATGCTTATGAGTGTGAGATTCTCCTATATCTTATGTCTCACTTTCACTTACTCCTCTTTATTTTTCACATAAAAAAAAGGTCATTCCAATCTGAAAATGATTTCATATTTTCTTGAAGATGCTATAATCAGTAACACATTCACCAATCGAAAGCGAGGGGAAATTATGCAAGAAAAAAAATTCTATTTCCTAACAGTTAGTCTTTTTATTCTCTTCAGTATTGGCTACTTATTTGTTGCTGGACTTGAGCTCTATCAACTTTGGTTCCAAAATGGCATACAAGCAGTATTCACTAGTTTCAGCACTGATATTTTTTTAGCATTACGACTTACTATCCCTAGCATCTTTGCCTTGCTTACGCTTATTTTCAGCTTGCTATCTCTGATGTTCTTTTCACCGATTGCCTATGCTAGCGTCTTGTGCTTTGCTTTGATGTATCTTTCTCGTGAAATGTTATTCCTCATGCAAATGTATCAAGGAACGCTTGCGGAACCATTTTATAATTTTAACTTTTTATACTTTGGCTTAATCATGGTAATAGAAATGGCTGCCCTTTGGCTCATTCCCAAGTTTTCGCAGCAATAAACTTCACTAGTAGAGGTGTTTTTATGATTTATAAAGGTCTATATCGAACAATGTTTATTGTGACGATTGTGATTGCTAGTATCTATCTTGGACTCAGTTTGCTTCACTATATACAGTGGCAAACGGGTTCAACATATTATGCTAGTTCACAACTTTTCAAATTATTTTATTTTCTACGAGCTTTTCTGCCCTTCAGTGCTGCCTTAGCAACACTTATTCTCGCGATGTTTGCACTCATCAAAAAGGAATTAGCAGCAATGCTCACTGTTGGCTTGCTCTTAATTACCTATGGAAGCCATGAAGCCATGAATTTTCTCATCTATAGCAACGACCTCCATCAGCCGACAGAAATTTATTTTTTTAACCCTTTACTTGCTATTGGAATTGTAACAGTTGCCCTATTAACAAGTTTCACAATTTACTGGTATCTATATCCTAAAAATTAGGAAGGTCGTGATTGTATGTATAAAATTTTATATCGCGCGATGTTTATTATTCTCACAACTGTTGCCTTATTTTACTTAGCCTTTGGCTTTACCGCCTATATGGATGCACAAAACCAATTATTATCCGGATCACCACCATCAAAATATGTTACTGAAGGCAAAACTATTTCTGATGTGTCACGACCAGAAATAAGTCCTTACTTTGAGTATGAGTATGGCTATCGCCTTTCACCCCTCGCACCAACTGATAATCTTGATGTCCTTTGGGAAACTGGTCTCTATATTCAAATTGCTCAAGGTACTGTGACATTTCTGCTAGCCTTAGTGACAACAATTTTTGGCGTTTTCGCTATTACGGGTAAAAAAATCTTTGCTATTCTTGCTGTCATCACTTTACCCTTAGCCTACCTCTCTGATGAAATTTTTTCTTTTTTCCGTTTAGGTATATATGGATTTGATCGCTATAATGTCTATATTTTCAATATTTTAGAAATTATTATTCTCCTCTCACTCCTAGCAATGTGTATTTTTACAATTCGACAAGTGTATCGTCAGTCAATACGTAAAGAAACACCGAGCGGTGAGAGTGAGCTGACACTTCACGAAAGTGGTGAGCAACTATGAAACGCATTCATCCATACCTCGGTCTGTACCGGACAATGTTTATTGTTGTAATTTTAGTCGCTATTGTTTATGGTGTTCTTAATTTTACAAGTTATCAAGAAAGTGTCCGAACTTTTGTCACGAATGAAAACCCTAGTTTTGTGATTGAACGTGAGCGCTATTATCGTAATCAAAATTATGAGTCAGCTAAAGAAAATAATCCAAATATTTCAGCGGAAGAACTTGATAAGTTGAAACAAGAGGCAGCAGCTGCGACACCTGAGAACATCAGTAAAGAGTTCTTTCAAGTTTCGCGTTGGGCACCAACTGATAATCTTGATGAACTTTGGATTCAAGGTATTTATGCTCGCATCATTGGAACGACTCTTACTTTCAGTTTTACAGTTGCGACAATCATCCTGGCACTCTTTGCTTTAAATCACCACAAAATCGCAGCAATTGCCAGTACAGTTGGTATTTTCTTAGTATTTATCAGTAATCAGCTAACATTATTGATTGCGACTGGAATTTTCGGCATTACTATCTATAATCAATATTTTTTCAATTTCTTAGAATTCATTTTTATCATTGCTTTAATCGGACTGACTTTTTTTACTATTTTTGTCAATCCAGAATTTAAATCGCCAAAATAACTCCCTTTTAGCGGCTGCTCCTCCTTGAGGTACAGTTGCTTTTCTTTACTTTGCAGTATACTCTGACTATGCTATGATACAAGTACGAATACTATTATCTTCGATGAGGGGTTTACTATGAAAAATATCCGGACAGCAACTTTTGCCGACTACCATTCAATTATTCACTTTGCAAATACAGTGTTTGGGGAAGATTTCCCAACACTCTTGCCAAAACTTTATCAGCAGCATCCTGAGTATGCCCAGCACCATTTACTCTTAGAAAACGACAACGCTATCAATGCCTTACTCGGGGCTTTTCCACTCACTTTCTCTATCGGAAATCAGGACTTACATTGTGTCGGTATCGGTACAGTTTGTGTCCATCCTGATGCTCGCCACCGTGGTTATATGAGCCAATTATTTGATTATCTAATGCCCGAATTACAAAAACTTGCTATCGATGTGGCATTTTTAGGTGGTCAACGACAACGTTACGAACCTTGGGGCTTTACTCCGAGTGGCACGACTTATTCATTTCAGCTTACTATCGATAATGCTCGTCATGCACAGGAACCACTTTTTCAAGGATCATTTCGTCTAGCTACTAAAGACGATCATTTTTTTGCACAAGCACTTCAGTTATATAATCAACATGATTTCGCCTTAAATCGAACCCAACAAACATTTTGGGAAATCAGCCAAACTTGGCAAAATCAATTGACTTGGATTTTCGACGAACACAATAATTGGCTCGGCTACTGCATCAGTAATCCTGAGAAAACAAGCATTTGTGAATGCTATCTCCTGGATAATCAAAATTTGCTCGCAATCTATTACGCTTGGTCACAGCATTATCAATTATCGACATTAGAAGTGACACAGGGACCATCTGATGATGGCTCATTTCAAGCCCTCACTACTGCCTGCGAAAAGTTACAAATTACAACAAATACGAATTTTGCTATTCTCAACTTCCCGCGTGTCATCCAAGCAACCTTACAAGCAAAAGCTGCGAAAACACCACTTTTGTCTGGTCGTGTCACTATTCAAATTGGAAATGATACGCCAGTAGCAATTGAAATTGCCCAAGGAGTCGTGACGGTTTCACCTACAGCTACTGCTGAAGTCCATTTGACGCAATGTGAGGCGACTCGTCTCTTATTTTCACCAGAAGCCGTACAAATTGAACACCCATTGCTTCGATCATGGGCACCTTTACCATTATTTATTTCTCCTAGCGATAATGTTTAAAACAAAAAATCGAAACTAACGGGTAGTTTCGATTTTTTGTTACTTTAGAGCTTGAAGCTTCCTATTTAATTTTTCGTAAATGAGTTGCATGCAAGGTTCGCTCGATGCTGACACGGCTTGTGTAAGTGTCATCCAAGCGACATTACTATTTTCGTCTGGAGCAATTTTGAGCCCTTCACGCTCGTCAGCTTCTAATAGGTATGTTACATTCAAATGGACATGTGCAGGAACGAATTTTCCTTTTTTGTAATGATGGTTCACTGCCAGCACTTCCAACGAAAAAATCGTCGGCTCCAATGGTTTTACTTGTGTTAAGCCTGTTTCTTCACAGGCTTCTTTCATCGCAACTGTGAGTAGATCACCGTTACCATCTGCATGCCCACCTGTCCATGCCCAAGAATTATATAAATTATGATAAATCATTAGTACTTTGTCATGCCGATGATTTGTAATCCATGCCGATGCAGTAATGTGTGCTTGGAGTTGCTCACGATATAATACTTTTTCACCCTCGTCAGCAAGGTACTGTAAAATAATTTGTTGATCACACACCTCTTGTTCGTCAATTGGTTGATAGCGAATAATCTGTTGATATAATGGTTCCATTCTGATTCGATTTCCTTTCATTTTGCCGCTGTAGTGCTTGTTGAAGTATTTGACACCGTTTTTGAATTTGTTGTTGAACAAATGGCTCGCTCCAGGCAACTTCAAAACCATGGACTGCTCCTTTCACCTCTTCGAGTATGACTAGAACCTGAGCATGTGTAAGCGCTCCTGCATATGCTATTCCCTCATCACGCAAGCAATCAAATTCAGTCACTTCAATATAAGCCGGTGGCAATTGGTGAAAATCATTGGCCTCTATCGGCGAAAAATATTTTCGCACATGTTCATCTTTTTTATTGTCCAAATAAACTTGCCACATTTTTTGATTACGTTTACTATTCCATAATGGTGTTGTGTCGAACTGATGCATTGAATCAGTTTGTTGCCTTGCATCCAAAACAGGATAAATTAGGAATTGAAAGGTGAATGGTGCTTTAGAAGCATCTTGATATTTCAGTAGTGTTGCCACTGCTAAATTTGCTCCAGCACTATCCCCACCAATCATAATCCGACTTCGATCAATACCTAAATCAGTAGCATGTTCTACAAACCACTCACTTGCTCGGTAAGCATCTTCTAATCCAGCTGGATATGGATGTTTTGGTGCAAATCGATAATGGACAAATAAGACAGTACCAGCGATTGCTTTTGCGTATTCATACGCTAACTTTTTTTGCAAATTAGCACTTTCAAGTACAAATCCACCTCCGTGAAAATAAATAAGGGCTGGCTGTGGTTCACTAATTTGTTGAGATTTGATCAAACTTGCGGAAATTGTTTCGTTCCCATCTTTACATGGAATCAGAATCTGTTCTTCAATCAAATCGTCTGGGCACGGCACCATTTTTTGCGCTTGTACAAGTAACTTATTCATAATATGCAATGCTAGCGGTGAAAAAGGGAACGGTAGATATCGATACTTTTTGAGTGCTTTATTGATTGGATAGTTCACGCAGTCACCTCTCGTCGACATAATTTTTTCTATTATAGCACAAAAACGAGATGTTGGGATATTCCCGACATCTCGTTTTGTAATTATTATGTCACCTGCCGATTTGCTACTATCCTTTATTACTCTGTGATAGTAACGCAGTCGATCACTCTTTTTTGAAACGTGCCTCCACCTACAACTTCTTCGCCAAGCTCATCAGTACTATTTTTCCTTTTTACGTATGAAAATAGTA
>JTLC01000029.1 GCA_000798955.1 Firmicutes bacterium ZOR0006 | reverse complement strand
TACTTCTGGTGACCAAGTGGTAGTCATGGCAAACTTGGAGTAAGAAAACAAGAAGTTGACATGACGGGCTTGGCGAAGAAGGAGAAGGTGGAAGCATGCCGAGGAACCGAGTGCTGACTGCGGTGCCATCAAAGTAAAGCAAAGGGCATCAAAGCGACATAAAAAATAAGGAAACAGAGCTCCACAGAAAATGAGGGCTCTGTTTTCGATTTTTTGAGCCTTTCAACTATGCGTAGCTTCTAAAGATATCATACAAGTCTCTGACTGCGATGCCATAAAGTAATATAGAAGCAAAAAAGATAGTGCACACAGTTTTGCAAAGTGTTGGCTATCTTTTTTTGGTTCATTTAGTTAGAAAGTAATCATGTGTGAGTAGCACCCTTTCCGGAAAGTACTTGCCAGAATTAACGTTTTTAATTTATAATTAAAGTTAACATAAGGGGGAAATAATGGCGAAATTAAACTGGAAATCAATCACAATCGGTACTTTTCTGCTAATAATAGTGACTGTCGGGTATATCTATTGGCAAAATAATACGATTGTTGTAAGTAAGTATGAGTATAAAAATCAACAAGTACCAAGTCAATTTACAGGCTTTACAATCATGCAGCTAAGTGATTTGCATAATCATGATTTTGGCGATAATGGTCGGCAATTAATTACAAAAGTAAGAGAAAATCAACCAGATATCATTGTTTTTACGGGTGATTTAATTGATGCCTACCGAACAAAAATGGATGTTGCCTTCACCATTGTTGATCAATTACGAGACATTGCGCCAATGTATTATGTAGTCGGTAATCATGAAGCGCGGATTACTAACTACCCAGAGTTTGAAAGTGGATTGCGGGCACGCGGTGTTCATGTTTTACGGAATGAACTTGCCTGGATAACTGAAGAAGGGGCAAAATTTGCCTTAGTTGGACTCGATGATCCTGATTTCTTTGAAACATGGCGAACAGATGAAAAGAAAACAATGAAAGAGGTGCTCACATCATTGCAGCTACAAGCGGAAGATGCTTTGCAAATATTATTGGCACATCGTCCAGAATATCTGGAGTTCTATGCTGAACAGCAAGTGCCTTTAGTTTTAAGCGGACATGCACATGGTGGTCAAATTCGAGTTCCGTTTACCGAGGGATTGTTTGCGCCAGGACAAGGTTTATTTCCGACTTTAACAAGTGGTGTTCATCAACAAGGGGAAACATCACTTATCATTAGTCGGGGACTCGGTAATAGTGCCTTTCCAATTCGCGTCCAAAATCAACCAGAAATTGTTATTGTTACACTTGCATCAGAATAAGTGAATGAGGCTCATTTTCCAATGAGCTTTTTGTTTGGATAAAATAAGCCAAAAGTGGATTTTAGAGCCTATGCCAGGCAAGAAGATGTCAAGAAAGCTTAAAAATTGGTATCCTCAAAAGAGCAAGAAAACGTACGAAGCTAATACGCACGGTGTTTGAGATGGCTGAGCGCAGCTAGTCAAAGGAAGATTGATGTATGCTGAAAGTTTCTGTGGCGCTGAAAAACGTTGACAGTAGCAACTGGTATATGTATAATGATTGAAAATGAAACAAAAAGTAGGGGGGAGTAAAGATGAAAAAATGGCTAAGTATCCTAGTATTAGCAGTCACTGTGATGATTTTCACTGCTTGTGATGGCCAGGTTTATTCAGCGAATGTTTTACGGCAAGGGTTTTATCAAAGTGAGGTTTTATCAAGTGGATATCGTTTACAATTGACAATTGATGATGAACAAAAGCAATTTACTGAATATATTGATAATCGCTTGGTGAATACGGGGAAATACCAAGAATTAGCAACAGGTGAGTATGAATTACAAGGCAATGAACACGTTCAATTCGTGACGGTTAGTAAGAGTGAAGCAACTGTTATTATACCGAAATTAAATGGATCAGAACCAATTCGCTTATTGTATATTGACTCGCCGATGATTGATTTCACGACAGAATTTAATGATCTTGACGCGTATAAAGCGTTATTGCTAGCAGAATAATAAATGAGAGACAAAAAAACACCGCTCACAGGATGAACGGTGTTTTTGTCTAGAATCATGAGTCTGCTAACTGACAATCATGTAATGGAATTTCATGTGTCTTAGCATATTCATCCCCCCAGTTACAGAGAAGTTGTAAGAGGGGAATTAACTCGGCACCTTGTGGTGTTAAGCTATACTCTACTTTAGGCGGAACGACGGGATAGACGACACGATTAACGAGCCCATTTGCTTCCAACTCACGTAGTTGTTGCGTGAGCATTTTCTGAGTAATTCCTGGTAAAGCTCGTTTCAGCTCACTAAAACGTTTTGTCGAATCAATTAAATACCAGAGAATCATCAATTTCCATTTCCCGCCAATTACGTCCATTGTGAGTTCCAATGAACAAACATAATTTGGTTTCAGCATTTTCATAGTTTGGACTCCTTAGTTTCTTTTTGGTAACTAGTATACAAAAAAGTAAGTACTTGAGATAAAGTTGTTGATTTTTGTATACTAACTTTAACGCATTTATCTTATTTTCGCAAGAATTTTTGTTTCGAGAGCTTCTGGCTGTCGTCAGAAAGGAGATGTAAGGTGATGGAGATGAAAAAGGAGGAAGAAAAAATGAAACAACCAATGATTAAATTAGCGAACGGGGTGGAAATTCCCCAATTAGGCTTTGGAACGTTTAAAGTAGATGATGGGCAACAGGTCATTGACTCTGTCCGGGAAGCATTGCAAGTCGGATATCGACATATTGATACAGCAGCAGTGTATGGCAATGAAAGTGGTGTTGGCCAAGGAATGAGAGAGAGTGGTGTGCCACGGGAAGAAATCTTCTTAACGAGTAAAGTTTGGAATAGTCATCAAGGGTATGAAGAGACACTGGCTGCTTTTGCAGAGACACTTGAAAAATTAGGAACAGATTATTTAGATCTGTATTTGATTCACTGGCCTAAAACAGCTGAAAAAACAGCGGCAACATGGAAAGCGATGGAAGAGCTCTACAGAGCAGGAAAAATTCGTGCGATTGGTGTGTCAAATTTTAAAGAGCACCACTTAGTAACCTTATTTGAAACAGCGACAATTAGGCCGATGATTAATCAAGTAGAACTGCATCCACAATTGGCACAACCCGAGCTAATTGCATTTTGTGCTGAACATGAGATTGCGGTTGAAGCGTGGGGGCCATTGATGCAAGGAAAAGTGTTTACACTGCCATTCTTTCAGGAATTAGCCGACAAATATGGAAAAAGTATCGCTCAAATTGTTTTGCGATGGCATTTACAAAAAGGCTTTATTCCGATGCCAAAATCAATTACACCGAATCGAATTATGAGTAATTTTGAAATTTTTGATTTTGTTTTATCTCCTGAAGATATGGCAGCCATTGATACGTATAACACAGGAGAGCGGATTGGACCTGATCCGGATACTATCGAATTTTAATTTAAAACTGAACGGATACAGAACGCAAAAATTGGCATATCTGAGGGGGAAGCGACATGGCGCAAGTTTTTATTATTGGGGGAGTCTCTTGGGACACAATCGTATATGTATCAGAATTTCCGCAGCCGGTAGCCCAAACGCTATTCGCTTCGGGTCAAGAAACACTAGGATCAACTGGTGCCGGCAAAGCGCTCGCCTTAACAAAATTGGCGATACCGACAACGCTACAAGCAGTGCTTGGAAATGATGAATGGGGCAGAAAAATTGAGAATTCATTGGCACAACAAGGTGTAAATGCCTATTTTGATTATGATGCAACAGGTACTGAGCGGCATGTAAATTTAATGAACCAACATGGTGAGCGGATCTCCTTATTTACACATGCGAGTGCTAGCGAGATCGCCGTGCAACCAGTACAATTCAAAGAGTTGCTTCGTGAAGCCACACATATTGTTTTAAATATTATGGCCTATACAAAAGCATTAATTCCGCAACTACAAGCAAGTGGCAAACCAATTTGGACGGACTTGCATGATTATCAGGCAGGGAATGCGTATCACGAAGCCTTTATTTCGGCTGCTAATTATATTTTTGTAAGTTCCGATCGTTTACCAAACTATCGTGAGTACATGCAACAATGGATTCAGGATGGGAAAAAACTCGTTGTTTGCACACATGGGGCAAATGGAGCGACTGCCATTGATGAAGAAGGAAATTGGTATGAACAAGCAGTCATTACTACCGAAATTGTTGATACGAATGGCGCTGGGGATAGCTTTTTTGCGGGCTTTTTCTCGGCATATTTAGCGGGAAAAGACATCGCGACAAGTTTGCAATATGGAACGATTTGTGGTGCTCTTGCTGTTTCAAGTTTGAATCTGACAGCCAATGATTTGAGTGCAGAGCGACTAGAACAACACTGGCAGCAGCATTTTGGAATAAATGAATCATAGCAACAGACAGGTCACTGTCTGTTTTTATAATGACTCGATTTTTTTATGATCCAGAAGTCAACCGAGGACGTTTCGTGCTTTGCACCTAGTTAGTTCCGTATTTTGCTAGTACCGACAGTAGCACTTTTAGGGTATAATAGGAAGGAAACTGAAACAGAAAGGACGTTGCTATGCAGCCGATTATTCATATTTCCCAGTTTGAGGGACCGTTTGATGTCCTGTTACACTTTGTGAAACAAGCGAAGGTTGAAATTTCACAATTGCCATTGGCAGAGATTACGCAACAGTACCTTGAATTTATTAACCAGATGCAAGAACTCAATTTAGAAATTGCCAGCGAGTATCTCGTTGTTGCTGCGCAATTAATTGAGATTAAGGCCCGAGCGCTACTACCCAAACCTGTCCCACCGCTCGTTGAGGATGAGATTGACCCCAAAGAAGCACTCATTGCACGGCTAATTGAATACCAAAAATATAAAGAAATGAGTGAAATTTTAGCTGAATATGAAATTGATCATCAGCATTATTTCTTTAAAGATGCGAGTGACGCGAGTGAATGGTTAGTAGATACCGAACCACGCTTAGTTCAAGAACAGTATGATTTATTTGCTTTAGTGAAAGCGTTCGAACGAGCGATGCAAAAGCAAGAACAACAAAATCAAGTTGTCATTCACCATGAACGGTATTCAATCGATGATCAAGTGCGAATTATCCGTAAACAATTGCGGCAACAGCCAGTACTGGCATTTACGGATTTATTTACGACATATAGTCGTTCGTATATGGTGACAACTTTTTTAGCAATCTTACAGATGATGCGCGATGATGAAATCGCCTTATCTCAAACCCAAAATTTCGGGGAAATTATCATTAATTGGAAGCGATTCGTATCATGACAGAACAATTACAAATTATTGAAGGACTTTTATTTATCCAAGGTGATGAAGGGGTGACACTCGAAGACCTTGCTATTACATTAGAAATTAGCCAAGAGGCAGCGCAACAATTACTAGAGCGACTTCGTCTCGAGTATGACAATCGCGGATTAACGCTGTTGCAGACAAGTGGGAAGTATCGCTTTGCCACAAGAAAAGAACAAAGCCATTACTATCAACGGTTTTTTTCACAACCAAAGCGGCAGACATTATCGAAAGCTTCATTAGAAGTACTCGCAATTATTGCCTATAATGCGCCAATTACACGAGCGACAATTGAACATATTCGCGGGGTTTCATGCGAAAAAGCCATTAAGACCTTGCTCCAATTTGATTTGATTGAAGAAGCTGGACGTGAAACTACGGTTGGTCGACCAATGTTGTATGCAACTACGGAAACGTTTTTAGACTACTTCGGCCTCGTGTCTTTAGCCGAACTCCCACCACTTCGTCAAGTTGGTGAAGAAGAGGTCAAAGAAGAAGTCGATTTATTTATGACGAGATACCAAGAGCAGACACCGGATGAAATTGAGGATGAAGAACAACTGCAACTCGTGTAGAGAGGAGGGGAAAGCATGAGCCGTTCCCCATTAATTGATGAAAAATTAAAGTTATTACCGGATGCACCAGGATGTTATTTGATGCGAAATCAGCACAATGAAGTTATTTATGTTGGAAAAGCAAAAGTGCTCAAAAATCGGGTGCGTTCTTACTTTACTGGGGCTCACGATGGTAAAACTTTACGATTAGTTCAGGAGATTGTTGACTTTGAGTATGTTGTGGTGACAAGTGAAGTTGAGGCATTAGTCCTTGAAATCAATTTAATCAAAAAATACCATCCGAAATACAACATTAAACTCAAAGATGAAGGCAGTTATCCGTTTTTAGCGATTACGAAAGAGCGTCATCCGCGAATTATTTTAACGCGTGATGCCAAAAAAGAATATACAGCAATTTTTGGTCCGTATCCGAATGTAAAAGATGCACGTGAGACGCTTGAAGTGTTGCACCGGATGTTTCAATTTCGGAAATGTGAACAATTACCTAAAAAAGAGTGTCTGTACTATCATATTCATCAGTGCTTGGCACCGTGTATCCAACCGGTCGAGCCAACTGACTATGAACCGTTAACAACCGCAGCACAGCGCTTTTTAAAAGGTGATCAAAGTGATGTGTTAGCTGATTTAGAAGCGAAGATGTATCGTGCAAGTGAGCAAATGGAGTTTGAACAGGCGATTGAATACCGTGAGCTAATGCAAGCAATTCAACGAATTGCGACACAGTCAATTGTGCAGCAGAGTGATTTAGATAACCATGATTTCTTTGGCTTTTATTATGATAAGGGCTGGCTGAGTGTTCAGGTCTTTTATATGCGTGAAGGGAAATTAATTGAGCGTAAATCCCATGTGGTTCCATATGTCGATGATCCGCTTGATGCAGTGATAACTTTTATTGCTCAATTTTATCAGAGTCGCAATAACCGTCGTCCGCGAGCAATTTATACTTCAGCACTATTGGATATTCCTACATTACAGGCGTTTTTAGGTGTGAAGATTTTGGCACCAAAACGGGGGAAAAAATTTCAATTAGTTGAACTGGCCAATGAAAATGCCAAGAAACACTTAGAAACGCAATTTCAGTTACTCGAACGCAATGAACAACGGACTTATGGAGCGATTGAGCATCTTGGACAATTATTGGCTATCCCGACACCAACGCGAATTGAAGCCTTTGATAACTCAAATACGGGTGATCTTGAGCTCGTTAGTGGGATGGTCGTTTATACGGATGGACAACCAAATCGGAAAGAATACCGCCGTTTTAAAATTCAAACAGTTGCGGGTCAAGATGATTATCAAGCGATGCGTGAAGTCGTATACCGGCGTTATTTACGTGTGATTCGTGAGAACTTAGCACTCCCATCTTTGATCGTCATCGATGGTGGTCACGCCCATGTCCAAGTCGCAAAAGAAGTGCTCGCCTCACTCGAATTGACAATTCCGATTATTGGTTTGCTAAAAGATGAAAAGCACCGAACATCACAAGTGTTAGATGGTAGAACGATGGAAATTGTTGAACTCGATACGCATACCGAAACGTTTTATTTATTACAACGGATTCAAGATGAGGTCCATCGCTATGCACTCGAATTTCATCAGTTACGCCGAAGCAAAGCAATGGTGCAATCAGCACTTGATGATATTCAAGGCATTGGACCAAAGCGGCGACAACAGCTACTCTCCTTTTTTGGAAGTGTCGCAAAGATGCGCGAAGCAACTGTCGATGAGTTAGCAAAAGTCGTTCCGCGGCCATTAGCCATTACAATTTATCAACAACTAAAGGAGAAAACGGAATGAAACAAATTGTCTTAGCGACGAACAACAACCATAAATTAAGCGAGTTCCGCCAAATGTGCGAACCACTGGGAATCACTATTTTGAGTTTGGCTGATTTACAACTCGATGTTGATGTTGAGGAAACAGGGAGTACGTTTGCTGAAAATGCGGCGATTAAAGCAGAAGCAATCATGCAACTAACCAACCTCCCGGTATTTGCTGATGATTCAGGATTAGAAGTTGCCGCACTGAATGGGGCACCAGGTGTGTACTCAGCGCGCTATGCCGGTGTTCATGGCGATGATACAGCCAACAATGAAAAATTATTAGTTGCTTTGGCAACAGTGCCGCCAGCGCAACGTCAGGCCCGTTTCGTCTGTGCGATTGCCTATGCGAAGCCACATGAAGCGACACAAATAGTTGAGGGAACGTGTGATGGCGTAATTGCGCTGAGTCTAGATGGAAAAACCGGATTCGGATATGATCCACTCTTTATTCCACAAGGATACAACGAAAGTTTTGCTGATTTAGGTTCAGAGATCAAAAATCAAGTGAGTCACCGTGCAAAAGCATTACAAAAAGTAAAAACGCTTTTCTAAGCAAAAACCATGAATGAAGCAATGCGACGACATTCATGGTTTTTTTAGTGCATCAAAGCTGCAAAATAAGGCGAGTTCCGCTATAATCTGCCTATGATAGTGCGTGAGGAGGGGATGGTATGAAACCAATTATTGGTATTAGTGTGAATACCGAACAAAGACAAATCGGGAAGCAGCAGTTGTATTATACTTATTTAAATGAAGCGTATGCCCAAGCGGTTGTACAGGCAGGCGGTATTCCACTACTGATTCCGAATGTCAATCAATCGTTGGCAACTGAATATGCCCAGATTATCGATGGTTTAGTCTTGGCTGGAGGTGAAGATATTGATCCTACCTATTACGGTGAAAGTTGTCATCAAGAAACGAAGCCAGCAGCGGCACATAAAGATGCTAGTGATTTTGCCATGATTGCGGCTATGCTTGAGCAAGAAAAACCAATTTTAGGTATTTGTCGCGGATTTCAAGTGTTGAATGTTGCCTTAGGTGGCACGCTCGTACAGGATGTGACCGTGTTAGCACTGCAACGGGGAAGCCATGTCGATGTAGATTCCCCTTTATCTGGCCAACACCGAGTGAACGTCGTGAAAGATTCAGTCCTTGAGACTTTATTTGGCCCGACATTAGCAGTAAATTCACTCCACCATCAAACAATTGGGGTTTTAGCTAAATCTTTGCAAGCAACGGCTCACAGCCATGATGGCTTAATAGAAGGAATAGAACATCAAACATTACCGATTATTGCTGTACAATGGCATCCAGAATTATTAGCACTGGCTACGGAGATGAAATCTCAACGCTTATTTTCGTATTTTGTGCAAGGATTATGCACCAGCAAAAAAACGAATCAATGTTGATTCGTTTTTAGTGGAAGGAGTTTCAAGGGCAGAAACGCCTTTATCTTTGGTGTTCGTGTAAATAATTGGCAAAAGCCGCGAGTTTGAAACTTTCAAAATCAGGAAAAGCAGTATTGAGCTGGATAATTTGATCAAGTGACTGCCAGCGATTGGCAAGTAAATGAGTGATTGAGTCATACCGGTGATTCGTTACTTTTTGCACAAAAGCAGCCGTGAAAAATTCTTGGTCCGGAATTCCTAAATCGTTCTGACATGCACATTCAGGACGAGGCGTAAACTGCAAAACTTGTGAACTATGGACAACTTTTGGTGTGCTTGGTTTTTCGGCCAAATGAGCCACCACCTTTCTGGAAGGATGAAACTTTTCTTATGATACCACTTCATTCGCCCAAGTAACTTAAGGAAGGGTGTAGAAGCAAATAAAATCCCTTTAGTTTTACTGGAAGCAATTGAGTTTTCGCACGAGCTTCGTTACAATCAGGATACGAAGATAAAGGGGAAGTGAAAAAATGCCAAAAGATAAACGGCTGATTTTAGTCGCAAATTGCTTAGTAAATCCATATTGTCGTGTGCATGTTTTAGGGAAGAATTTTCCGTTGACACACGAACTCACGGCCTATCTCGCCAATACGCGAACAGGGATTATTCAATACCATTGCCCAGAATTTACTTTAGGAGGGTATAATCGTAATCCCCAAGGGCGGAAGCAATATGATAATGTCTTTTTCCGTAAGCATTGTCAAGAAACATTTGCTATTCCTCTGAAAATGATTGAGGAGTTTATCAACAACGGCTACCGCTTGACGGCTTTTATTGGTTTGCAAAACAGCCCAAGTTGTGGCGTACACTGGAAAAAGCATAAAGAAAATAAATATGGCTATGAATCGTGGATGGAAAGTGATGATCAGCCAGACGAAGTGAATGAACAGCTAGGGATTATGACAGAAGTAATCGTTGAGGGGTTACAAACGCTCGGGATTGAAGTTCCGCTCATTGAATTTCCATTGAGTGCACCGATTGGTTCACCCGAACATCGTGGTTTTTGGTATCAAGTCCGCAGTGCTGTGGAACCATTAAATCCATATTTAACGTATGAGAATGCTGAAGACTTCCGGGCCTATTTTTTAACGACTAATCATCGGAATGATCCAGAAATTGACTATGTTGAAAAACGTCCTGCGAAACTCAAGGCACTGCAAACCGAAGAGCACTAAAGAAAAAACAAGAAACCGTTATCGAATGATAGCGGTTTTCTAATCTTATCAGACTTGATTCCCTAATACTTTTATGATAAGTTTATGAAGAAAATAAAAACTATGAACCAAACTGATACGGGCAAAATTATTGGTTGTGGGGATGAATGGAGTAAATATGGGAAAGACAAAATTACGCAAAAATGTACTTGGAAATGAAGTGCCAACCCAAGTAGTTGCACAAGAACAACCGCAAACTCGGTATGAAAAAGCAATTTGGTGGAAATCATTACTTGCTTACGGAATTGATTTAGCAATTTACTGGATTTTAGCCTTTATCTTTATTACATCAATGCAAGTGTATGCAGTGGAAGGAAACCAAAACTACAGTATTTTCATGCTTGTGAGTTTAGTGTTATCAGCAATTTATTTATATGTTGTCCTACCAAAGTATGTAAAAGGACAAACGGTTGGTCGTTTAATCATGAAAATTCGTCTTGATGCGACAGGAAAAAAGCAAATGACATACTGGCGCTATTTCTTACGTGAATTTATGGCGAAAATCAACATGGTCGCTTTACTCGTGCCGATGAGTGCGATTTATGGTGGAATTCAATGGATTTCGAAAAAACAACGCCCAACACAATTAATGATTGATGAGTTGTTCCAAACGCAAACCGTTGATTTACGCAAACCATTAACGGATGAATAAAAAAACTAAAAAACTCTGATTGTTTGAAACCAACCAGAGTTTTTCTTTAAGGAGAAAAAGATGCAATCACTACGACAATTATACAAAGTGGGCCGCGGGCCATCAAGTTCACACACTATGGGGCCAGAGCGAGCAGCGCTTGATTTTTATGATCGCTATCCGGATGCACATTATTATCGCGTACATCTGTATGGAAGCTTAGCAGCAACCGGAGTTGGTCACTTAACAGATTGGATTATCCATGAATCACTGCAACCTAAGCTTGTGGAGATTATTTGGCAAGCAGATGTTGTGAAAGAATTCCATACTAATGCCATGGAGTTTTTTGCGTGTGATCGTAACAACGAAATTTTTGGTCAACAGTTGTATTATTCAGTTGGTGGTGGTGATATTGTTGTTGAGGGTCAAGGGCGACAAGCAACGCCAGACGTCTATCCATTTAAACATTTTAAAGACATGCTGACATGGTCGCGAACAGAGCAACGGCAACTATGGGAGTTAGTTTCTGAATATGAGGATGAGCAAATTTGGTCATTCTTACAGGAAGTCTGGGATGTCATGAAAGCGGCAGTGGAAACAGGCTTAGCAGCGAGTGGCGTACTACCAGGTAAGCTTGGTGTGCAACGGAAAGCGAAGTTGATGTACGAACAAGCATTGGCTGAGCGGAATCCTAAAATGCGTGAAAATAAAAAAATAGCCGCGTATGCCTATGCGGTGAGTGAACAAAATGCCGATGGTGGAACAATTGTTACCGCACCAACATGTGGAGCTTGTGGGGTCTTACCAGCCGTCTTGTATTACTTAGCAGTTGATTGTGGCTACCGGAATGATGAAATTTTACAAGCACTCGCAGTAGCAGGATTGGCCGGCAATGTCATTAAACAAAATGCTTCGATTTCGGGAGCAGAAGCGGGTTGCCAAGCCGAAGTTGGTAGTGCCTGTTCAATGGCAGCCGTTGCCTATGCACAAATTTCGCACTTCCCGTTGAAACAAATTGATACAGCAGCTGAAATCGCGATGGAGCATCACCTCGGATTAACGTGTGATCCGGTGGCAGGTTTCGTCCAAATTCCATGTATTGAGCGGAATGCTGTTGCTGCCTTACGTGCAATCGATGCCGCAATGTTAGCAAGTGTTGTTGGTGATTCGAATCACTTATGTTTCGATCAAGTTGTGTATACGATGTTAGAAACCGGAAAAGACTTGCATGAAGGCTATCGTGAAACATCGATGCTTGGATTAGCAAAATATTACAATCAAAAATAAAGTTAGAAAAACAACCAAAGTTTTTATGAGACGTGATAAAATGGGGGAGACAGACATGAAACGGACAGATTGTTTAGATTGGGATCAATATTTTATGGGAATTGCACTTTTATCAGCACAGCGAAGCAAAGACCCATCGACGCAAGTTGGGGCTTGTATTGTGAATCAAAATCAACGAATTGTGGGAATTGGCTATAATGGTTTTCCGTATGGGTGCCATGATGATGACTTTCCTTGGCAACGTCAAGGGGAGCCTTTGGAAACCAAATATCCGTATGTTGTACATGCTGAATTAAATGCAATTTTAAATAGTAGTGAAAACTTACGCGGAGCAAGTGTGTATGTTTCGCTTTTTCCTTGTAATGAATGTGCAAAGGCAATTATTCAAAGCGGAATTCGCGAGCTAATTTATATGTCGGATAAATATGAAGGTAGTCTAGAAAACCAGGCATCAAAGCGAATGCTAGCTGCTGCCGGTGTTGTTTGGCGACAAATGGCACCAATGAAATTACGAATTGAGGAGTAGATGGAATGAAACGGATTTTTCACCCGCATCAACTGTATCGGACATGCACAAGTATTGATTTACACGTGCTCAAAGCCGAAGGCATCGAGGCGCTGATTGTAGATTTAGATAATACATTAGCAAGTTGTGAAGAAGAGCAAGCATCACAGGCGGCACATGCGTTTATTCGTGAAGCAAAAGCGCTCGATTTCACAGTTGTGATGATTTCCAATAATATGCGCACACGGGTTGAACCATTTGCTACTGAACTTGGAATTGAAGCGGTTTGGTTTGCAGTGAAGCCGACGCCACTCGGTTTTTTGCGAGCACGAAAGTATTTGACAGGAATTCCTCGTGCGAAAATTGCGAATATTGGCGATCAAGTGCTCACGGATATTATTGGGGGTAAAATCATGGGTTTTCATACGATTCTTGTCCAACCACTCATTGAAAAAGACAATATTTATGCTTCGCCAAGTCGTTTGCTTGAACGATTTGTCGCAATTGATTTTGAAGGAGCACAATAATTATGAAGCAAATTCTCACCGAACCAGTTGTGGCCCAACTTGTCCCGCAACGTCACTCACATAGTTATAAGGGAGATTATGGTCATGTCGTGTGTATTGGTGGTAATACCCACTATGGTGGGGCAATTATGCTTGCAGCACAAGCAGCACAGCGGATGGGAGCAGGGCTTGTCAGTGTCCTTTGTGATCAGAACCACCATCAGGCGCTTCGTTCACGGATGCCAGAAGTCATGTGCTATGATTGGCACGATTGCGAAGCAAGTCAACGCATTCGCCAACAAGCAACCGTCATCGTAGTCGGCTGTGGACTTGGCCGTGATCATCATGCGCAACAAGTGCTCGCACAAGTTTGTGCCGAGCAGACGATTCCTGTTGTTTTTGATGCTGATGCCTTATTTTGGTTGGCAACGCAACCAGAATTGCAGCCACAAATGCCTCGTATTTATACACCACATCTAGGTGAGTGGGCACGCTTTGCTCATGATGAAACTCAGCATGTGTCACAACAAGCGCAACAACTAGCACCAGTTGTTGTACTAAAATCGGCAGCAACCACAATTTATACTGCAACACACACATACCAAATTGGGAATGGAACGCCAGCGATGGCGAGTGGAGGCATGGGTGATTGTTTAGCCGGAAGTATTGCTGGATGGCTTGCACAGTGTCAGCAACTTGAACAAGCAGCGATTGTCGGCACTTGGTTGCATAGTGAAGCGGCCTTTCGCTTAGCTCGGACACGCTATAGTGTCACTGCTAGTGAAGTGGTAGCACAATTCCCCGAGTTATTGTGGGAATTAAGTGTCTATTAGGGAAGACGATAAGCTGATTACGAAGCAAGAAATGTGAAAAAACACCCGCTTGGGTGTTTTTTCATTTTAATTGTTTATTTTCAAAATTTAATGTTGTATAGTTGAGTTATCGGAAAAGGGGGATTTTAGATGAAAACACAACATTTTCTGCAATTTGCGACTTTTGGAGCGAAAACAGTGCTTTTGAAGCAAAAAAAACCAATTTTAGGAACGATTATTGTGACTGATCGTTGCAATTTGAACTGTCAGCATTGTGCTGTCAATAATATTACAGCAGTTATGCATCCATACCAACAAATTCGGCAAGAAATGCACACGTTATATGATATGGGCATTCGTATTTTGTTTTTCTGTGGTGGCGAAACATTTTTGTGGCAAGATGAAAATCGCGGGATTCGTGACTTAGTTCGCGAAGCGAAAGAAATAGGTTTTTTAATTGTCAATGTCGTTACCAATGGGACGTTAACGCTGGAATTACCGGAAGCAGATTTGATTTTGTTGAGTTTAGATGGAAGTCAACGCACACATGATCTTATTAGGGGAAAAACATTTTCGACGATAATGGACAATATTGCCAAGGCACCAAATGATAATATTTGCTTATATATGGCGATTAATCAACTGAATAAAGAAGAGATTCGGGATGTGAGTCAAATTGCGAAAGAAACTGCTAATATTCGAGCGATTTCTTTTAATTTTCATACCCCGT
Organism: Firmicutes bacterium ZOR0006; assembly: GCA_000798955.1. Classification (GTDB taxonomy): domain Bacteria; phylum Bacillota_I; class Bacilli_A; order Culicoidibacterales; family ZOR0006; genus ZOR0006. Next base: position 1,965 of record JTLC01000029.1, on the reverse strand, counting down.
ACCCAGGAACAGAGCGCCTACGTTTAAGTGTCGCGGAAAAACAGCAGTGTTGTGCTGAAATTACCCAGTTAATGCGCGAAGATTACCCAATCTTTAACTTGAAAAGTGCTTTTCCATATTTAATTGAAAATCGTTTCCCAACGCCATGCCATCAATGTGTTGTCATGGAAAATGGGAAAATTTCTACGTGTGGTCGTTGTGTCGATATTGAAGGCTTATGTGCGGAGTGTGGCTACTTTTTTGCTGCTGAATATGCCTTGTTGTTCAATGGCAATATCCCAGTGATGTATGACATGATGAAAACGTATTTACGTTATATTTAGGAGGTGGCATGCATGATAACATCTTTGATGCGAACATATTTAACGCGTTCATTGCAACCATTTACGTTTACGAATCAGTATGATGACAAACTTAATTATGAGCAAACAGAGCAATTAGGCCTTTATGTCCACATTCCGTTTTGTCGGACGTTATGTAGCTTTTGCCCATATTGTAAGGAAACTTATGATGCCAAACAAGCACAAGCGTATTTGCAAGCTTTACTACAAGAAATTGATCTTGTTGGTCAGATGCAACAAGGGCGGAAACAGGTAACAAGTCTTTATTTTGGTGGGGGAACGCCAGCATTAATGCTCCAAGATCTAGCGACGATTATCGCAAAATTACACACATATTTTGCAATCGAAGGAGGTATTGGCGTTGAACTACATCCAGGTGATGTTAATGAAACTGTTTTGCAGACACTTAAAGCTGCAGGGGTGACAATGATTAGCTTGGGAATTCAGTCGTTTCAAGCAGAAAGTTTACACGCATTAGGACGTACGCCCGTTGATTTTGCACGAATTTTTCAAGCAGTACGGCAAGCAGAGTTTTCGGTAGTTGATGTTGATTTGATCTTTGCAATTCCTGGTCAAACAACGAAGACCTTATTAGCAGATATTGAAACAGCATTTACTTTAGGTGCAACACAAATTTCGACATATCCGTTTATTGATTTTACCTTTGCAGATAATGCATATAAGCCGTTACCAGAGCAACAAAAAAAACAGATGCTTCAGGCAATTGCTACTTATTGTGCAGAAACAGGGCGCGAGCGAACGTCGGTTTGGACATTTGCGAAAACCAATACCCAAAAATATTCGTCTGTGACCCGAGATAATTTCTTAGGGTTTGGTGTCTCGGCAACAACACTCTTGAAAGATCAATTTAAAATTAACACGTTTTCAATCCATGCTTATATTGAACGGATTGAACAAGGACAATTGCCAACAGCACTCACTTTGAAATTTAACTTACGACAACGTGCCGTGTATTATCTCTTTTGGCGTGCCTATAGCACAGAAATTAATCAAAGTGAATTTAAGCAATTCTTCGATGTTGACTTGCACCAACTCTACGGTTTAGAAATGTGGATAGCAAAAATTTTCAAACTCGTAGTCCTCGTGAATGGTAATTATCAACTCACAACGAAGGGTGCTTATTATTATCATTTAATCGAACAAGCTTACACAACAGCCTATATCGATCGCATGTGGCATGTCGCAAGGACAGAAGCCTTTCCAGAAAAAATCACACTCAAATAACCAAGTGCTGACACCGGTGTTTCAAAAAAAGTATACAAGGAAACATCTGCTTCTGGCGACCAAGTGGTAGTCATGACATACTTGAAACGATTGGATAAGAAGTTGACATGACGGGCTTGGTGAAGAAGCAGAAGGTGGAAGCATGTTGAATAACCAAGTGCTGACACCGATTTTGCAAAACAAAGCGTCAAAGGCAAAAACGAAAGGCAAGACAGAAAGTGAATATGAGGATTGAAGAGGATTCAAATCGAATATTTACGTCTGTTCGCCTTTCGTAGGTGGAAGCATGCCGAAACCAAGTGCTGAGTGCTTGAGTGCGGTGCTGTAGATGTGGAAGATGAGGCAGCAGCAAGTCGGTATGTGAAAAAAGGAACAAATG
>JTLC01000028.1 GCA_000798955.1 Firmicutes bacterium ZOR0006 | reverse complement strand
ACCGTGCGCGGGCACTCTCTTTTCTAAACATGCTTCCCACTTCAAAGCTCGAAAAATCGAAAACCGAGCCTCCATCTTTTGTGAAGCTCGGTTTCCTTATTTTTCATATCGCTTTGATGCTTCCCTTGATAACTTGGGGTAAGCACCGTGGTCAGCACTCTCTATGCTTCTGCTAATGTATTTGTTTGGTATGTTGGCACTGGTTGTGCTTGGAAATCATCATCATCGTCATCATTTCCATCCCACTCTGTGACATTTTCTAATTCTGGCATTGAAGCAATCGTAAAGACTGGTTCAACAATTCCAGCTTTTTTCTGATCATCGTAGTCTTTTAATAGTTTAAATGCATATTTACCAAGGAGAATAATTGCTGCTAAGTTAAGTAGTGCCATCATTCCCATGAACAAATCGGCCATATTCCACACAACTGCTAATTCGACAACTGAACCGAATAACACCATAGCAACTACAAAGAAACGATAAATATTTACATAAATCCGTTTTTTACTGAGGAATTCAATATTTGATTCACCATAATAATAATTTCCGAGAATTGAGCTTAAAGCGAAGAATGTAATACAAACAGTTAAGAAAATTCCAGCCCATGTTCCCAGTTCTCCAACTAAGATGTTATTCACAATACCAATTCCTTCGGCTCCAGCTGGATCAATGACACCTGCACTTGGTAAAAGCACCATAAATGCTGTCGCACTACAAATTAAAAGTGTATCCGTGAAAACACCAAGTGATTGCATAAGTCCTTGCTTTACCGGGTGAGAAACTGTTGCTGTTGCTGCAACGTTTGGTGCACTCCCCATTCCAGCCTCATTTGAGAACAATCCACGTTTCACCCCTAAAAGGATAACGCCTCCAAGTGTACCACCCATGATTTGTTCAAGTCCGAAAGCATTTTGGAAAATAATTCCTAACACTGTTGGAATTGCATCTAAATTTGTCACAACAACAAAACCAGCAATTAATAGATAGGCAACGGCCATAACTGGTACCATAACTTCTGATACTTTCGCAATTCGTGTCACACCACCAAAAATAACAATTCCTGTGATTGCAGCGACAATTAATCCAACTACACTTCGATCAAATCCGAATGTTGAATTCATTGACATCGTAATTGTATTTGCTTGAACAGCATTGAAAACAAGTCCAAAACTAATGGTAATCAAGACTGAGAATGCAATCCCCATCCAACGGCTCTTGAGACCTTTTTCCATATAGTACGCTGGTCCACCAATATATTTGCCATCTTCAGTTTTTTCTTTATAAAGTTGTGCAAGCGTCGATTCAATAAAGCTTGAAGCAGCTCCAACTAAAGCAACAACCCACATCCAAAAGACAGCTCCAGGTCCACCAGTAACAATCGCAATCGTTACCCCAACAATGTTCCCTGTTCCAACTCGTGAAGCAGTACTAATACAAAATGCTTGGAATGAAGAAATTCCACTACCTACTTTATTTTTTCCTACTCCTTCGCCAAGTAAGCGAATCATTTCTTTGAAATAGCGTAGTTGAACAAATTTTGTTCGAAAACTAAAATATAGTCCAGCGGCGATTAAAACAACAATCAACACACTTCCCCATAAATAATCATTTACTGCCACAATACCTTGATTCAATGGTTCCACCATCTGGCTAAATTGTTCAAAAAAGTTCATTCTTTCATCTCCTTTGTTTTTTTATTATTCTTATAATTATACCAAAAAAACATTTCAAAATCAAAGTATTTCGATTCTAGAAACAGTCTTTACCAGGCAAGATACAATATAAAAATGCAGATTGGCTTATAGTGCCACTGCATTCTTATACCCTCATTTATGATAGTAATTACTCCCAACCAGTTATCTGATGTAACTGTGTTTCAAGCTCTGGAAAAATCTGAATAACAATGCTTCCAAGAACTATGATTACGAATGTAATCACAATTATTTTCAAAAGAACCTTCATCATTGTTGTATCCTTCTGTTTATTCAGCAGCAGCTAAATTTGTTGGTCGATATGTTACCTGTGTATTCGGTTGGAAATCATCATCGTCATCATCACCATAACTATCCCATTCCGTTACATTTTCTAATTCTGGCATCGAAGCAATTGTGAAAACCGGATCGATAATCCCTGCTTTTTTCTGGTCATCATAATCCTTTAACAGCTTAAATGCGTATTTCCCTAGTAACACAATCGCAATTAAATTGACTAAGGCCATCAGTCCCATAAATAAATCAGCTAAATTCCAGACTACAGCTAATTCAGCGACTGCTCCAAAGAGAACCATCCCCACTACAACAAGACGGTATCCTGTCATATAGACACGTTTCTTACTTAAAAATTCAACGTTTGTTTCACCGTAGTAATAGCAACCAACAATTGTACTAAAAGCAAAGAATGTTGTACAAATCGTTAAAAATACACCAGCCCAAGTTCCTAATTCATTTACAAGGATATTATTAACAATCGTAATTCCTTCAGCACCGGCTGGATCAATTACACCACCAACAGGTAATAAAATCATGAATGCAGTCGCACTACAAATGAGTAATGTATCTGTAAAAACACCGAGCGATTGAATGAGCCCTTGCTTAACAGGATGTGATACTTTAGCTGTCGCAGCAACATTTGGTGCACTCCCCATTCCAGCTTCATTTGAGAATAATCCCCGTTTCACTCCAAGGGCGATAACTCCACCAAGTGTTCCACCTGCGATTTGTTCCATTCCGAAGGCATTTTGGAAAATAATTCCTAATACAGTTGGGATTGCTTCTAAGTTAGTCACGATTACAAAAATAGCAATTGCCATGTATGCCACCGCCATGATTGGTACTATTACCTCTGAAATTTTGGCGATTCGTGTAACACCACCGAAAATGACAATACCTGTAATTGCTGCCAGGATAATTCCTACTGTTCCACGATCAAATGCAAAAGTTGTATCTACAGCCATTGTAATTGTATTTGCTTGAACAGCAGTGAAGATAAGTCCAAAGCTAATCGTAATTAAGATAGCAAAAATGATTCCTAACCAACGACTCTTCAGTCCTTTTTGCATATAGTATGCCGGTCCCCCAACATATGTACCATCAGCTGCTTTTTCTTTATACAATTGTGCTAGCGTTGACTCAATAAATCCTGATGCAGCTCCAATAATCGCAACAATCCACATCCAGAAAACTGAACCGGGTCCTCCCATCACAATCGCAATTGTCACTCCGACAATATTCCCGATTCCTACTCGTGCAGCTGTACTGACACAGAATGCTTGGAATGATGAAATGCTTTTTTCTTTTTTATTTCGTTTATCACCACGATCACCAAGTAAGCGTAACATTTCTTTAAAATAACGCACTTGAACAAATTTTGTCCGAATTGTAAAATAAACTCCAACACCCAATAGGACAACTATTAAAATACTTCCCCACAAAAAATCATTTGTGGATACAATCCATTGATTTAATGGCTCTACTATTTGGTTGATTTTTTCGATAAAATCCATTATTTTTCCTCCTTCGAATTACTTTTTTCTTATTCTAAGTGATTCAGAATTGAAAGAAAAGCAGTTTTTTTGTAATTTTTCCGCTTTAATTTTAATTTAATTTCTTTTATAACAAATTTTTCTTTATAAACCCTTATTTCTTAGTTTTTACGAGATAATATTTTATCATAATAATACTTTATTATTCTACTTCTATTATTTCTTAGTTTTTATACGTTTTTTTCTCGTTAAACATCTCTGTTTTTGTTTGTTTTTTCAATATTTACTATGTTTAAGCAGCAAAAAAGGCTAGTCATTTCTGACTAGCCTTGTGAACGCCATTTATTAGTAGCGGTTCTTTTTACGAGCTTCTTCTTGTTTTTTACGAGCGCGTACTCCAGGTTTTAAATAATACTCGCGTTTACGAGCTTCTGCTAAAGTTCCTGACTTCGCAACGCTACGTTTGAAGCGACGTAAAGCGTCCTCGATCGTCTCGTTTTGGCGTACTACAGTTTTTGAAGACATAATTGTTTGCCTCCCTTCTGTGATAGCATTCGCAAAGTAGTATACAGCTTACATACACTGCTGTTTGATGCTATATACAAACAGTTACTTTGATATTATAGCTTATTTTTGAATTTTTGACAACTAGTTTTTCACAAATTAGTAATCAGTATTTGCTGTTTTATGTTGCATCAGTAAAACACCGCTTGATGTTCCGATTCGTGTTGCACCAGCTTCTACCATTGCTTCCATATCTTCATATGAACGCACACCACCACTCGCTTTCACACCAATGTCCGGACCAACTGTTTCGCGCATTAATTTTACATCCGCAACTGTTGCTCCTCCTGTTGAGAATCCTGTTGATGTTTTGACATAATCAGCACCAGCAGCAACTGATGCTAAACATGCTTTGATTTTTTCTTCATCTGTTAATAGACATGTTTCAATAATAACTTTGACTAATGTTCCATTTGCCGCTTCAACAACCGCACGGATATCACGTTCAACTAACTCCCAGTCACCTTGCTTTGCAGCTCCGATATTGATAACCATATCAATTTCTTGTGCACCGTTGGCAATTGCATTTGTCGTTTCAAAAGCTTTTACTTCTGGTGTATTCGCTCCTAACGGGAAGCCAATAACTGTACAAACTTTTACATCACTTCCAGCTAATAACTTGCTTGTTACGCTGACCCACGTTGGGTTAATACAAACTGAGGCAAAATCATATGCTAATGCTTCTTCGCAAATTGTTTCAACTTGTGCTTGAACTGTTTCCGGTTTTAAAATTGTGTGATCAATTAACTTATTTAATTCCATGGTTATACTCCTTAGATAATAGATTCTTTTCTATTATAACGTACTTTTTACAAAAAGTGAGCAATTAATCGCGACTTTCATAGCTACACTGCATATTTTGCCCTGTAAAGCTCGCAATAAGTTTGTACTCTTTTTCTTTCATCTCAAATAACTTCACTGTCCCTGTACCATTTGCACCTGAAACAACCGCCTGTTCAAATAAGCCCCCAAAAGCATTTTCACGTACTGTTGGTAGTACCTCGGTTTTTGGACAGCTAAATTGAATTTCAATTCGGCTCTCTTTTGTCATAGCAACAATATGCCATTCAATTGTTGTAGCCGTTTCAAGACATGAAACATCTTGTTTCGCTGCTCCAATTAATTTAGTTGGATTATATTCATACAATTGTCCTTGGTGTGAAAAAGCAATGATTACTTTACGTTCCAGTGAAACTTTTTTATTTTTTTCGTTTGGAATAGCATTCACAACTAAACTTGTAAGGTTGGCATGCAATCCTGTAATTGGATTTTGAAAATTATTACAGTTTAAGAATAACCATGGTGTTGGCAATTCTGTTCCCCAATTAGTATCTTGATACCCATAACTTGTCGTTGGCATCACATCATATACTTCACCATTGTACACAATCGTTCCTGCATATTCTGTGTACATACCATCTGCTTGCCACCCTTTACTTGCAACTTGTTTCTTAATTCGTGGTACTTTGGTTGTCGGCACTGCATACGACAGTCGTTTATTGACACGTAGATTCCAAATCACGCTTCCAAGTGCACTTGGAACTTGTGGATTCGTGTGTGCTTCTGTGACTGCAATCTCACCAAATAAGTTGGTATCATCCCCATATGCTTCACCAATAACAATTTGTAATCGGTCTTGGTGTGCTTGGAATGACTGTGTCCCATAGTATTGTGTCATTTCACATGCATCATCACCAAATGTACCTACGCTGATTGCTGCATAAGCTGGTTGTTGTGATGTTTCACTATAAAACTGTGGCTCATCTCCACCCAGTCCTGGGTTCATAATTGCATATTGAATATAAAATGTTTTTGCTACTTTTGTTTCCCGATGGTGGGCGGTAAAACTATGCCACCACCATTGATATCCTGCTTCTTGTAATGCTTGTGTTGTTAATGAATAAGCATTAGTAATTTGTGTTTTCATATAAATTAGACCACCTCTCCCGAACTGTTTCACAACAGCGCTTAGGTTGATTATATCATATTTTGTTTAAAGCGATAGGCATATTTGCCCATGTATCTCTGCTTTTTTGATTTTAATTTTCAAGGGGATTTTCTCGAATTTTGATTGTAAATAGCACGGTTATCAAGAAAAAAAGACTGCAAATTCACAATTTGCAGTCTTTTTTTCTTTAACGTCGTTGCCAAAATTTCCAACGTTGTTTCTTTGGAGGTTGGACTCTACTTGCTGCTACTTTTGGCTCATGCTCTGGAATTACGTTAGCCGATTGCTGTGTTTGAACAGTTTCCTGGACAGTTTCAGCTGTTGGTGCTTGTGGGACCATCGCTTGTTCAAAAAGAATGACCTGACTATCAATTAATGGTTCCCCAGGTTGCAATGAACGCAGACTATAATTCCCATTGGCATCGAGTTCACGTGCCTTTACATTATCAGCCAACATAATTTGTAAAGAAGCCAATATCCGTTGTTTGACTTCACGGTCATACACTGGTGTTGCCAATTCATATCGACGTTCAAGGTTGCGCCCCATTAAGTCAGCAGATGAGATAAAAACTTGCCCATCTTGATGGTGATTAAAATAATAAATTCGGGAATGTTCCAAAAAGCGGCCAACGATACTAATAACCCGAATATTTTCACTAATAATTGGCATTTGCGGTCGAAGACAACAAATTCCTCGCACAATCAAGTCAATTTTCACTCCTGCTTGTGAGGCGGCATATAACCGATCAATAATCAATTTATGTGTGAGTGAATTGACTTTAAAAATAATATAGCCATCGCCATACATCCGGTGATATAAAATTTCTTGATCAATGCGATCGAGTAATTGCTCAGCAATATTATTCGGTGATGCCAACAGTGTATCCAAAGGAATATTTCGCACATGATGCTGCAAAGCATAGAAAAACACTTCAGCATCACGACCAACTCGTGGATTGGCACTAAAGACGCCACAATCGGTATACAACGTCGCTGTTGATTCATTGTAATTACCTGTCCCAATATGTGTGAAATATTGTTTTTCACCGTGAATTTCACGAATCACGAGAATAATTTTACTATGAGCTTTGAATCGTGCTTCACTATAGATGACTTCAATCCCAAGTTCTTCAAACTCGCGTGCAATTTCAATATTGTGTTCTTCATCAAATCGTGCTTTCAGTTCCACCAAAACACTCACTTTTTTTCCTTTTTGCCGAGCACTTTTCAAAATAGCCGCAATTTGTGAATCCGAGCTCAAGCGATAAATTGTTTGTTTGATTTCTGTCACATACGGATCGTTCGCTGCTTCTTCTAAAAAGCGAACAACACTCGTTTCAAACGATTCAAACGGGTGATAGACAAAACGATCTTGGCGCATAATTTGATTCAATAGCGAGTCAGTCGGATGAATCATTTGTGGTTGTTGTGGTGTAAGTTTCTCATAAGCAAATTCTGGATGTACCTTTTTGACATGCCCATAATATGCAAATAAAAACGAGAGGTCAATTGGAGTGTCAATAAATTCATAGACATCAGCTTCTTGAATTCCTAATTTTTGTTTTAGTCGCTTAATAATATAATGATTGCGATTTTCCTCATCATATTCGATTTGCAAGCCAACAACAAAGCCTTTTTTTCGTTTTTCAAGTTGCTCTTGAATTGTTTCAATAATATCATCAGCTTCATCGTAAATTAAATCCAAATCATAGTTTCGTAAAATTCGAAACGCCGAATAAGTTAATAAATCAGCATTCACAATTTGTGGCATATGCGCTTGAATCAAATTTTCGAGTAGGATAAATCGCGTATTTTCCTCATTCAAAGAAATCAAACGTGGGAGTTGTTCTGGGATTTTAATAATTACGAAAGCTTCATCAGCCAACATTGCCCCAATATACATGCGTTTATTTTTTAAACTTGGTAATTTCGTGTTACGATCAATAAAATAGAGCTTTAATTCCGGAAAAACAACGTCTTCAAAATAGTGCGTTGCATATACCTGTTCCTCTGTTCGTAAAGCTGAGAAGTCAAGAATTCCGCTGTTATATTGCCGTAAATCCGGATGTTCAAACAGCAAGCGATACATTTTAGCAGCATCTTTGAACAGGCGATTTGTTTTTTGATAAATAATCTCTAACTGTTCTTCGGTTGTCATTTGTGTCCGTGAATCAACACTTTCAACGCCTAGTCGAACTTGTGTCTTTAAACTGGCGACACGAACCATATTGAACTCATCTAAATTTGATTGGAAAATCGCTAAAAATTTTAATCGTTCTAAAATTGGTGTTTTCGGATTTTTCGCCTCATCTAGTACTCGTTCATTGAACTGTAGCCAGCTATATTCCCGATTAAAATAATGTTGCGCTTCGATTTTCATATACGTTGGTCGGTGTTTCATTGTTTTCCCCTTTCTTTATTAGCCTCGGGCCAGTCATTAGTGAATGACCAGTGAATTCCCTGATTTTTGTTTACTCTGTTTTTTAATATGTGTTAAATGTTCTGATACTGATTGGACGGTTTGTGATTGCTCCTGAAAACACGCTGATTCATTCGTAATAACCGCAACGGAAATTGTTGTTAGTGAAAAAGCTTCAGCTTTACCATGGCGATTTTTCGTATAAATATACCCTCGTCGCCAGTCATTTAGGTTATATAATTGCTGTTTTTCATGATCAAACTGTGCAAAAACATTCTGGCAAAATGTTTTGACTTGGCTCGGTTCACCAATCACGACAAAATCGTCACCACCAACATGGCCACTAAACCATTCTGGCTCTTGGTGATTCAGAATACTTTTCGCCAGTAGTCGAATCATCTGATCCCCACTCTCAAATCCGTATATATCATTATAAGCTTTGAATGCATCAAGGTCAAAATACATGATGGCGAACTTTTCTTCATTGGCAATATGATTCCGAATTTGTCGTTTAATTTCATTATTCCCTGGCATTTGCGTTAATGGATTCGCTTCTTTTGCTTGTCGAATTTGAAATTCTACGGTGGTAGCTAACAACGTTTGAATCGTTACTACCCCGAGATATTTTTGCTTTTGAGTGACAATAACAGCATCATAGACATGCTCTGCTGTTCGACTCATCGCTCGCTTCGCAACTTCTTCAATAGTGGTAGCAGCATCAACACTTAAAAATGTTGTTTCCATTACCTCGAAAATTGGCTTTTTAGCATGTAAATTATAGCCATATTGCCCAGAAAATAATTCTAATATTTTTTTCCGTGTAATTACCCCAACTACCTCTTGATCTTTTTGGACAATGCAATATTCACTAATTTCGTTATTTTCACGAAAACGTGCATAGATACTCTCGGCCTTTTCTTCCGGTGATACAGTGATATGTGGCTGGGCTAATCCTTGAATCTTGCCTAAATTCATTGCTGTTTTGAGCCGTTGATTGGCTTTGATAATCCTGTGTTGCACATCACTGCAAATTGGTTGAAAGTTCGGCTTTGGTCGTTGAATATAATACCCTTGTGCGTAATGTACCCCTAATTCAATCAATTTTTTTAATTCTTGTTCTGACTCAACTCCTTCAGCAATTAATTCCACTTCAATTTGACAACTCAAATGAACGAGACTTTCGACAAGTGCTTGTTTGATTCTATCTTTATCGATATCTCTAATTATAGCCATATCAATTTTAATATAGGCGGGGCCTGTACTTTGAATCCGACTAAATCCAGAATGCCCAACACCAAAATCATCAACAGCAAATTTAAAGTGCTGATTTTTATATGTTTGAATACATAAATGAAATTTATCTGGATTATGAATTGGTGTTTGTTCTGATAATTCTAAAACAATATCACTTGGATTCAGGCCATACTGTGCTATTTGCTCTGGTGTCAATCCTAGTGTCACATGTAAATCGGTAATACTATCGGGATCAATATTTAAAAATAGCTTTACACCTTTTAGTTTATGCTGCGCTTGTTCTAGTGCTTTTTGGTGGCAAATTCTTTCTAATAAACCAAGTTTATTAGTTTCCTTCGCCAATTCAAACACCTCAATAATTGTCGACTTTTCATTTACACTTTTTTCAACTCGAGTGAGTGCTTCGTACGCCAGAACTACACCACTTTGTAAGCAAACAATCGGCTGATAAACCGGATATAGCCAGGCTTCTTGTAAAATTATATCTATTGTTTTTTGTTTTTCTCTCATTTATCTCATCCTCGCTTTTATTATTATAGCGAAAATTTGTTAACGAAAATTTTTTGTCCTGTTAAACTTGAGTTAATGCCATATGCCATCATCTAAAAAAAATAGCAGTCAAGCTGCTATTTTTGTTACGTGGTTCTATTTTTACTAATATACATATATTCGAAATGAATCGCTCTGTTTGCCCGCTTCACTGCTCATTCGAATAATGACCTTTTACTTGTGGCCTACAAGCTTTGCTTCACGCAAAAATCCCCTAAGTTCAACCTGCTTCTACTCGTTATTCATTTTGTACTTTAATGAGTGGTTTACAATCCACTTCGTTAGTTCCCCTTTCGCATGCCAACTTATTTTCCCCAATTTGGCACCGATGTTAACACTTATGTTTACGCGCTTCTTCTTCTTTGCCAAGATTGTCATGACTACCACTTGGACTCTAGAAGCAGCTGTTTCCTTTGATTCTCTTTTGAAACACCGTCGGAAGCACTCTTGTTCGCGTGCTTCCGACTTCACTTCCTTGCCAGACATCTTCCGCAATCTGATTTACTCTCATCAATTGCAAAAGATTTTCTGGTATCTCGGAAATGATTTTACCTTGAATACTTGTTCTGCAAAACCGTCGTCAGCACTTTTGTTCGCGTGCTTCCGACTTCACTTCCTTGCCAGACATCTTCCGCAATCTGATTTACTCTCATCAATTGCAAAAAATTTTCTGGCATCTCGGAAATGATTTTACCTTGAATACTTGTTCTGCAAAACCGTCGTCAGCACTTATTTTTAAAACACGCTTCTACCTAGTGATTGGCTGAAAATCATCAATAAAAAACTCTTCCTTTGAATTATTTCATTGACTTATTTTCGTCGCCATCACTTTTTCGTCCTCATTACTTGGAGTGAAAACCGGCATCAGCGCTCTTGTTCGCGTGCTTCCGACTTCACTTCCTTGCCAGACATCTTCCGCAATCTGATTTACTCTCATCAATTGCAAAAGATTTTCTGGCATCTCGGAAATGATTTTACCTTGAATACTTGTTCTGCAAAACCGTCGTCAGCACTTATTTTTAACGCATAATTGTTCGTTTTGGTACTACAAACGGGAAGTTACTACTTCCATGTAATTGGATTTCATTTCCAATATCACTATTTTTATCAACAATTGCATTATTTAAACGAACACCTTTACGGATTGTACATCCTTTTAAGATAATACTATTTTCAACAACTGCACCCTCTTCAATGATCACTCGGCGTGATAAGATACTATTCTTAACAGTTCCCTCAATAATTGAACCTGTTCCGACTAATACATTATCAGTTACTGATTCTTTTCCATAGTACGTCGGTACTTCGTCTTTACTCTTTGTTGTGATTGCTGTCTTATTCGCTGAGAAAACATCACCCCAAATTGTTGGCTCTAATAATGCCATATTCGCTTTATAGTATCCTTCTAATGTACGGATTTGATACACATTTTCTGTATACTCATAGGCTTTTACTGTTAATGTTTCTAATTTCAATTCCAACATTTGTTGGAATGTGCGACAACGTGTCGATTCTACAGCTTCACGAACAAGTTGTTCAAACAAACTTTTCTTCATAAAGAAAGTACTCAATGAATAGTTGATTTCTTCTTGTAATCCACCATTAATCCCAAAACTTGTGACATTTTGGTCAGCATCGATTGAAATAATGTTCCCTTTGCTGTAGTTTGCATCATTATTTTCCATCGTTTTATACATAACGAGCATGTCAGCGCCACTTTCTTGCCATTTCTCATATGCAGCACTGAAATCTGGGTTCCAAACTAAATCACCTGTTGTGATTAAAACATCATCTGTTTTTGTTGATGTAATGTAATCTAAATTTGCATAGAAGTTTGAAATTTCTGATCCAATGATTCCTTGCTCATCATCTGTTTGGTAAAAGCAATTTAATCCCCCAATTTTACGATCTAATCCCCAATAACGTCCGTTGTCAATGTGCTCAATGAGTGAACGGTATGGTTTTTGTGAAAACATGCCGACCGTTTTGATACCGTTACCAATAAAGGCAGACAACGTAAAGTCAATGACACGATAGCGACTCCCATATGCCAATGATGCGATTGGACGATGTGTCGTTAAGCCTTGAAAATTATTTTGTGTATCTTTTAAATTAATAATCCCTAATAGATTTTGCATCTCTTATTTCCCCTCTTCTTGTCCTAAATGTAACACGACTTCTTCTTCCCCAATAACGCGTTGGTATTCTTCCACAGTAGCTGTTTCCACAACAATTGCCTTGCGAACGACAGCACCTTTTTTAATATGGACATTTCCCATTAAAACAGCATCTTCAACAACTGCACCAGCTTCAACGATAACACCTGGGAATAATACTGAATTGTTTACGGTACCAGAAATTTCACATCCATCGACGATAACTGAATGTTTTACACTTCCTGATGCATTGATTTTTTGTGGTGGATAATCTGAACTTTGGCTATAAACGATCCAACTACGATCATGTAATTTCAATTCATGCTTTGGACAAATCATATCTAAGTTTGCTTCCCAATAACTGTCTAATGTTCCCACATCTTTCCAATATCCTTTGAATGGATACGCAGTCATTTTCTTCCCGTCAGCTAACATTTTCGGTAAGACGTCATGACCAAAGTCATCTGAAGGCATTTCTGCTGCTTCCATACTTAATAAATATTCGCGTAAAACTGACCAATTAAAAATATAAATCCCCATCGATGCTAAGTTACTACGTGGATTTGCTGGTTTTTCATCAAACTCTTCAATATTGAAATCTGCATCTGTATTTAAAATTCCAAAGCGACTCGCTTCTTCCCACGGAACCTCAAGTGTTGCAATTGTACAATCTGCTTCAGTTTTTTTATGAAATTGTAACATTTTGTCATAATTCATCTTATAAATATGGTCACCTGATAAAATAAGTACGTATTCTGGATTATAACGATCAATAAATTCAATGTTTTGGTAAATTGCATGTGCTGTCCCACGATACCAAGCAGCATCTGTTTCTGTTTCATGCGGTGGTAACATAAAGACGCCACCATTTGCGTGATTTAAATCCCACGGTGCACCGACCCCAATATGTGCATTTAATTGAAATGGACGATACTGTGTTAACACCCCAATAGTATCAATCCTTGAATTTGTACAGTTACTCAAAGCAAAATCAATAATACGATAGCGTCCTCCAAAAGGTACTGCTGGCTTCGCAATTCGCTTTGTCATCTCCTTTAATCTACTTCCTTGTCCTCCGGCTAGAATCATGCCGATCATTTCTTTCTTCATCATCCCGCTCCTCCTTTTTTATTCTACACATTTCTTTTAATGTATACGCCTTTAATTGTAAATTAATTAAAGAAAAAAAGCTATACTTTTTTAAAACTTGGAAAAAATAATTTTTTCGTCATAATTCTGCAATTGCTTCATAACTGATACCGGTAAATGATGAATTAGATGTGAAAACAATTAAACTTAAATTTGTCATTTTGAATTTTTTTCTGAAATTTTTTTTCGATTTTTTCATCTTTTTGACGAGCTAATGTGATATGTGGTTTCCAGTTATATTCATCACTAAAAGGAAGCTTCAACTCCTCGCTAATACTTCGAATATACTCTCGATTTGCTTGTAATGCAGGCGTGTTTTCTACCTCAGCAACAATAATATGTTGGTTTTTTTTAGTGAATGTTGTCAACCCTAAAATCTGGCATTCCTCATATTTTTCCCACTGCTGTTTGTGTAACTTTTCGAGATATTTTTCAAGTTGTTCTGGTGTTAATTCACCGTTGTAGAGTAGCGTTAGGTGAAAATTTTTTGGCAAAACGAACTTGGCTGTTGATGATAAACCACTTTCACATTGCCATTTTTCAAGTTGATTACAACTCATTTTTGTCAATTTATAGCCAATAAATACCCTCATTTACAATCTCCTTTTTTCATTTTTTGAAATTTTTCTTGCAAAAATTTTTTCGTTTGTTTTCATTTTACCACTTTTTTGTTGTTTAAATAAACAAAAAAACTAGGAAAATTCCTAGTCTTAAATGCGTTTTTGATTGAAAATCACGATACTTCCTAACAGTAAGATTGGAATTAAGATACCTGTCAAGATGATAGCAAACTGATAATCGTGTAATGGTGTTACTTCTGTTAATAAGTTTTGTGCGGTTAATAATTGTGTCGGCAAATATGTTCCCCATGTTGGCACTACACTTATTCCGTACATTCCTATAACCAACGCACCAACACTCGCCATGACAGCTGTACTCGTCTTGAAGAGCGTTGAACTCCAAATAACTAAAGTTAAGATGAAAATACCAAACAGATACACGAGCACTCCTGCGATCCAGAGATCAGCAGCAATACTATTATCCCAAAAATACGCATTATACGCATACGTAATCGCAAACATGATGCTGTACAGTAATGTCCATGTTCCCCACAGGACCACTGTTTTCGCAAGAATAATTTTCCAGCGTGGCAACCCCTTTGTTACCATATTGATTAAAGTTCCATGTTGGTATTCATTCGTCAAAACACCTGCTGACAGGATAGTATAAATAATGAGTGCCATTGGAAAGTTTTTATAAAACTGTTGCCACGATGTTAACGCATCAACTGGCATGTCAACAACAACTATTCCTGATTCTGCTAATGTTGTCGCTAGTTGTTCAAGTAACCAGGGGGTAAGCTTTGCTAATGCTGGGTTCATAATCCCAAAGACAATAAAGAGAATGACAAAAAGTAATAATCGACCACTCCGAATAAGCTCTAATATTTCTTTTTGACTAAACGCGAGGAGTTGTTTCATCATTAATCACCTCCAAAAAGACTGATTCTAACGTTGCTTCTAGTTGTTCAATTTTTATAGGGATTAGATTGTGACTCGCACATATGTCTAGCGTCTGGCGTAAATCACCTTGTTGTGGATTGGTATAGCGTAACCGTGTCAATGAAAGTTGTTCACCGGCTCCAAATAATGCGCTAAATGTCTGACATTCGCTTTGGCTGGCAAATTCAATTTCAAACCCTTCCATTTGATGTTCACGCTTCAACGTCTGCATATTTCCCTGAAAATGAATACTCCCCTGATGTAATAGACCAATATCATCACAAATTCGTTCAACATCACTTAAAATATGTGTTGAAAAAATAATCGTTGTTTCTTTTTTTATAGCTAAAAGAATATCTAAGATTTCTTTTCGCCCTTTTGGGTCTAGGGCCGAAGTTGGTTCATCACAAATCAATAACTTAGGTTGGTTGAGTAATGCTTGGGCAATGCCGAGCCGTTGCTTCATCCCACGAGAGTAGCCATGAATCCGTTTGTTGTTCTCTGCTAATCCAACTAAATCTAATAGTTCACGAATTCGTGCTTGTACAAGTGATGATTTCATCCCAGTAATTTTCGCACATAATTGTAAGTATTCTTTGGCACTCATATAGCCGTAAAACTCGGGAACATCTGGTAAGTAACCTATCATTTTATTGGTTTGATTCGCACCATATGTCACTTTTTTCCCATCGATAAAAATTTCTCCTTCTTCAATTGGCAATAAACCAAGGATCATTTTCATTGTCGTTGTTTTTCCCGCTCCATTTTCACCAATTAAGCCATAGATTGTGTGGGGTTCGACCTGTAAGTTAACATCCGTTAGTACCTGATTGCTACCGAATTTTTTATGCACATGCCGAATTTCTAACAGTGCCATCGATTACGCCTCTTCTTTACCAAATAAGAAATATAAAATCGGTCCCCAAAATTGCATACCAATTAGGACAATAATGACCCATGTCATTCGATTCCAGCGACGGTAATTTGGATGAGTAAAAATATGCCATAGCGTATACGCTAACAGGGCTAATTGGGCAATCACTAGTGGGATTAAGAACGGTAAGATTTCCATAATTTCGGCTGGAATTTGTGTTAAGATTATCATTTTATTTCTCCTCGTTTTTGTAATTTTAGTTTTAATAATTGAAACGTTGGGTGTGTTTGTAACATCGCAAATGCTGGATGGGTAAATGCTTGGAGACTGCTTGCTAATACGAGCTTCGGATTCCTAATCGCCGTTGCTCCTAATGGTGCTTCTTCAAACCATGTTGCTAGTCGATCAAAGTAGTCATCCCCATGCATGAGAACACCGTCATCAAATAATTGTTCAATAGCTTGTACATACAGACTTAACCGCTCCAAAGCTTGACTTTCTTGCTGCTGCATTGCATATACAATCGCCACTTGGTATTGGTAGATTGCTGCGGTATTCGGATGAAGTTTTTGTATCTCGTATAACGCTAGCAACCCATCAATTCGTGCAACTGTTGCTGCCATTCGGTCTTTATTTTCCCAATTGAGTTGCAAATCAACCGTTGCACTACTAACTAAAAGTAATAAATGTTGGTACATCGCCATTTGGTTGAATTTTTGGGCTTGTTCAAGTTTACCTGCGAGCTGATACGCTTGAATTAAGACGGCTTCGCTTTGTTTCGAAAAATGATACGGATTTAAAAGTGGTTCTAGCGTTTCAATAACCTCTTCTGCTTTCCCCAATTGCAAGTCGACAACTGCTGTAATAATCACTGCATCGTGACTTACTTGTAAATCGGCTTCATGGGTTAAAATTTGTTGGCAGAGTTCACGAATTCGCTGTAACCGTTGTTGCTGTTCCTCCACGGTCGGCGCTAACTCTAAGTGATTCAACCATAAAATTGCTATTTGTAGCAAAAAAGGACCACACGCATAATATTTTTTGACGAGGCTTTCACTTTGGGCCATCACAACGTCATAGGCTTTTTCACTAAAATCAGTTGCGAGACTCTGATAGAGTTTTTGAATTTGTTCCGAACTCAATTGCGGCTCGTATCCCAGTAATGCATCAATACTTGTGCCAAAATAGGTTGCCAGTTGGGGTAGCAATAAAATATCCGGAAAACTTTGTCCCGTTTCCCATTTAGAAACCGAAGCCTTTGTCACTCCGATAAATTGGGCGAGTTCTTCTTGAGTAATGCCTCGCTCTTTTCGTAATTGCCCCAAATTTCGATGAAGTTGTAGCATCCATGCCCCCTCCTTTCCTTTCTTCACTTTGATTGTACGTGAATCCTTCTAGCAATACAATCGCTTCTGTCGATACTTATCGAAACAAAATCAACTTTTACGATACTTGGCTCCGTGAATTCAAAAAAACACGTCCCTTAAAGGACGTGTTTCTACGCTTCATCGAGTAAATAATCACTCATAATTTGATTGGCAATAAAGAGGGTATCTGGTGCTAAACAAATTGCAGTTGGGGTCTCAATAATCCACCCTTTCCGCTGATGCTCAGCAATCACATCTCCATAAATTGTATTCAGTGTTTCCCCAAAACGCTTGGCAAAATTCGCTTTATTTACTCCTGCTTGCGTCCGTAAACCAAGAAATACAGTTTCTTCAATCTGTTCTTGACGTGTTAGAACGTGTGCTTCGGTAATCGGTAATTCATTAGCTGCCAATTTTTTGAGATAGGCAGTAATCGCGCGGGTATTGGCATAGCGTTCATTTGCTAAATAACCATGAGCACCAAGACCGAAACCATAATATGGTAAATTCTGCCAGTACGTTAAATTGTGCCGACTCCCAAAACCTGGACGAGCGAAATTACTTAATTCATATTGCTCATAACCATGCTCGCGTAACGCAGCTTGAATCAAGGCATACATTTGCGCTTCGACTTCATCGGCCGTTTCTTCGAGTTGTCCGCGTTTTTGTTGCACATAAAATTTCGTGTGTGGTTCGATAATTAACGCATAGGTCGAAATATGTTGAATATCTAATTGTAAAAACGCTTCAATATCAGCGACAACTTCAGCCTCAGTTTGCCCCGGAATCCCATAAATAAAATCGACATTGATGTTCGTAAAGCCAGCTACTTTTGCCTTGGCAATGACGTCTTTGACTTGAGCGGTTGTATGCGTCCGTCCCATTTTTGCAAGATGCTTTTCTTGGAACGTTTGAACGCCAATGCTTAAGCGATTGACACCTTGTTGTGCTAAATAGGCTAACTTTTCTTCTGTCAATGAATCTGGATTAGCCTCAATTGTCAGCTCAATATGAGGAGCAAAAAAAGGTCGAAAATAGCGATTAATAATCGTAAATAATTGTTCAAGCTCCGCTAAGTTCAAAGCGGTTGGCGTTCCACCACCTAAATACAAAGTTTGAATTGGTTTTACTAATGGATATTTTGCCAATGTCAGCACAACTTCACGCTCCAGTGCCGCTAAATAGGCATCGCGTTGTTGGCTTTGATAATATACCTTCGCAAAATCACAATACTCACAAATTTCATCACAAAAGGGGATATGGAGATAAACTGCTTGTGCTTGGTCCATAATCTCAACTCACTTTCTTCCCTCATATTATACCATATCTTGACAAGCAGCCGATATTTTCTGCACACTTGTTACAAAAAGGTTACAAAAAGCTGATTTCATGCTATACTAGTAAAAATTTACGGTTGTGTAGCCGCTTACTGAAAGGGCTTGAAGATGTCAGGAAAAAAATTAATTAGCTCAATTATTTTGATTTTTATTGCCGCCTTTTTCTTTAGTGAAGCCAAAGGTTATGATCAACCGCCACTCTTAGCACCACTGCCCACGCTTCGACTCAATAAAGCCTTCACCATTCCCGAAACAAACGAAACAGTGATAATTACTTCAATCAAAAAAAATGATGGTTTTCTTGATTTTTATTTTGATTCGCTTCCGACTGGCAGTAACTACGAATTTATCCCCGTAACTGATCAGCCGAATTATCATTTTAGTGAGGTTATCGTCGATGTCGAAAATCAACGGTTACGCCAACGTTGTCTCTCAACGTGTCAACTGGTTGAATCGTATGATTTCTTGCGCACCAATCCTGACGAAACACGCATATTCTACTTTACCTTACAGCTCCGCTAAATGAGACACCGATTGTGTGTCTTTTTTTCATGCTCTCACTGGCAGTTCTATTGACAACAACGACTGCACTTTTTAATTTTAACCGATTGTTTCCTTCGCTTAGTGTCAAGCTAAGGGTTTTTTGCTATAATTATTTGATATATACGCTAAATTTGGAGGTTTTATTTTATGCAACACTATGATGTCATTGTCGTCGGCGGTGGTCCTGCGGGAATGTTTGCCGCTTGGCAAGCGAGCTTACGCTACTCTCGCGTCGCAATCTTAGAAAAAAATACCGTCTTGGGCAAAAAGATGCTCATCACTGGTGGTGGCCGTTGTAATGTCACGAATATTCACCAAGATGATCTCCTGATTGCAGGCATTGTCGGCAATGGCCGCTTCTTGCACAGCGTCTTCTCACAATTCAACAATAACGACTTAATTCGCTTTTACGAAACGAACGGCCTCAAATTAAAAGAAGAAAATAAAGGGCGGATGTTCCCGGTTACTGATAAAGCCCAATCAGTTGTTGATACAATTGCCAAAGTCTTACGGCAAAATGGTGTCACAATTCATTTTAATTGTGATGTTCAAACGGTCAAAACAACCGAACCACTCGCTGTCAAAACCTCATTAGGAATGTTCAGCTGTGATAAACTGATTCTCACAACTGGGGGAAAATCGGTTCCGCAAACAGGATCAACCGGAGTTGGTTATCAATTAGCAGCCCAGTTTGGTCACACGACGACTGAATTATTCCCCACCGAAGTACCGTTGACCTCTGATGAAGGTTTTATCCGCAAAAAAGTCTTACAAGGACTTTCCCTCTATGACATCAATTTTTCGGTCTTAAACCAAAAAGGTAAACCACTCGTAACGCACCGCTATGATTTATTATTTACGCATTTTGGTGTTTCTGGTCCAGCTGCACTTCGTTCAAGTCAATTTGTCGTGAAACAACTCAAAAAACAAGAGTTAGTAACGGTCCTTTTAGATGTTCTACCAGATCAACACATCACGGCTGTCCAAGCGTGGTTGAAAGGTCAAGACAGCAATAAAGCCCTCAAAAATGCTTGGAAAGGGCTTGTTAGTGAACGTTATTTGCTCTTTTTACTCACCGAAATTGGTCTTGATGAGAGTACGCCACTCAAACAGCTCACACCAAAACAAATTGAACTGATGGCGCAAGCTTTAAAAGGCTTTACCTTCCAAGTTAATGGTACCCAAAGTCTCGAAAAATCCTTTGTCACTGGTGGTGGTATTAAGTTAAAAGAAGTTGACCCGAAAACGATGCAATCAAAATTTGATCCGCGTTTGGCTTTTGCTGGTGAAATTCTCGATATCCATGCCTATACTGGTGGCTACAATTTAACTGTTGCCCAGTGCACTGGATTTGTGGCTGGTTTACATATTTAAAATTCTATCTGGAGGACTTCTATGTTTTTTCGAAATTCTAAACTTGATCTGGCGTTGAGCTTGATTATTGCTTTTTTTAATGTCTGTATCTCACTCCTCGTTCTAGCTTTATTAACTGACTGGAATCTACTTCCCTTTGCTATAATTTTAAGCATTCTCTTTTGCTTATATAGTGGTTTTACTTTCATTACTTGGCGTGCTGAGTCATTAGAAATAACAGAGCAACACTTACATGTTCATTTTGGTTTAAAAACAAAACAGACTCGCACACTTTTGCTCAATCAAGTGCGTTTTGAACGCCTCCGTACAAAAGCACTCCAACAAAAATCAGGCTTAGTTCGTTGTCAATTACAATTACCTGACGAACAAAAAATCACTCTTATTCTCCGGATGGATACCGCTTTACGTCTCGAGCACTACTTCCACCCGCAAAGATTAGTTTTATCACCTGCTAAACCAAATCAATTGAAACCGACTGATGTTTTCGCTTATATCATTGCTGATTTACAGTGGTTCCGACGTGCGTTAAATGTAAGTGCAATTCCTATGATTGTCGGGATTTTATTTTTCCCTGATATTGTCATCCAAATTCCATTCTGGTTTTATATTCTCAACTTTTTACTCATTTGCCTACTTTTCAAAGTTTTTGGTGGTGCTTTCACTTGGTTACAGTCTCGTTTTTTTCTGTTCGAACGTCATGGTGATGATTGTATCGTTCGGAGTGGCTTTTTTGTTCCAAAAACCACTATTTTCACAGTCCCTGATAGTGTGATGCTTGAGTTCAAACAACCATTTGGTTACCAGTGGCACCAACTTGGAAGTATTCATCTCACTCTTGATGAAGCGAAAATAAGTAGTAGCAAGACGGTTGTCCTTGCACCATTAATCAATGCCCATCAGCTCGCAAGTTGGTTAACAACGCATTTCCCTGCAGTAGATTTTCAAGCTCCACAATATCGCCCAACAAAGCAAGCTTTAACGAGTTATCTTTTTGGAGCTCCGGTTTTCATTGCCATTATTGTTAGCCTGATTCTTGGATTCAGTAGTCCAACTTCAAATATTCCAACGCTGATTTTAAGTACATTATTCGTCATTGGACTCACAAGCTATCACCAATGGCTTGTGTGGCGTTCAAGTTATTTATGTCAACTCGATGATGCTTTTATCATTGATCGCTTCGGTCTAACTCGTCGCTTTAGCTACTGCCCAAAGCAATATAGCCAAGCCTTTATCCACCAAAATCGCTATCAAAAGCAAAACGGTACTGGAACATTTCGCTTAACTTTTATCAACCAAACTATTCCAACAATTTTCTTTAAAGGCATTTCACAAAAATAGCAATTTATCCAGTAAAAGGAGCACTTTTCATGTTATTTCAACATATACACCATGTCGCTATCATTGCAAGTGATTACTCTGTTTCTAAATACTTCTATACGGAAATTTTACAATTGCCCATTCTTGCTGAAACGTATCGCCAAGAGCGCGATTCATATAAACTTGATCTCCAACTTGGTCAAAATCAAATTGAACTCTTCTCATTTCCGCAACCACCAGCACGTCTAAGCAGCCCAGAGGCAGCTGGCCTTCGCCACCTCGCCTTTGAAGTTGTTGATATTGCTGTTGTTATTGCACACTTAGAAGCCCACGGCGTTCTTTGCGAACCAATTCGCATCGATGAATTTACCCAGAAACGTTTCACCTTTTTTCAAGATCCCGATGGATTACCACTTGAACTTTATGAACGCTAATAAAAACAGGACCACATAAAGTGGTCCTGTTTTTATTTTTCGACTCCTTCTTGCTCTTTGTTGATTTTCAATTCAACAATCGCAATTCGTTTATCGATAATTTTTTTAATTGTGAAAGTCAAGTTTTCATAAGTAATCACTTCAGTACTATTTTCTTGCGGAATATAGCCAAGTAAATGAACTAAAAAACCACTAATCGTATCGAAGTCTGGTGAATCCGTTGGTAAGTCAAGTTCTAACTCCTCAACAACTTCGTGAACAGGTACTAATCCATCTAAGAGATAGGTATTATCATTAAGTTTACGAATTGGTACTAATGCCTCATCGTACTCATCTTCAATTTCACCCATAACTTCTTCAATTAAATCTTCAAGGGTCACAATTCCCGAAAAACCACCATATTCATCGACTAAGATTGCCATATGTTTTTTCTGAGCTTGTAACTCTTTAAATAGTTCATCAATTTTTTTGCGTTCTGGTACAAACAAAGCAGGTTGTAACAATTCTCGCACCGCAATCTGTTCAAAGCCAACTTTACGGGCGGCAATCAAAATATCTTTGATATAAAGAATTCCGATAATATTATCGATTTCTTCATCATAAACCGGTACGCGTGAATATTGATTCGCAATCAGCTCATCAACATATTCACTAAAAGATTCATTGATATCGATTGCATACACATTTGGCCGTGGCGTCATAATTTCACGTGCTGTCATTTCATCAAAATCGAAAATATTGTGCATCATTTCTTTTTCGACATCATTAATCACACCGTGACTTTGACCGACTTCAATCAATGATTTGATTTCTTCACGGGAAACTTTTTCATCTAAATCATCTGTTTTAAAGCCTAACGCACGAACAAATAAATTTGTTGAAAACGTCAGGAATTTGACGAATGGTGACATCCCTTTTAAAAACCATGCAATTGGTTGTGCTGAACGTAATGCTACGGCTTCAGGATTTTGTAAAGCAATGCGTTTTGGTAATAACTCACCAAACACAAGCGTAATATATGAAAGAATAATTGTGACAATTACTAAAGCAATTGTTTCGCCGTAAGGAATTCCAAATTGTGTAAGATAGCCTCCAAAAACACCTGATAGACTTGTTGCTGCCGCGGCACTTGAGAAGAATCCTGCAAAAGTAATTCCAACTTGAATTGTTGATAAAAAGCTGGTTGGATCTGCAATCAGTTTTTCTAACGTTTTTGCTTTTTTATTGCCTTCCTCTGCTAATGTTTTAATACGATTACGATTAACCGAGATAATTGCCATTTCTGCTGATGAGAAAAAAGCATTCACTGCTGTTAAAACAATAATCAAGATAAATTGAAAAATAAGGTTTGTCGATTCGGGATCTACGTCCATAATGATATAATTCCTCCTAATGAATATTATTATGTAGTATAATAGCAAATTCGCTACATAAAAGCAAGTTTTTACCATTATCTTGATTTATAAACCAAATCCCCCAGCTACTTCGAGAAGAGCCCCGGTAATATAACTCGCTTGATCGCTTGCTAAGAATAAAACCGCCTGTGCAATATCTTCTGGTGTTCCAACCCGTTGTAGTGGAACTTGCACCAAAAATTGTTCGATAAATTCAGCTGGCATATTATCTAGCATTGCCGTCGTTGCTGTCATTCCTGGTAAAACAGCATTACAGCGAATATTGTAGCTACCATACTGCTTGGCTGTTTGCACTGTTAAATGATTTATCCCAGCTTTAGCAACACCATAGCCTACACGTGTGACATCCGGATTGGTACCAGCTACGCTCGAAATATTAATAATAACTCCCGCATTCTGAGCCATCATGTGTGGCAACACTAACTGTGTATAGCGATAAACAGTTGCAATATTTGTCTCAACAATCTGTAAAAAGTCTGCTTCACTTGTATTGACAATATCAAAATCTTTTTGTGGCTTGCCAGTCCCATAATTATTCACTAAAATGTCAATTCTACTTTGTTCATACAAAACCGTTTGGATACTCGTTTCTAATGTTTCTGGTTTTGTTGCATCAAAATAGACTACTTGCAAATCGAATCCTTTGCTTCGATATGGTTCAATCAATAGTTGGGTATCTTCTACACGCCGGACCGCAAGGTAAACGGTCGCTCCGTTTTCTGCTAACTTAATCGCACTCGCCAGACCAATTCCCTGAGTTGCTGCCGTAACAAGTGCTATCTTATTTACTAATAGCTTTTCTTTCATTCATAACCCCCCTCCAATAACCCCTGGTGTCCTTTTAACTATACCGATTTTGTTGCTCCAAGTCAAAGCCCGTTTCCTGATTTAAAATACTAGTTAGCACTAAGTGACTACTCTCCTTTTTTGTGAAGCTCGGTTTCCTTATTTTTCATCACGCTTTGATGCCATGAATGGCATCATGCTCACACTCTCTATACTCATGCTTCCGTCTTCAAGGCTCGTGAAAACGAAATAAAGGATTGAATCATTCGTTCTCATTTATTCCTTTTTTCACATACCGCCTTGATACTATCCTCGACTTACTGGGTATGATAGTACCGACGTCAGCACTCTCTTTTTAAACACGCTTCCACCTAGCAATTGGCTGAAAATCGAAAATGACTGAACTCATTTTCTATGAGCCCAGTCATTTCCTTATTTTCGTCGCCATTGCTTTTTCACCTTATAAACTTGGTGTGAAAAACGGTGTCAGCGCTCTCTTTTTAAACGTGCTCATTTTTTTACCGTCTTGATGCTATCCTAAGATTACTTGGCTGATAGCACCGCAGTCAGCACTCGCTATACTACGATATTTACGAGTTTTTTTGGTACGACGATGACTTTACGAATGTCTTTGTCCGCTGTGTATTCTTGAACTTTGCTGTCTGATAAGGCTGCTGCTTCGAGTTCTTCTTTGCTAATATCAGCTGCGACGAGTAATTTCGCACGAACTTTTCCGTTTACTTGAACAACGATTTGAATTTCGCTTTCAACTAACTTACTTTCGTCATATGTTGGCCAAGCTGCATAGCTTAAATCTGCTGTTTGTCCTAACATTTCCCATAACTCTTGGGTAACATGTGGTGCAATTGGATTTAATAATTGTAAGAATCCTAAGGCATATGCTTTTGGCAATGTTTCCGCTTTGTACGCTTCATTAATGAAAATCATCATTTGTGAGATTGCGGTATTGAAGCCTAACTTATCATAGTCTTCTGTCACTTTCTTCACTGTTGCATGGTAAACTTTATCTAATTTCCCATCATTTGTTTCCGTGATGCGATCCATTTCCACAAATAAACGCCAAATACGATCTAAGAAACGACGTGCTCCATCTAATCCTTCTGTTGACCATGGAATTCCTGCTTCAAGTGGTCCCATGAACATTTCGTACACACGTAATGTATCGGCTCCATGCGAAGCAACGATATCATCCGGATTCACGACATTCCCTTTTGATTTTGACATTTTCTCATTGTTTTCACCTAAAATCATTCCTTGGTGGAACAATTTTGCGAAAGGTTCATCAGTTGGAACAACACCTAAATCAAATAAGAATTTGTGCCAGAAGCGAGCATATAATAAGTGAAGCACCGAATGCTCAGCACCACCAATGTAAATATCTGTTGGTAACCATTCTTTAGCGATTTCTGGATCGATTAAATATTCATCATTTTTTGGATCAGCGTAACGTAAATAATACCAGCAGCTTCCCGCCCATTGTGGCATTGTATTCGTCTCGCGACGTCCAACTTGCCCTGGGCGACCATAGTTTGCCCCATCAACATGTAGCCACTCAGTGGCATTCGCTAATGGTGATTCACCCGTTCCTGATGGCTTAATGTTGTCCATTACTGGTAACACTAATGGTAAATCTGCTTTTGGTAATGCTGTCATTGTTCCATCTTCCCAATGAATAACTGGAATTGGTTCTCCCCAATAACGTTGACGGCTAAATAACCAATCACGTAATTTGTAGTTCACCTGACGCTTCCCTTTATTGCTTGCCTCTAACCACTCAATCATTGCTTGTTTTGCGGCTTCATTATTTAATCCATCTAAAATTCCTGAGTTGATGTGTGTTGCATCACCAGTCATTGCTGCTTCGCTGACATCACCTTCAATGACTTGTTTGATTGGTAAATTGAAGTTTTTCGCAAATTCATAATCACGTTCGTCATGAGCTGGTACCGCCATAACCGCACCTGTTCCATATGTTGCTAAGACATAATCAGCAATCCATAATTCAACTTGTTCGCCCGTCACCGGATGAATCGCATACGCGCCTGTAAACACACCTGTTTTTTCTTTGGCTAACTCGGTACGCTCAAGATCTGATTTTGTTTCCACTTGTTTTTTATAGGCTGCAACTGCTTGGGCATGCTCTGGCGTTGTAATTTCATCAACAAGCGTATGTTCTGGTGCTAACACCGCATATGTTACTCCATATAGTGTATCCGGACGCGTTGTGAAGACCGTAAACGTATGCTCGGTTCCAGCAATTTGGAAATCAACATGAGCACCTTCAGAACGTCCAATCCAGTTCCGTTGCATTTCTTTTGTTGATTCTGGCCAATCGATATCATCTAAACCTTCTAATAAACGATCTGCATATTCTGCAATTTTCAAGACCCATTGACGCATTGGTTTCCGTACAACTGGATGTCCGCCACGTTCTGATAATCCATCAATAACTTCTTCGTTTGCAAGGACGGTTCCTAAAGCTTCACACCAGTTAACTGGTACTTCTTTTACTTGCGCTAATGCTTCTTCTGGATTATCTGTTGGTACCGCTTTTTTCAATTCATGATCATATTTATGTGTCATTAATTGCGTGAAAATCCATTGTGTCCATTTGTAGTATTCTGGATCTGTCGTACTAATTTCACGATCCCAGTCATATGAGAAGCCAAGTGCTTGAATTTGACGGCGGAAGTTATCAATATTCAATTTCGTAAATTCAGCTGGATCATTTCCCGTATCAAGTGCATATTGTTCAGCTGGTAATCCGAAAGCATCCCATCCCATCGGGTGTAAAACATTAAATCCTTGCATCCGTTTTGCCCGTGATAAAATATCAGTTGCTGTGTAGCCTTCAGGATGCCCCACGTGAAGACCAGCTCCACTTGGATATGGGAACATATCTAACGCATAATATTTTGGCTTCGTGGCATCTGTTCCTGTTTTAAATGTGTGGTTTTTAGCCCAATAATCTTGCCATTTTTTTTCAATTGTTTGATGATTAAAACTCATAATAAATGCTCCTATCTCATTTTTTTAGCGGTTATGCCACAAAAAAAGACTCGTCCTTATGCTAAGGACGAGTTTACTCGCGGTACCACCTTAGTTCATAGCCAGATAGCTATGCCCTCTTCTTCTTTGACGCAGATTCACGGATATGGTTATTACCCCATATCAACTCCCAAGCGAGTTCACAGTTGTTTTTTCTTACTTCACACCAACCAGTAAGTCTCTGTTAAAAAACGTCGCTGTTACTACTCTTGTTCACAGTCATTTACTATTTAATTCTCGCCTATTGTACCATGTTTTTTTCTGACTGACTAGTCTGATTTTCGGCTTTTTTGCAAGAAATATCATTAAACTTCTTCCGATGCATCATAATCGCCCAATGGCACATAGGTCCGCTTAAATAGCCATGTAATTAATACTCCTAACCAAAAGCAAATACTATAAATAAAAACATAAATACTGTTTGCTTCTGGTGCGACAATCAAACTACTCACCATCCAAATTCCCAACGAAATGACATAATTCTTTTGAATGTTTTGATTAAAATAATAACTGTACATCCCCTGCAATAAAAAGATAATCGGTAAAACAATAAGTAAAAAAATCATCGTAATGAGAAAATCATTGACTGTCTCTTTATGCACACAGAAATATTTTTCTAAAATAATAAATACTATAAATCCCAAAATTACAATTGTTGGCGACCACCGTAATAGTAGCTTTCGACCCATTTGCTCCCACACCGCCTTAATTTCAAATTCCTTTTTTTCCAACTTAAATTCAACATAAAAAAACAAAAGTCTGCATAAACGACTTTTTTGTAATTTAATTATAATTCTTATCGGTTTTTTTTGCAAGTTTTTTGTTTTCATATAAAAAAACAGTGTGTGAACACTGTTTTAAATACCAATAAAATACGCAATTAAGCCAACAACTAACCCAATGGCAGCATTTAATATAATTGCTACTGTCGTTGATCGTCGTGCTAATGACAAACCAACAAATGCTGAATCACCTAGTTGTGCCACTTGATTCGCGATTAAGGCTGATAATGGAATTAACCCACCACTTCCAAATGTCAATGTTGCAAAAGCAACTTGAGGACCACATCCGGGAATCATTGCAATTACAACAGCAAGAAAAATACTCGCTATTCCCGCTTGAGCAAAGTATTGAGCAATCGTTGCTTCACCAATGAGAGCAACAATACCATTAAAAAAGACGTATGCTAAGAAGATTTTACTAATTAATGATGCTGCTTTTTCGGCATTGTGAATGAAAAGCTCACGTAAATTTAGCATCCGACTCTCTTCCTCTTCATGATTATTATCAGACCATATCTTTTGGGCAATAATCGTATATCCCACGCAATACAGAATGGCAACTACACTAAAAAGTGGCGCAATTGCAGTAACATCAATACCAATACTGCGGAAAACAGAAAAATCAATCACTGGAATATTTAAGAGTAAAGAGAAAATAATAAATCCCCAGTAGACGAGATATAGTACGCTATGCAATAAAGCAAATTTTTCTGTTGATGTTTCATTTTCTTGATGGTGTAAGATGACATCAAATTCATCGCCTTCAAAGTGACCGATATGTTCAGGGCGTTTGGTAGGATTTTGACCAAAAAAACGTTCTGAACGTGTCAGCTCAGTTTCATGTTCCGCATCTTCGACCTCTTCATGACTTGGTGTTTTGGTCATCACTGCTTGGTAATCAGCTTGCCAAATTTTTTTACCAATCCCCAAAAAATCCAAGATATATGCACTGATTGTCCCAATCAGGAACTTAATTGTAAATAAGAAAATAAACAATGGTAAGCTTGCTGCCATTACAACAAAAGATGAGTCACCTGTTGTATTTAAATAGGTTGCAATCATCGAACCAAAACTTAAATGCCCACGGGCATATAGTGGTACCAACATCATCGTGGTACCATCTCCTGGACTTCCTCCTAAGGCTGAAGCAAAAAGTGGTTGAACTTTCTTTGTTTGTTCAATTTTTTGTACCCAGCTTCCTTTTGTTAAATAGTTAAGAATACTCACTGCTACTAATACTGTTGTGAGTAAAATCCCGACATGCATAAAGGCAGCTTGGGCCGAATCTAAAATAACTGTAATCACGTTTTCACTCCTCTCGTTATTGCTGTCATTTTTTTCATCTTAACCTATTTCTTTACTGAATACAATTTTTTTACTCTTAAAAAAAACGAACACTGATTTTGACCTCAGTGTTCGCTTGCTTCTTAGTGTTTTTGCAATTTTGCAATGAAGAAACCATCGCTTAAGCCATCATCACCTGTAAATTGATGTTGCGCTAGAACAGTTACATCTGTTAACTGCCCGAATTGTTTTTCATTTTCTTTTTTATTTGTCGTACATGTACTATAGACAATTGTACCACCTGGCTTTACTAGCTTTATTGCTGTCTGTAAAATTGTCTGTTGAATCGTAATAAGGGCATCTAAATCTTGTGGTTGAATATTATAACGAATTTCAGGTTTACGTCGAATCACGCCTAAACCTGAACACGGTGCATCGACTAAAATACGATCAAAGCTTTCAGGAGCAAACACTGTCGCTAGTGCCGTTGCATCATGACAAATGGTTTCAATACAAGTAATCCCTAATCGTTGTGCTTGGTTTTGAATCAGTGCGAGTTTATGTTCATGAACATCATTGGCAATAATTGTCCCTGTGTTATTCATTAACTCTGCTAAATGACACGTTTTTCCGCCCGGTGCGGCACACATATCTAAAATATACTCACCTGGTTGTGGGTCAAGCATTGGCGCTACTTGCATCGAAGCTTCATCTTGAATTGAAACTAAGCCTTTCGTAAACGCTGCTGTATTACCAATATTTCCTTTTGTCAAAATAACGCTTTGTGGATAATGTCCTGGGATAAATTCCGCAGGTAACACTTCATTTTTAAGCCGATTCACTCGTGCTGTTTTAAGTGGTGGCTGGTTATTATGACGACAAATCGCCGTTGCTGTCGCAAAATCATATTGTTTTGCTAGTAATTTCACAATCCATAGTGGGTGTGAAGTCTCAATACTGAGTCGCTTTAATGGATCAGTAATCGCTTCTAATGTTGGGCGTGGTGCTCGTAAAAAATTGCGTAAAATCGCCGTCACAAATTTTGCTGCCTGACGATCACCTTTTTGATGGGCAATTTTCGTCGCTTCATCAAGAATAGCGTGTTCTGGAATATTTGGTAAATAAATTAACTGATACCCACTTACTAGTAATAACGTCCGTAACCATGGTTTTAATTTTTTTCCTTCTAAAAGTGGTTCAAAGTAATATTCAATTGTCAATTTATGCTGTAAAGTTCCATAAACTAGCTCAGTTAAAAATCCTGCTTCTTGACTCGTATACTCTTTTTGGCTTGTTAAAATGGCGTGAATTGTTAAATTTGAATACGCACCTTCATTCAAAATTTTTTGCAGTGCTTCAACTGCTTGCCGTCTAACATTCATATATTTTCCTACTTTCTTTCTCAACTTATTTGCTACAAATGAATCACTTGTCCTAAAGCTGCTAAAATACCGATGTGAATTGGATAGTACCAATAAAAGAAATATTTTGTAAATGTATTACTATATCCGAGTTTCCCTCTGTAAAACGCGATAAACACAAAAGCAACTAATGAGTATATTTGCAGTGAATATGGGCTCCAAAGTCCATATGTCAGTAGTGCAGGCCCATAAAAAATGGCATTAATCGCCAAAAATCCGAAGAATTGCTTTTTGATATTTCCTTGGAAATATATAAAGAGGATGACTGTCATGATACCATAAAAGCTATAGTCAACTGCAAATAAAACTGTCCCGACTAACCCGGCAATAATTTGGCCTAGCCCGAAGGTATCCCCACGATTCATTCCCGTTGTAATAAGTAACGCAAAATAAAAAGTTAAAAAGATATTGCCATTGCTCAACAACGTAAAGTTTTGGGTCACCGAACTGAAAATAAAAACGAGGAGTGTCATCCCAAATCCAAATGTCGCAAGTCGTTGAAGATATTTCACTCGACTCCGTGTCTTTGTAAAACCCTCAGCTACAACAAAGGCAAAAAGCACAAAGGCAATTCGTCCAATCGCTCGTAACCACAATGGTCCATCGAGAAAATAACCAATATGATCAATTGTCATCGTAATCACAGCTATGATTTTCAGGCTGAGTGATGTAAGCTCCCAATTTCTATTCATACTTTGCTTCCACCGCTTCTTTGACATGAGTTGGTACAAGCTTACTAATATCACCTTTAAACGTAGCAATTTCTTTCACAACTGTTGAACTTAAAAAAGAAAATTCGTTACTTGTCATCAAGAAGAACGTCTCAATTTCTGGGTCTAACATTTTATTTGCTGACGCCATCTTCATTTCATATTCAAAATCAGTAATCGCTCGTAATCCCCGAATAATCACACAGGCATTATGAGCTCTCGCTGCATGAACTACCAATCCCCCAAACGTACTAACATGAACATTGGGAAGATGTGCAACTGCTTTACTAATCATTTCTTTACGCTCATCACTGCTAAATAAATAGCGTTTTTTCGGATTATTTAAAACGACGACGTGTAGCTCCGTAAATATTTTAGCTGCTCGCTCAACGATATCAATATGCCCGTTAGTGATTGGATCAAAACTACCCGAATAAATCGCAATTTTATTTGTCGGTGGCGTCATCATTTTCATCCTCAAATTCATAAATTTTGATTGTACTAATACTATAGGTGCGATCATAGACACATGTTAAAGCACCGTATGTTTCTAGGAGACTCACATCTGGTCCATGTTCAACAACAAGTTGTGCATCTGGTGTCAATAAATTAAGCGTGATTAATTGCTCAATAATTAATGGTAAGTATTCATTTTTATATGGTGGATCCAAATAGACAATCCGGAATTGAATTCCTAAACGACTCACGTGTTTAAGTGCTTGTTGATAGTCAAGGCGTAAAATTTCACTATATTCCTCAAGGCGGAGTTTTTTCGCATTTTCTTGAATTGTTTGAATCGCACGATAGTCACGATCAATCATAATTGCATGATCAATCCCACGACTTAAGCCTTCAAAAGATAAAGCACCACTCCCGGCAAATAGATCAAGTGAATTTCCTCCCTCAAAATATTGACCGAGAGCGTTAAATAAGGCTTCTCGAACTTTATCTGTACTTGGTCGCGTATTGTTCCCCTTTACAGCTTCAAAATGTAAACCTCGGCGGTCACCTGCAATAATTCGCATTTTTTTCACTTCTTTCTTTTATTCTAACCACATTGGCAATTACTGCCACAACTTTTTTTCGGTGGTACTTGTCCAGTGAAGAAATCACTAGGTACGATGATATGTGGTGAAACTGCTTGTCCTAGCATAATACTCATTTGATTTAAAAGTACTTGCACCTGCTTTTGTGCTTGCTTGTAGTCAACAATCAATGGATATTGATCAAGCTCACGCTTTGCTTGTGCGAGTGCGCGCTGATATGTTTGGTAATCCGGGTGGTATCTTCCAAATCGTTGTGCTTCCGCAAAAGTATCTTTCGCTTGGTTAAATTGTTCAAGCAACTGCTGTGCTGTTTCGTCAGTTTCAATTGCCATTGATACTTGTTGCCAAGTACAATAGTGTGTATTTGTTTGTAACAGTGTGATAAATGGCTGTAATAACCCATCAATCCGCTCATTCATGATTGATTTCCTCGATTCGTTTCGCTTCACGATAATTCGTATTTGTGGCAATACTTTGGATAATTCCAAGTGTTGACACCATAAATACAATTGATGTTCCCCCATATCCTAAGAATGGGACTGCTAAACCTTTCATCGGCAGTAGCCCACTAATTCCACTAGCATTCCAAAACATTTGAATAAAGAAGAGAACAATTAAACCAAAAATAATTAATTTCGCTTGTTTATCCTCAACTTTTTGGGCAATTTTAAATGCCCGATACAAGATAAAGTAGAAGAGGGCAAACACAGCACCAATTCCGACTAATCCCGTTTCTTCTGCAATATTCGCTAAAATAAAATCGGTATGTCCTTCAGGTAAAAATCCTTGCTTTTGTGTTCCATTACCAATTCCAGCACCAGTTACGCCACCTTTAGCAATCGCAATGTATGAGTTCGCTAATTGATACCCATCGCCTTGATAGTCTTCGAACGGATCTAACCAAGCATTAAATCGCGTGACAATATGATCCGAACCAGAATTTTCAATAATTAATTGTGCAATTAAATCTTTATTGAGAATCACCAATCCACCGGCAACAACGAGTCCAGCCAAAATCAGTCGCATTTTACGACTACGTAAAAAGATAATTGTGAAGATCGCACAGAATAAAGCAAAAATAATAATCATTGAACCATTATCTGGCTCAAGTTTTAACAGTACCATAATTGTTAGCATAATTGCCAACGGAATCCCCCAAAATGTCGCCACTCGCTTCCATAAACGTTTATCTTGTGCAATTCGTTTCACTTTTTTTCGAGCAGTTGGATTGAATAAAGCGACAAAGCTACTTTTCACCAAAGTGATAAGCTTCATACCATCATCATAACAAACCGTCTCATACCGAACAAACCAATAGGAAATAAACAATACGAAGACGATTTTCGTTAATTCTGATGGCTGAAAGTTTACAGGCCCCAAGTCAATCCAACGACTTGCTCCTAAAATCGGATCAGTTGTCAATACGTAGATTAATGTTGCTATACTCAAACCCAATCCGATACCGATAAGTTTAATATTAAGATATTTTTTATACGGTATAACTGCTAGTGTGAAATAGGCTAACAGACCAAGTCCTAATCCTAGTGTTTGAATCACTAAGTATTTTAATGGACTACTTCCCTCATAGAAGGCAGTATAAATACTTGCACTATATATCGCAAAAATCCCAATACCGACTAAAATTACCATAGCCGTAAAGAGGCCAATATCCATATATTTTAATTGTGCAAAGCGAACGAGCTTTGTTTGTTTTGATTTTTTTCTTATTTCTGCCATAGTCTCTCCTAAAAATTCCCCTTGAGTCTTACTTCTTATTTTACCAAATTTTACTTCAAAAGCGAAGAGTCTCGTCTCACAAAAAAATCATCATTTTTTCGGTGCTTTCTTCTTTCCAAATCCACTAAAAAAACGTATACTGTAAAAAGTATCATTATTTTAGAAAAACACTGTAAGAAGAAAGGATACTCGAAAAATGTTGATGATGAAAGATATTATTGATGATAAAAACCCTCGTCTCCGTGAAAAAAGTGAACTTCTCACTTTTCCATTAACTCCTGAGCAAAAAACCCTTGCCGAAGACATGCTAACATATTTAAAATATAGCCAAGATGATGAATTGGCACAAAAATATGGTCTCCGTGCTGGTGTTGGTTTAGCTGCACCCCAAGTGAATCAACTCCTTCGCATGGTGGCTATCCACACAATCGATGAAAATGAAAAAGAACATAGTTTTGTCCTCGTAAATCCAAAAATTGTGAGTCATTCAGAAGAAAAAACCTACTTACGTGATGGTGAAGGCTGCTTATCTGTCAACTATGACGTTGAAGGAATTACGCCAAGATTCTCTCGAATTACTGTTGAAGCTTTCGATGTTGACGGCAATAAACTCTCACTACGGTTCCGCGATTTTATGGCCATTGTCCTACAACATGAAATCGACCACCTCGATGGCGTTTTATTCTATGATCATATTAACCCAAAACTCGAGCCAATGATTAAGGCAAAAGCAAAAGGTATTTAACAACATTAAAAACAGCATGAGGCGTCTCATGCTGTTTTTTTACTGTTGATAAATAGCAACTAATTGATTGCCGAAGCCCAACTCATCATCCGCACCAAACTCGATTACATAATCAACACCAGCAATTGTTGTATAGCCATACAGTACATAGGTGCTTCCGCGTCCGCTATTTCCATATGGTCCTTGCCAATCAATTGCACTTGGGCTTTGTGCAAATCCCTTTTGCCAATCAATACTCACTTCAGTTGGCTGAACCGCTTGCTCTGGATATAACCAGTAGCCAATTACTGTTTGTTGGTGTTCGTCAACAACAAATGTATGGCCAGTGTACTCATATACATAGGCAGCATCAACTGCTCTGACCTTTGTTGGTTCTCCCATGACTGTTTGTAATTGCGCGACACTCATACCTAATTCTGGTTCAGTAATTGTTGGTTCCCCTGCCGTGACGGTTCCCTCAACTTCTGGAGTCACTTCTGGCACTTCAGTCGTTGGTGTCTCATCTGGGGTTGCTTCTTTATCTGAAAGATTTGGCTTCGCCTCGGTTTCTGGTTTATTTGGTTGTCCTGCTACAACCACTTGTTGTTCGGTGGCTTTTGGGAGTACACTCACTAAAAGTCCTAAACTTGCAACAAGACCAAGGCTCACAACACCAATACCAACAACTAAAACTTTACGCGTTTCCACGTTGAAACCCACTCACCACTTGCTCATAAACTTGAGCAGCTAATTGGTTGCGATTCATTTGCGTATACGTTTCAGGATAAATTGCAGGATGAATTGTAACCCGAATCTGTGTTTTTTTCGGAAAATTTTTCAAAACAAGATGAGTATTTTCAATCGTAATTGGAACCACTGGTGCTTGTGAATTCGTCACAAGTGAAAAACTCCCACCTTTAAATGGGGCAACTTCATGGCCGCCACTTCTCGTTCCTTCGGGGAAAATAACCATCGGCAAGCCATCTTTTACTTGTTGCGCAGCGACCTCATTAATCAGTTTAATCGAACCACGAACATCATCACGTTTAATAAATACACACTTCATCGTTTCCATCCATGATCCTAAGAATGGGACTTTCCCTAATTCTTCTTTTGCCACAAAAGCAATTGGACGTGGTATCGCTTCACATAAGGCTAAAATATCAATATTGCTGACATGATTTCCAACAATAACAAAACTTTCTTCAGGTAAATTTTCTTTCCCTATTACATTAATTTGTGCTCGCATAAAGCGATTCACGACCATCAGGCCAGTTCTTGCTGCCAGATTTCGTGTACGTTGCGAAAAAATTGGCAGACGTAAAATATACGCACACGCCCATGTTCCTAACAAAACAACGACAATGAAAACAATAATAGCAATTAAAAAGAGAATAATAAAATCCATTGTTACTTCGCTTCCTTTCTCTGGTATATTTCAAAGCAAACATATTCACCTTGTTCTTGACTTATTTTTTCAAATTCAGCTTGATTCCAAGCTGGGAACCATGTATCAACGTCATGTTCACCTGGCACCTGTGTAATCAGTAGCTGTTCAGCAAACGGTAAGGCATACTGATAAATACAGCTGCCACCAGCAACAAATAACCATTCGTCACTTATCGCATACTGTTGCAATGTTGCTTCGACATCGCGAGTAACTGTTACTCCTTCATCATAAATATCATGATTTCTTGTCGCAACAATCGTCGTGCGATTTGGCAATGGTCTGATTGGCAGTGTTTGATATGTTTCATATCCCATGAGCATGATTTGATTGATTGTCTTCGCCTTAAAGTATTGGAGATCTTCTCGATAATGCCATGGCAATTTACCTGTAATCCCTATTCCTTGTTTCTCATCAAAGGCAACAATAATTGCAACTGGCATAATTAGACACTCACCTTTCCAGCAATATGTGGATGCGACTCATAACCAATTAATTCAATATCAGCAAACGTAAAGTCTTCAATAGTTTGAATTGCCGGATTCAATTTTAACATTGGTAACGCTTTTGGTTCTCGTGTTAATTGCAATTCTACTTGCTCGAGATGATTGTTATAAATATGAGCATCACCAAGTGTATGAATAAATTCACCAACTTCTAAACCAGCGACTTGTGCCAACAAATGGGTTAACAATGCATAAGAAGCGATATTAAATGGTACCCCAAGGAAAATATCAGCTGAACGTTGATACAATTGACACGAGAGTTTGCCTTGAGCGCTGACATAAAACTGGACAAAAGCATGACATGGTGGTAACGCCATGTTCGCGAGTTCACCAACATTCCACGCACTTAAAATTAACCGTCGTGAATTTGGATTCTGCTTGAGATCATCAATCAATTGTTGCAGTTGGTCGTGTGTCTCACCATCGGCATCACGCCATTTTCGCCATTGAGCACCGTAAACTGGTCCAAGTTCCCCATCTTCATCAGCCCATTCATTCCAAATGCGAACTCCATTGTCTTGGAGATATTTGACATTTGTATCACCTTGAATAAACCATAATAATTCATGAACAACTGACTTCCAATGTACTTTCTTTGTCGTCACCATTGGAAAACCTTTTGTTAAGTCATATCGTGATTGTGTGCCAAAAGTACTGATTGTTCCTGTTCCTGTTCGATCACCTTTTTGTTCCCCATTAGTCAAAACATGGCGGCACAGTGCTAAATATTGTTCCATTCTTCCCAAGCTCCTTTATATTTTTGTTTTTCTCATTATAACATAATTAGGACAATATTTAGCACTATTTTTTTGTCTGTGTTCTCTGTATAATACGCATACACATTGTAGAAAGGTGGGAGCTAAAATGAATGCACTCAGCTTTATTGATTTAATGAATGAAATTTTTCGCAAACCCTTGCCAGACCTCGATAAAATTCAAAAAAAAGGTCTATTAGCGGTGAAAATTGCCCAAACTTTTGCCTTGCGAATTGATTTTCTCGATGAAAAAAAGTGTACCCATCTATCGCAGCTGTATACGGCAACAACGAAAATCCCTGAAGAAGATATTGAAAAATTGCTCGCTACCTATACTGATGAACGCTGGCGCCAACAATTTGCGAGCTTTGAGCAACAACCACTTGCGAGTGCTTCGATTGGTCAAGTCTATCAGGCGAAACTGAAAGATGGTCGTGCTGTTGCCGTCAAAATTTTAAAAGCGGATTTCAAAAAACAATTCGTCAAAGATGTTCAATCAGTGAGTCGTTTGTTTCGCTTCATTATTTTCTTTTATCCTAAGCTCGCACGTGTCGCTGATCCGCTCGGCGTTTTGGCGTCAATCCGCACCAACACTTTAGACGAACTCGACTTCCGCAATGAAATGAAAAATCGTGATTTGCTTTATGAAATTTATCAACAGCATCACACTGAATTTGATTTAACTAAGCTCCATTTCATTGAATACGTTCCTGAGTTATGTTCAGAAAATGTTGCTGTTTCGCTCCTGATTCCCGGTGCAACATACGATTATGAATTAAGTGTTAAACAGTTACCTTATGAACGGCTCTTAGATCTCTTTAAAGTTCATGGTTTTTATCTTTTCAACATTGGAACTTTTCATGGTGATATTCACCCGGGAAATATTATTGACCTCGATGAACAGATTTATTTTGTTGATTGCGGTGCCATTGGCCATGTCAGTGAGCGGATGCGGCAAGGACTTTTCAACTTTATGACCGCACTCGCCTTTTATGATTATGATAATTGTGCCAAATATTTGAATGCCATGTCTGATATCGAATTAACTGGTGCTACCTTTGCTGATTTTCACCAAAAGTTACTCGCTGTCTATGCTGATTTCAGTGAAAGCACAGTGAGCCAAGTGAGTTTAACCCAAAAAATGATGGAAACAATTAAGCTCGGTGTCAATTGTGGGATGCAATTTGAACAAGGGATTTATCCCATCATTAAAAGTTTAATGTATCTTGATGGGATGGTTTTACGTTGTAACCCTGATGCCAAATTGATGAAAGATATGCGTGAAAATGTCACGATTCTCAATCCTGAAGTTGCGAAATTATATCCTCAAATAACAAATTCATAGAAAAAGCCACCCCTCAACGG
Source organism: Firmicutes bacterium ZOR0006 (assembly GCA_000798955.1). GTDB lineage: Bacteria > Bacillota_I > Bacilli_A > Culicoidibacterales > ZOR0006 > ZOR0006. The sequence goes on along the minus strand of JTLC01000028.1, from coordinate 34,929 downwards.
AGTGGCTTTTTTCTATGAATTCTAGCTCTTATTATTATTATCTGTGTTGGTACACATTCGCTTAGTAAGCTAAACCAATACTTTCCCCCACATACGTTTCATCTTGAACCGCTTTGATGAGGAAATGGGCGACATCAGCGCGTGCAATATTTCGTGCTTTCGCTGGCACCCCAGTTTCGACTTCGCGATATACACCTGTTAGTGGTCCATCAACAAGCGAAAGTGGCCGAGCAACGGTGTATTCTAACCCACTTTGTGCTAAAATCGCAAATGCGCCACGATGATCTCGCAAGGGATTTTTCAACATCAGCGCCACAAATTTCCCAACTATTCCTGGTAATTCGTCATGAATCCCGGCCGAAGACATTTGGACAATCCGTTTGACACCAACTGCTTGCATCGCTTGAACGATAGTTCCCGTCATTTCCGTAATTACCGTTGAAACTTGTGTTCCCGGACCGCCTAAACAGCTCACTACTGCATCCTGACCAGCAATCGCTTGTCTCACATCTTCATAATTCAATACTTGCCCGATAACAATTCGCAAATTAGCAGTTGCTGCTAATGCTTGTGGATTACGAACAAATGCCGTTACTTCCATCCCGGCTGCCAGTGCTTGGGCAACAGCAAGTTGTCCTGTTCTGCCACTTGCTCCAAAAATAATTACTTTCATCGTGAACAGCTCCTTTGCTTAGACCAGACTTTCAGTGCTTAAATTAGTAATTTCCTTGTGAATATGTACGTTCATAACTGTGTGTATACACTTCAAAAACAATCCCAAATGGATCTTCAACATAACACATTTTATATGGTTGTTCGTTTGGATAATATTCACGAATTGGCATCCGTTGCTTTCCACCGTGGGCGACAATTTTTTCGACCATTCCTTCAATATCAGGATCTTGCACTGAGAAATGGAAGACACCGATTTGGCGGAAATCAAGATTGTTTTCTGGTTTTACATAGTCTTTAAATGCAAATAATTCAATTCCGATGCCATCTGATGTCACTAAGTGTGCGATATCAAAACCACCGTAGCCAGCACCAAATACGTCTTCGCACATAATTCCGATAGCTGTCTCTGTTTCCTCTGCTACTATTGTTGGTCCCATGACGACGTACCAACCCATAACTTCAGTGTAAAATTTTACCGCTTCATGAATATTTGGGACTGATAACCCAATATGTGAAAATGCTCGTGGATATACTTGTGTGTTTGCCATTTTTCTTCCTCCTTCAGTCACGCTCAGCGTGCTCGCTTGTCGCTTCTCTGATGATGAATTGAGTATACTGCTCATTGAAAATAAAAACAAGTACGCACTATTTTGTTTTATAGTACCTAAAAAGATACTGCTAAATAAAAAAGAGTTAGCTAACAATCATGTATTACTGATTGCTAGCTAGCTCTTTATCGTCGCCAATTCCAAATTATCACTAATGCTAAAATTGAAAGGAGTGCAATTACTCCAGAATATTCAAAGACAAAAGTAAAGGCACTTAGAATAACCTTAATAAACATGAGTACGACACTCACTACCAAAATAATTATTAAAATTGTCAGCCAAGTTGAACGTTCCATAGTTTCCCTCATTTAATCGAAATCTTCTCTCATCATTATATCATAATTTAGCTATTGTTCAAAAAGAAAAACTTGGGGCAGGAACTATACTGCCATCTTCATAGACAATATATTGTAAATCGACTAGTGCTGTTGCTGCATCTAAGCCATAAATTTGTAATTGACCATCTGCTTGAATTGTCGCTGGGTACAATGTATTTTGAAAGACAACACCAACTACTTCACCGTGCTCTGATAAAAATTCTGGTTTTTCTTTAAATTTCACGATTTTTTTGAATAAATTTTTATCATCACCAAGGACATATTTTTCGAGCTGTTTGATTTTATCGCCTTCGCTCGTTTTAAATTTCATGTCTGTTTTTGCTTTTTCACCAACTTGATACGTATCATGTTGCACTTCTTGAGCACCTTGGCCGTCTTCTTGGACTTTTGGTTTCTCAGGATGAACCTCCTCAAAATGTGGTACATGAGTCTCAACATCAATGACAATTTCTTTGCCAATCATAACCTCATGGTATAATGCACCATCATAAACTGTCACCTGTTCTAGCGCTACCTCCCAATGTCCTAGTTCCTCTGGAGCCGTTAATTTAACCAAATATGCATCATGTCCAGAATGAAGTTCATATGTTTCTTGATTAATGGTCACGGCATTTATCTGCCAAGTTTCCGGTAAATTAAAATAAATAATCGCATTCACATCACTACTTGGTTGAACGTGCTTACTTAAGGCTGTAAAATCTGTTACTAATTCTTGCTCGGCCACCGTTTGGGCATATACACGTTCCGCTGCAAATGTTTTGACCGTTGGTGCAACAATATTAACCATTAATGCCGTTGGGACAATCGCTGCTGCAATCCATATACTCGCTCGCTTATGCCATGGTTTTTTTCCATTATACTCTTCTAACAACTGTGATATTTCCTTTTCATCCCACATACTTATATCTCCCCTTGAATAAATACTGCACCTTAATTATAACAAGGAAATAAAAAAACGGTAGTGAAACCGCTTTTTTTAAAAATTTTTTTAGTTATTCATCACTTTTAGTACATTTTTCACTGAATTTACTCAGCACTTGTAATAAGTGTATATGCCCAATTGTCTTGGTTTTTAAAATTATCGAAAGCTTGCACGAGATCTTCTTTTGTAATCTCATCCATAATTTCAATGACCTCAAAAATATTCATCCCATTAAAAGCATAACGTGTAAATTGATTAGCAATAAATTCGACTGAATTTAACGAACGAATAAATTGTCCCATATTTTTGCGTTTAAAGCGCTCAACTGTTGGTGCTTCAATACTAGTTGGGTCAAATGTTGTCACAATTTTTTGAATTGCCTCCATAAATGCTTCGGGTTGTTCTGTATCTGTACTCATTAACGTGTAGCCTACACCTGGATCATTTGTTTGTGAATACCCAAAACTATCATTAATCACGCCCGATGCTAACAGTTGGTCATAGTTTTTAGAACTTGAACCAAAGAGAAAATCAAGCATGAAATCATATGCTAATTCATTTTTCAACTGTTGTCGTGGGTGAATACCATCAACATCTTGGTTTTTAATCCCTATCATCACTTTTGGCATACTAACATCCATTGTTAATGCAAGCTTTTTCCCCAGCGGCTGTGTCTTGTCTTGAACTTCAAAACGCTCAATCTGCTGTGGTTCTGCAAATGTTTTTTGTTGTTGATTGTGCTGAATAAAGTGACTAACCGCTTCAATATCAAAATTTCCAATCACAAATAATAGCATATTATTTGGATGATAGAAAGTATGATAGCAACGGTATAATGTTTCGTCAGTAATTCCACTGATTGTTTCAATCGTACCGGCAATATCAATTCCAACTGGATGTTCGGGATAAAGTTGCGCTAGTGTTTGTTGATAAATTCGCCAATCAGCATTATCCTCATACATATTAATTTCTTGTCCAATAATACCTTTTTCTTTTTCAACATTTTCAGGTGTAAAGTATGGTTCTTGAACAAAATCTAATAAAAGCTCTAAATTTTCAATCAAATTATTTGTACATGAAAATAAATATGTTGTCACATCATGTGAAGTAAAGGCATTTGCACTCGCACCATATTTCGCAAAATCTTGAAATACATCACCTTTGGGAGATTCAAACATCTTATGTTCAAGAAAATGGGCAACACCATCAGGAACGGTAATAAACTCTGTTTCTTCTAGTGGAATAAATTGGTTATCAACTGAACCGTAATGTGTTGAAAATGTCGCAAAGGTTTTATTATACTCTGGTTTTGGTAATAAATACACTTGTAATCCATTTGCTAATTTTTGATAATATACTGTTTCTTTTAACGTCTCATAATATCGCTTTTCCATCCTATGCCTCCTGACTTGTTAACACAAAAGTTGTATCTGCTTGTAGCGCATTTGCAGCTGTGATGACTTGTTCTCGTGTCACTGCATCAATGGCTTGCAGCCATTGTTCGACATTCCAGTCAACACCCATATCGTTGATACTTGCATAAAAGCTCATCATCCCCGTTGCTGAATCCAAGATTTCGAGGACATCGTTCTTCATTGCCAGTTTCGTCATTTCTAAATCATGATCGCTAAATTGCCCAGCTTGAACAGCGTCAATTTGCTCAATAATCAATTTTTCAGCATCACTGACTTTATCATGGTCTAAGCCTGAGTATAGATACATAATTCCGGCATTTCCATCAATTCGGCTAGCGGCAAAATAACAAAGACTTGCTTTTTCACGCACATTGAGAAATAGTTTCGAATGTGTATAGCCACCTAAAATTCCATTCATCACTCGTAAGGCAAAGAAATTTTCATCACCAAAATAAGTGTGCGTTCGATAGCCTAAAATTAATTTTGCTTGTGTCACTGCTTGTGCTTCGCTTAAATGTTTGACTTCAGTAATCACTTTTTCACTCCGTGAGCGTGACTCATAGTGCTCTGCTCCTGCTGCTTGTAAGTGCGTCAAAATTAATGTTTCAACCTGCTCAGGAGTGATATCACCTACGAGATATATTTCTAATTCATCCTGTGTCAGCATCGACTGATAAGTAGCATACAACTGTTCTGGTGTAATGGCACTGACATCTTCGATTGTTCCATAGGCACGAATCGCAAACGGTTCTCCTGCTCCCATTTCTTCAACAAGTCGCATTAATGAATATTGGAGCTTATCATCATAAATACCACGAATTTTATCAATTAACAACCGTTTTTCTTGTTCGACAACTTGAGGATCAAAGCTACCTTTTGTTAATTTTGGTGCGTAGAGCACCTCACCGAGAAAGGCAAAAACATCAGCTAACACTGTCTGTCCTGCTGGTAAAAATTTATCATTCACACAAGAGAAGTTAAAATATTGTGTATGTAAACTCCCTTTTTTTTCAACACCGACATGGAAACTAGCACCATATAAATATTCTAATTGTTGTTGAATTGCTGCTGAGCTTGGATATTTTGCTGTTCCCGAACGGAGTACGAATGGTAATAATCCACGCTGTGCTACTGTTGCTTGATCAAGTTTATTTTGAAATCTTACTTGCATTGCTACTGTTTTAAACTTATTCGTTTGAATTAAATGAACTGTTGTCTGATTGATAGTCATCTTGTTATATTTCATCAATATAAGCCACCTTTCTTGTTTGAGTTATCACCCAAATATTGTTTCTTCTTAAGTATAGCACATTATTTTCGGGTTTGATGCTGAATTGACTATGACAACTACCAAAAAATTTGCTATACTAATTTTTAAAAGGTGGTGACAACATGATACTCATAACATTTGCTGACCAATCAGTCTTACAGCTCCCTGCAGATACAACTCTAACATTTTGGATGCACAGTCAGCTCAAATTAGCTTTTGAACGCGGAATGGAACAATCAATGATTCAATTTGCTGACGTTTGCGTAGCTGATCTATCTCACCTCACATTTTTAGCCTTATTGAAACAAAGTGCTTGCTTTACACTCAATACATGTGAGACAGAATACTTCTTCTCAACTGCAGTTGTAAAAGTCAATTTTCCAACAACATAAAAAAAACGACCTTTCGGTCGTTTTTTTTAACGTAATCCTTTATCGTAAGGAACACCAAGTGCTTTTGGTGCTGTTGCATTACGCGAGAATAAAATCAACGCAATGATAACGAAGATATATGGTAATGCAAAGTATACTTGTTCTGGAATTGGTAAACCTGGGAACAAGCTGCTTCCAGTTACCCCAACAACACGTAAGAATCCGAAGAATAACCCAGCAGTCATAACACTAAACGGACGCCATTGTCCAAAGACAAGGATTGCAAGTGCCATGAATCCAGCACCATTAATTGTGTATGGTGCAAATTTTCCAGCGAATGCTAACATTTGTAATGCTCCACCAGCACCGGCTAACATTCCTGAGATAATAACTGCTTGATAACGCATTTTTGTCACATTAATTCCCATTGAATCAGCTGCACTTGGGTGCTCACCACAAGCACGTAAACGTAATCCAAATGGACGGCGGTACATAACATACCATGTTACCACAACAACAACTGCTACTAAAATAACACGCCAGTCAAAGAAGACCCCAATTACTGGAATATCTCCTAAACCAGGAATTAAAAACGAAGAAGCATGTTGTCCGATTCCGATTGGTTCAGTTTCTTTTGCTTTAAATAAAATTTGTGTTAAGTATAAAGAAACACCTAACGCTAACATGTTTAAAGCAACACCACTAATTGTTTGGTTCGCACGTAAAGAGATTGATGCATATGCATGAATAAGTGAGAATAGCCCACCTGCAATTACCGCTAAAACCATCCCGATGAGTACTGAAACAAGGAAACTCATACCCATATCTTGTAAAATGAGTGATGTCGCCGTTGTCACAAAAGCACCAACGATCATTAATCCTTCTAAACCGATGTTTACAACACCGCTACGCTCACTGAATAATCCACCCATTGCAACAATAATCAATGGTGAAGCAAACAAGAGAACATTGACCAAAATTCCCATGATATCCATTATTCACTCACCTCCACTTTTTGTTGCCGGATTTTATGTAATTTTTTAATTGCTCGTTTATCAAGAATACGTTCAAAGAAGTATCCTGAAGCAACAAAGAGTAAGATTAATGAACTCATAATTTCGACAATCTCAGCTGGTACTTGAGCAAAGGCTTGCATTGATGCTGCCCCAGCTTTTAAACCACCTAATAGTAATGCAGATAAGAAAACACCAACGCCTGTACTATTTCCAAGTAACGCGACTGCAATTCCATCGAACCCAAGGAGATAATATCCTGTTAATCCTTGCTCGACATCAATTTTTCCAAGCGATGTCATATAGATTGCTCCAGCGATCCCTGCAAATGCTCCGGCGATTGCCATTGAAAGAGCGATATTGCGATTTACTTTCATCCCAGCATACTCAGCTGCTGAAGGATTTAATCCAACTGCACGAAGTTCATAACCAAAACTTGTTTTATTGATGATAAAAGCAAAAATAATACATGCTGCAATTGCAATCAAGAAACCAAAGTTTAAGCGCGAATTTGGGAAGATAGCAGCAACTAACTCCGTAATTCCTGGAACATTCAACGTTGCTGATGGCTGCATTGCTGCTGATTGTGCCGGATTCGTTGGATTCGGAATAAATTTTAAAATAGCATAGTTAACAAAGTATAAAGCTGTATAGTTTAACATGATTGAAACAACAACTTCATGAACACGATACCGTGCTTTTAAAATCCCCGGAATGAGTCCCCAAAGAAAACCAGCTAAGCCTCCACCGATAATCATCAATGGCATATGGAAAAACCAAGGTAATTGGACGAAAATCCCAATCACAACCGCAGTTAACCCACCCATTGCTAATTGACCAGGTGCACCAATATTGAATAATCCTGTTCGGAATGCAAAGGCAACGGCTAAACCTGTTAAAATAATTGGCACTGAACGGAACAACCATTCACCAATATAATAAGTATTCCCAAAGATTCCACTAAAGAGTGCACTAAATGCATCTAATGGATTCTTTCCTGAAGCGGCAATAATAATCGCTCCAATGATAAAGGCAGATATAATTGAAAAAATTGGAATGAGAATTTTACGCCAATTGAAATTTGCTAATTTCTTATTCATGTGTCATTCCCCCTTCATATTTTCCTCCGGCCATTAAATAACCAAGTTCTTTTTCATTTGTTTTATCAGCATCAAGTACAGCAACAATCTTCCCTTCGCAAATAACAGCGATACGGTCAGAAACATTTAATACTTCATCTAATTCAAATGAAATTAGAAGAACAGCACGGTTTTTATCACGCTCTTCAATTAATTTACTGTGGATAAACTCAATTGCACCTACATCTAAACCACGTGTTGGTTGTGAAGCAATCAAGAATTTTGGTGAACGATCAACTTCACGTGCAATAATTGCTTTTTGCTGGTTTCCACCTGACATTGAACGTGCTGAAGATTTAATTCCATGCGCACTACGGACATCAAATTCTGCTGTTAAGCGTTCTGAATAGTCAGTAATTGCTTTTTGATTTAAAATTCCTGTTTTCGAATATGGTGCTTCATAATAATTTTGTAAGACCATATTTTCTGAAAGTAAGAAATCTAAGACCAGTCCATGTTTATGCCGATCGGCAGGAATGTGACCAATCCCTGTTTGTGTTCGTTTGCGAATTGGCATCTTTGTTAAGTCGGTTCCTAACAATTCAATCTTTCCACTTTCAATTTTACGTAAACCAGCAATTGCCTCAACAAGTTCCTCTTGACCATTACCATCGATTCCAGCGATCCCTAAAATCTCACCTTCACGAACTGATAACTTCAAGTCATTGACAACTTTCAAGCCTCGTGAATCTTTCACTGTCAAGTGTTCAATTTTCAACACATCTGCACCGGGTGTTGCTGGTCCCTTGTCAACAACGAAGCTTACTTCACGCCCGACCATTAATGCTGCCAATTCATTTTCATTGACTTCACCAACATTTACTGTATCAATATATTTTCCACGACGAATAACTGTACAACGATCAGCTACTTCTTTAATTTCTGCAAGTTTATGAGTAATCAGAATGATTGATTTTCCTTCAGCGACTAAACGCTTCATAATTTGCATTAATTCTTCAATTTCTTGTGGTGTTAATACTGCCGTTGGTTCATCAAAAATCAAAATTTCTGCATGACGATATAACATTTTAAGAATTTCAACACGTTGTTGCATCCCGACACTAATATCTTCGATTTTAGCATTTGGATCAACATTTAAGTTATACTTCTCTGATAACGCTGCAATTTCTTGTGCTGCACTTTTCAAATCAATTTGACCTTTTTTTGTTTTTTCCATTCCTAAAATAATGTTTTCTGTAACAGTAAAATTGTGAATGAGTTTAAAATGCTGATGCACCATCCCGATTCCCAATTCATTTGCCAAGTTCGGATTCGTAATATTCACTTTTTCTCCTCGAACACGAATTTCACCACCATCTGGCGAATACAGTCCAAAAAGAACACTCATTAAAGTTGATTTCCCTGCCCCATTCTCACCTAGTAAGGCGTGAATTTCTTGTGGGCGTAACTGTAAAGTAATATCATCATTAGCAACAAAGCCACCGAATTCTTTACGGATGTCTAACATCTCAATTACGTACTCCATCTCTAACATCCTTTCACACATTTTCTCATTTAATATCATATCACTTTTCCACTTATTTTTGAACAAAGAGTTGTGATTTTCAGTGATAATTGCTGACTTTTAAAGAAAGTCTGTTGTTCATTTAAATCCTATGAAAGTATTGCTTTTTCCATTTAATTATTAACAATAATTTTATTTTTTTCGCAATAAGAAAAAAAGACACTTGTCACCAAGTGTCTTTTCCTAGTTGCTTTTATTTTACAAATTAGTAAATTTTTGCATCTTGTACTGGGAAGTCAGCATTTGTTTTTACTGTAACTTCTCCAGCTTTCATTTTTTCTGTTTCAGAAGCGATTAAATCTAACGTTTCTTGATCAGTAATGTTTGGATTTTCTGCTGGTAAACCAACAGCATCTTCGCTAATTCCTAACGTTTGCACTTGTCCAAATGGAGCGTTTCCATCTTTAATTGCATTTAACGTTTGGTTAACTGCAGCACCAACGTGTTTTACTGCTGAAGTTAAGATAACTGATTTTCCGTCTCCGTACTCACCATCTGCATATTGGTCACGGTCTACACCGATTACCCATGCTTCAGTTCCTTGAGTTGTTAACTCTTTCGCTTGCTCAATAACACCAGTTCCAACTCCACCAGCTGCTACGAAAATGATGTCCATTCCGCTTGCATACATAGCTGATGCTTTTTGTTTTCCGATTGTTGTATCAGTGAAGCTGTTTGCGTATTGTACGTCAACTTTGATATCTGGGTTAACAGATTTCGCACCTTGAACATATCCAGCTGCAAAGTTCATTACTGCTGGTACTGGAATTCCACCGATAAATCCGATTGTATCAGATTTTGTCGTTTTTGCTGCTACGATACCAGCAAGATATCCTGCTTGTTCTTCGCGGAATAAAATTGATGCTACGTTTTCTAATGTTACTTCTGCATCACCTTCAGTTGGTGTCGCATCTAAGATAACATAGCTAGTCTCTGGGTTTTGTTTCGCTGAAACAGCGATTCCTTCAGAGAACTTGAATCCAGGAGCTACGACTACTTGGTAACGAGCTGCTGATGTATCTAAGTTTGGTAAGATGTCGCTATCTTGTTGTGTTTCTAGGTAACCTGATTCAACACCTTCATTCGCTGCTACGAATTCTTCAACACCTTCCCAAGATCCTTGGTTGAATGATTTGTCATTGATTCCACCTGTATCAGTTACTAATCCTACTGATGCTACTGGTAAATCAGATCCTTCTCCTCCATTGTCACTTGTGCTTCCACAAGCAGTTAATCCTAATGTGAACACTAGGGCTAAAGAAGTTAATGCTAATAATTTCTTCATGAGAGTACCTCCAAATAATTTGTTCTTCTGTCCTATTGTACTATAACCATTTTCAAAATCAAACCTTTTATTAAATTTTCTAAAATAGTTAGCGCTTTCGAAAATTTTTTCGGGATTTCTCCTAGTTTTTTTATAATTTTTCACATATTTTACGCAATTTTCTAGGTTGTTTTGCAATTTATTGCAAAATTTCAAAGTTTTTTTTCAGAATTTGGTTTTCCTAATTAGGAGAAAACAAAAAGACCAAAGATGCAGCAGTTCTTTGGTCTTCATTTATTTTTGCGCAACATGATCACTTGTTGCTAATGTTATCTGTTCCGTACTCAGTGCTTGAATTACTTTTGTAATTGCTAAGGTTACTGCTTCATCTTGTAAATTAGGGTTTGTTTTCGGCAAACCAATTGCCCCAGTTGTAATATCGAGTGTATGGTTGGTGCCAAACGTGGCAGTTTCATTTAACACTTCAGCTAATACTTCTTCAACTGCTCGGTCAATATGCTTAATTGCCGATGTCAAAACAACTGATTTTCCTGGTGCATAAATTCCCTCATTAAATTGGTCATAGTCAACACCAATCACCCATACTGGCTTGATTGCTTGTGTATATTCTTTAGCAGCACGAATCACACCTTGTCCCACGCGACCGGCTGCCGCAAAAATAATATCATATTCTGTTTCGTATAAGCGCTTTGCCATATCATAGCCAGCTTGAACATCAGAAAAATTATTGGCCATTTCCACCTGTACGACAATTTCTGGATTCACATCTTGGACACCTTGGACATAACCAGCGGCAAAGTCTTTCACTGCTGGCAATGGTTCACCACCAATGAAAGCAATTTTATTTGTTTTCGTTGTCATTGCAGCAACAATACCGGCTAAGTAACCTGCCTGTTCTTCTTTAAAATCAACAGCGATGACATTTTCCAAGAGTTGTTTGGGCTTCGCATCTAAGAAAATATATTTTGTTTTTGGGTTTTCTTGAGCAGATACAGCGACACTCTCAGTAAAAGATTCCCCTGGAACGATCACAATTTGATTTTTTTTCGCTTGTTCGTTGAGAACATTTAACCGTTGATCATCAGTTTCGAGTTCACGATAATTTGTTTCAAACGGCTGAATTTCCTGATACTGTTGGATACCATGCCATATATTCGTACTAAATGAATTCGTTGTCATACCATCCAAATCAGTCACTAAACCAATTCGAACTTCTTGACTTTTTCTCACAAATGTTAAATACCCAATTCCACTTACTGTAAACAATAAGCTGAGCCCTATTACTAACCGTATCCCAAAGTGCTGCATCGATTTCATACTCCCGTATCATTTTTTGTAATCGTATCATTTTCAGCTTTTGACAACAAGCGCAAAGCGTTTAGCTTCAGATTAAAATCATGTGTAATTCTTTCCGATTAGGCTTTGATGCCTATACTTCACTTTCGATTTGGTAGGTAGCCGTCGTTTTTAACACTTGTCTTGGCTTTGTTCCTTCGTTTGGTCCAATAATTGCTTGCCCTTCCATCATTTCCATCAATCGTGCTGCTCGGTTATACCCAACTTTAAATCGTCTTTGAATCATTGACGTTGATGCTTTTTGCTGTTCAACCACAAACTGAATGACCTCAGGGAGTAATTCATCACTCGTTGCTTCGTTTTCAGCTGCAAACGTCTGTATATCGGTTTGTTCGAGAGCAAGCAACTGCTCATCATAAACTATTGTTGCCTCTTGGCCTTTAATGAAATCAACAACATCTAATACCTCAGTTTCACTCACATATGCCCCTTGCACACGGAGTGGTTTACTTTCGCCACTTGGGAAAAAGAGCATATCGCCTTTTCCGACTAAAGCTTCCGCTCCGCCCATATCTAAGATAGTCCGTGAATCAATTTGTGATGATACTGCAAAAGCAATTCGCGAAGGAATATTTGCTTTGATAACACCTGTGATTACATCAACAGATGGTCGTTGAGTCGCAACAATAAGGTGGATTCCAGCTGCTCGTGCCATTTGTGTAATTCGCATAATCGATTCTTCAACATCCTTTGAAGCGACAAGCATTAAGTCTGCTAATTCATCAATAATGACGACAATAAATGGCATCTGCTGATCACTTGGCTGTTGATCATTGAATCCGGCGATATTCCGAACACCGGCTGTCGCAAAGGCTTCATACCGCTCTTCCATTTCTTGGACAATCTTTCGCAAAGCAACTGCCGCTTTTTTCGGATCCGTCACGACTGGTGCTAATAGATGGGGAATATGATTAAAGTAACTTAACTCAACTTTTTTCGGGTCAATCAGGAGTAATTTGACTTCATGTGGTGTTGCTCGCATTAAGAGACTCGTAATAATCCCATTAATACATACCGACTTCCCACTCCCTGTCGAACCAGCAACAAGTAAATGTGGCATTTTATCAAGATGAGCCGTGATTGCTTTACCAGAAATATCTTTTCCTAAGGCAACTAATAATTTCTCATCCATATTCACTAATGTTGGTTCTAACACTTGTTTTAGTGAAACCATTGCTACCATTGGATTTGGCACTTCTATTCCAATTGCTGCCTTCCCAGGAATAGGTGCAACAATACGAACATCTTTTGCCGCTAGTCCTAAAGCAATATCATCTGCTAAATTGACAATTCGGCTGACTTTAATGCCTGGTTCTGGCTGCACTTCATATTGGGTAATTGCCGGTCCAACATTCACCGCACTAATAGTAACACCAATTTTAAAACTTGAAAAAATCTGTTGGAGTCGGTCAATATTCGTATCAATCACCGTTTTCATTTGTGTCAAATCAGTCGCTTTTACTTCTTGAAGTAAATGAATTGGCGGATTTTGATAAGGTTTCTGTGTACTTGTCTGCCCTGAATTTGTTCGTTCGTGTTGTTGGCTAGTAATCGGTTTGACCTCACTGCTAGCTTCTTGTACACGCTCATGAACGATTGGGAGATGAATAAGCGTTTCATTTGTACCGTTTTCATACTTTTCATCAGTTACTTGCAGATTTTCTCCAAAAATTTCATCTGGAAATAAACCAGTCACCGGTGTCTGAGTTGCCTCAACATCGTAAATCACTGCTGCTTCCGTTGCTTGTCGTTTGTTTTCTTGCCACTCACTGACTTGTTGTTGTGCACGATCAACAGTACGCTTGGTTGTTGCCACTGTTTTTTCAATTGATGTTGCCAATGAACGCTGTTGCAAAAACAGTATCGCTAACACACTTACTGTTAACGCGACAAGTAAGGTTCCAACTGTCCCAAGCAATGGTTGCAACATTGCAAAGAAATTAACACCAATCACTCCACCCCGCGTTTGTAAATAAAATTCCCAATTTTCTTGTTGGAGTTGTTTCACCGCTAGCTCGAATTCAGCAAGTGATTGATTTGGTGCAATTGCTGCACTGAGTGCCAATAATATTGATAACCCTACAACAGCATAAATTCCCCACTTCCAAGTAAATCGGAGCCGATTTTGGTACCAAATTAAACTCCCACCTAAAGCGATAATTCCTACTAGCACGAGCGGGAATCCCGCACCGAATACGAATACGAGTCCTGCAAACAAGCCTTCACCGATACTTCCTAAACGTAATCCGGCAATCAATGCTGCGAGTAAAATCAGGACACCACTTGTCTCATACCAAATATGGACCGGGATACGGAGGGCAGGCTTTTTTTTCCCTGTTGATTTGCCTACTGGTCTTTTTTTGGTTGGTTTTTTCTTTGTCGCCGTTGTTTGCCGCGATGACTTTTTCGTCTGCGACACTGGTGGCTTTGGCTTCGTCGCCGTTGGTTTTTTTCCTGTTGTCTTCGATGATGTTTTTGTCATTTTTGCTCCCCTTTTCTCAATAAAAAAGAGCGGAAGCCGCTCTTTTTTATTTGACTTCCATAATTACTGGAATAATCATTGGTCGACGTTTCGTTTGTTTAAAGAGGTATTTTCCTAGCCCTTCACGAATCGTTTGCTTTAAAAGTGACCATTCAATTCCGTGTTCACTAATACACTCATCTAATCGTGCATTCACGAGTTCATACATCGAATCCATTAAATCTTGTGACTCTTTAATATAAATAAATCCACGAGTCACAATCTCTGGTCCCGAAACCACTTTTTTCTTACTCTTACTCACTGTCACCATCACAAGGACAACTCCGTCTTGCGAAAGCTGTTCACGATCACGTAAGACAACACTTCCAACATCCCCAGCGACAGTTCCATCGATTAAGACATCTTCTGCTAAGACATAATCATTCGTCTCAACTAATTCGCTATCCTTAAAGACGGCAAAGTCACCATTATCACGAATAATTGCTCGCTCATAAGGAATTCCGACCTGTGTACCTAATTCTGCATGTTCAACTAAATGACGGTAATCACCGCTCGTTGGATAGAGATACTTAGGACGCATAAAGTTAATCATCATTTTTAAATCTTCTTGGGCAGCAACGCTTGTCGTCAAACTTTTTTTATCGATACTGATAACTTTCGCACCAGTTTTAAAGATTGCATCGCTTGCTTGGGCAGCAACAACTTCAGTCCCTGGAATTGGTGGTGTTGCTAATACAACTAAGTCTGTTTCTTCAATTTGAATCATTTTATCAGCTCGTGTTGACATGCGATGAAGCAAATTGAACGGTAATCCACTATTTCCAGCGACAATAACAACAAGTTGCTCACGATATTTTGTCAAATCTTTCGCCGCAACAAGTGTGCCAGTTGGCATATCTAAATACCCTAACTTGAGCGAAATATCAATTAAGCGTTGTGCACGCACACCAGCAATAAAAACTTTACGGCCAAATTCAACTGCTGTATCAATAATTTCTTGAATCCGACGAATATCTGTTGCATAGGCTGAAATAACAATCCGGTTTTCCCATGAATCAAACGTATCGACGAGTTCTTTTTGAAAGCTTTGTTCGTTTGCTGCATAACCTGGCGTCTCGACACCACGACTAATTTGCATCAAGGCTAAGACACCTTGTTGACCAATTGCACCTAGAGCTGCTAAATCTGTTGCATAACGTGGTCCGGCACTTTGATCAAAAACAAAATCACTTGTAAAGACAATCGCACCATCCGGTGTATTCACAGCAATTCCCACTGAATCGGGAATGCTATGCGTTGTCTTAAATGCACGAATCGTCACATTTTTACCAAACTTCAATAAACTTTGGCTATTAATTGTTTGTTTTCGCCCCGTATATTTTACCTTTTCTTGACGTAGCAAGTCATCAACAATAGCGAGTGTTAATTTTGTTCCATAAATTGGAAATGGATGCAACGCTAAGAGACTAGGTAAAGCACCAATATGATCTTCGTGTGCATGTGTTAAGAAAATCCCCCGTACGCGTTTTTTATTTTCGACTAAATAGTCAAAATTTGCGACAATTTTATCGATTCCTAACATTGTTTCTTCTGGATATTTTAGCCCCGCATCAATGACAAAAATTTGTTCATCAACTTCAATGACATATAAATTCTTTCCATTTTCCGCTTGTCCACCAAGCGCGACAATTTTAATTGTAGCCATTTTCTTCCTCCTTATATATATTCACTTTGTTAAAACAAAGTCTATTCTACCGTCGTTAGACATTATCCGTCATACAATTAATTTTATTATACTAGAAAAGACTACGCTTGCAAACTAAGAGCCGTATTTATTTTTGGAAAAGACAAAAAAACACCCTCCTGAGAGGGCGTTTTTTATTGCGCGAACAATTATTTTGTTTCTGCACCAGTGTAATCGAATGCTGTACGTAAGATTTCTTTCATATCAGCAACTAACGGTAAACGTGGGTTGGCTGGTGAACATTGATCTTCGTATGCATACATGGCGATCATATCTAAGTTAGCTTCATACTCTGCTTTATCAATTCCTTGAGAAGCGAAGTTTAATGGAACATTTACTTCTGTGATTAAGCGTTCACATGCTAATGCGAAGCTTTCAACACCCTCTTCTGGAGTTGATGCAGGTAATCCTAACATTTGAGCGATTTCTTGGTACTTCTCATTGGCTTTATAGTAGTTATATTTTGGCCAAGTCGCAGGTTTTTGTGGTTGTGTTCCGTTATAACGGATAACATGTGGCATTAGGATTGCATTTGCACGACCATGTGGTACGTGGTACTCTCCACCAATTTTATGTGCTAATGAGTGATTAATTCCTAACATTGCATTTGAGAATGCCATACCAGCGATTGCTGATGCATTGTGCATTTTCTCACGTGCTTCAGGATCTTTTGCACCATTATGCACAGCACTTGGTAAATGCTTGAATACTAATTTAATCGCTTGTAATGCTAATCCATCAGTATAGTCATTTGCTACTGTTGAAACAAATGCTTCAACTGCATGCGTTAATACATCTAATCCAGTATCAGCTGTGATTGACGCTGGTAAGTGCATTGTGAATGCTGGGTCAATGATTGCTACTGTTGGTGTTAAAGCATAGTCAGCTAATGGATATTTTTTATTTGCTTTTTTATCAGTGATAACCGCGAATGGTGTAACCTCTGAACCAGTTCCTGAAGTTGTTGGTACACAGACTAATTTCGCTTTTTTCCCTAATTCTGGGTAACGGAATGCACGTTTACGGATATCCATGAATTTTTGTTTTAAGTCATTGAAGTCTACTTCTGGGTGTTCGTAGAATAACCACATTCCCTTAGCAGCATCCATCGGTGATCCTCCACCTAATGCGATGATTGTATCTGGTTGGAATGAACGCATTAATTCGACACCTTTGTGAACTGTCTCTAAGCTTGGATCTGGTTCTACGTCAGTAAATAATTGTACTGATACGTGGTTACGACGACGATCTAATTGATCAGTAATACGTTTTACGTATCCTAAATCAACCATTGAACGGTCAGTTACGATCATAACTTTTGTTACATCTTGCATTTGTTTTAAGTATTCAATTGAGTTTTGTTCGAAATAAATTTTTTGCGGTACTTTGAACCATTGCATATTGTTATTACGTCTCCCCACTCGTTTAATATTTAATAGGTTTACAGCTCCAACGTTGTTTGAAACAGAGTTTCCACCGTAAGATCCACATCCTAATGTTAATGATGGTAAGAAAGCGTTGTAAACGTTCCCGATTCCCCCGAATGTTGATGGTGAGTTCCAGATAACACGGATTGCTTTGACGCGTAATCCGAATTCTTTTGCAAGATTTTCATCTGATGTATGGATTGCAGCCGAGTGACCTAATCCGTGGAATTCAACCATTTGTTCAGCCATTTTCATACCTTCATCAGTTGAAGTTGATTGTAAAACTGCTAAAATTGGTGATAATTTTTCGCGTGTTAATGGTTCATTTGGACCAACTTCTTTACATTCACCCGCTAAGATGACTGTGTTTGCTGGTACAGTGAATCCGGCTTGTTCAGCGATCCAAGTTGCTGGTTTCCCAACGATGTTCGCATTTAATTTTGCACCTGAACATGATTTGTCATTTGCTTTACATCCGAATGCGAAATCTTCTAATAACGCCTTTTCTTTTGCATTTACGAAGTATACTCCGTATTTTTTAAATTCTGCGATTGTTTGATCGTAGATTTCTTGGTCAATGATTGCTGCTTGCTCAGAAGCACAGATCATTCCGTTATCGAATGCTTTTGACATAACGATATCGTTGACAGCTTGACGAACATTAGCTGTTTTTTCAACATAAGCTGGTACGTTTCCGGCACCTACTCCTAATGCTGGTTTCCCACATGAGTACGCTGCACGAACCATGGCGTTCCCACCTGTTGCTAAAATTGTTGAAACGCCATTGTGGTTCATCAATGAAGACGTTCCTTCCATTGAAGGTGTTTCGATCCATTGGATACAGTCAACTGGTGCTCCAGCTGCTACTGCTGCATCATAAACAACTTTTGCTGCTGCTGCAGAACATTTTTGTGCTGATGGATGGAATGCGAATACGATTGGGTTACGTGTTTTTAAAGCGATTAATGCTTTGAAAATTGTTGTTGACGTTGGGTTAGTTGTTGGTACAATTCCACAAACAACTCCTACTGGCTCAGCAATTTCAGTAATTCCTGTTGATTGATCTTCATTGATCACACCAACTGTTTTTAAGTGACGCATGTTGTTAACAACGTGCTCGCAAGCAAATAAGTTTTTGATTGCTTTATCTTCAAAAACACCACGCCCTGTTTCTTCAACAGCGTGTAATGCTAATTCTCCATGTTTATCTAACGCAGCTACAGATGCTTTCGCAACGATATAGTCTACTTGTTCTTGGTTTAATCCGTAAAATTTGTCAAGTGCCACTAATGCTTTTTCAACAAGTGTATTGACTTCTTGTTGTGCTGGGCTAATTGTCGGTACTGCTACTTCTTCAGTGGCTTGGACTTTTTTTGTTGCCATAATCGTAAGACTCCTTTTAAAAATAAATTTGTGATTTTTTTCACTTTTTATTTACAAGTGAAATTGTACCATACGTTTTTTTGACTTTCAAGAGTTTTTTTGTGATTTTTTTCACAAAAACTTATGCAAGCGTTTACAAAAAATTCATTTAGCATTTTACAATCACAATAGCTAAATTATCTAATAATTCTAAGTATTTTTCAAGGTTTTTTATAATTATTCAATAATGTAATCGAATTCAATTAATAGTAACTATTGATAATTGTCTCACTTTCTTGCATAAAAAAAAAGCCCCAAAACTTGGGGCTTTTAGCCATAGGCTAATGATTATTCAGCATCTACGTCTTTACGTGATAAGCTGATACGACCATTTTCGTCAATGTTGATAACTTTAACAGTGATAACATCTCCTACTTGAACGTAATCTGCAACGTTTTTCACGAACTCGTCAGCTAATTGAGAGATGTGAACTAATCCGTTACGACGATCTGCAACGCGTACGAATGCTCCGTATTGCTCGATACGTACTACTTCTCCATCAATGATGTCGCCTACTTGAATGTTTGTTTGGTTTTCCATGAATAAATACTCCTCTGTATTATACAAAATTTTTGATAACTTTTTCGTTTGTTCTTCTGCTAAGCAGTTTCACTTTCAAATGGTTGTTATCTACCCAATACATTTTCCGAACTTCCCCCTGAATACAAAATACTTAGTACTTAAAGTAGAATTCAATCAATATACTATTTCATTCTACACGATATGAACAGAAAAAGCGACTAATTTTCTTATTTTTTATTAAATATTATTATAACTGAATAAGAATATAGCTTTTCAACAAAAAAATTGGGTTTTCTTCCAATAAATGAAGATTAAAGGAAGAATATCCCGATTTTTTTCTGTTTTTTCATTCGTTATTCTGGTTTCGTCTTTGCTGTCTCTTCTGTCTTTGGTTTTGCTTCCGGTTTCGGCAATAATACTTTCATTGATGCATTCGCTCGACCTTGTTGATCAATTTCTGTTACTTTGACACGCACGACATCTCCAAGTTTGACAACATCTTCGGTTTTTTCAACACGTTCATGAGCTAATTGTGAAATATGAACAAGCGCATCTTTTCCAGGGAAGAGTTCTACGAACGCTCCGAATTTTTCAATACGGACAACTTTTGCCTCATAGATTGCATTTAATTCAACTTCACGTGTTAAATCTTCAATGATTTGTTTTGCACGATTGATCATTTCACGACTATCACTGTAAATAAAGACACGTCCATCTTCTTCAATATCGATTTTAACACCTGTTTCATCAATAATTTGGTTGATTTGTTTTCCTCCAGTTCCAATAACTGTACGGATTTGAGCAACCTTGATTTGCATTGCTTCAACTTTTGGTGCAGTAGCTGCAACATCCTCACGTGGTTCAGCAATTGTTGACACTAATGTTTCAAGGATATGCATACGGCCTTTATACGCTTGTGCCAGTGCTTCAGCTAAAATTTCACGGGTAATCCCTTTAATTTTGATATCCATTTGTAAGGCTGTAACCCCATTTGCTGTTCCAGCAACTTTAAAGTCCATATCACCGAGGTGATCTTCTAGTCCTTGGATATCAGTTAACACACTATAGTTCGTTCCATCACTAATCAATCCCATTGCAATTCCTGCAACTGGTGCGACGATTGGCACACCTGCTGCCATCAATGCCATTGTTGATGAACAAATACTCGCTTGTGATGTTGAACCATTTGATTCTAAAACTTCAGAAACAACACGAATTGTATATGGGAACGTTGTTTCATCTGGTAAGACATAGCTTAATGCTCGTTCACCTAATGCGCCGTGACCAATTTCGCGACGACCTGGTGCTCCCATACGTCCTGTTTCACCAACTGAGAATGGTGGGAAATTATAGTGGTGCATAAAACGTTTTGTTTCTTCCCCATCTAGTCCATCTAAAATTTGATGCTCACCGGCTGCTCCTAAAGTCACAATACTTAATGTTTGTGTTTCCCCACGCGTAAACAATGCTGTTCCGTGTGTCAGTGGTAATAAATCTGTCTCTGCTGCTAATGAACGTACTTCATCGATTTGACGACCATCTGGACGTACTTTATCTTCTGTAATTAAACGGCGCACTTCATTTTTAACAATTTCATTCGCAAATTCTTTAGCTTGCTTGAATGTTTTAGCATCAGCTTCGAGTGCTTCGTAATGAGCAACAACTTCTGCTTGTAAAGCATCAATCGCCGCATAACGATCTTGTTTTCCTGGAATACTTGCAGCAGCAACTAATTGTGCACCAACTAAATTCGTTACTGTTGTTTGAATTTCTGCTGGAATTTCATATAAAACAACATCACGTTTTGGCTTCCCGATTTGTTCGCGGATTCCATTTTGGAAAGCGATCAACTTTTGAATTTCTGCATGACCAAACATAATTGCTTCTAACATCACTGCTTCAGGCACTTGATTCGCCCCTGCTTCAACCATGTTAATCGCATCCATTGTTCCGGCAACTGTTAAATCAATTTCACTCTTCTCCATTTGCTCACGTGTTGGATTGACAATAAACGTATCATCAATCATCCCAACTTTAACCCCTGCAATTGGACCTTCAAACGGAATATCAGAAACTGTTAACGCTAATGATGACCCGAACATTGCTGCCATTTCTGGTGAATTATCAATATCAGCACTCATGACTGTATTCACGATTTGAACATCATTACGGAATCCTTCAGCGAATAGTGGCCGAATTGGACGATCAATTAAACGCCCTGCTAAAATAGCATTTTCACTCGGACGACCTTCACGTTTAATGAATCCGCCTGGGATTTTCCCAGCTGCATATAAACGCTCATCATAAACCACCATTAATGGGAAAAAATCTAAATCTTTTGCGTCTTTACTTGCAACAGCTGTTGAAAGTACGACTGTATCTTCATAACGGACTAAAACTGCTCCGTCTGCTTGTTTTGCTAATTGACCGATTTCAACTGTTAGTGTACGTCCACCAACTTCAGTACTAAATACATGTTTTTCTGCCATGTTTCTTCTCTCCTCTAATTCTTATCACGCTCTATCGTACCATATTTACGCTTGCTTTTACAGAAATTTTCTTCCCTGTTTTTAAATATGAATAAAAAATGGAATTAAAAAGATAAGTACAATAATCGTGTGAATCAAGATAATTTTTTGACGTCTTTGTGCTGGAGCAAAAAGAATGCCATCACCACTCACTGCTATTAGAATCAACAGTATTATTCCCCCAATGCCACTGATTATTTGCACTGACCACGGCCATGAAAAAGTGAAAAATTGTGCAAAATTCCACAGTGAATGCGCAAGTGCCATTGTAATCACACTCATCCCTAGTAGTGGGTGAATTTTACGAACGTAGAGACGCATTTGTTTACTTCCATTCTGAATATTTGGATTCATCACCGTTTTTTGATTGAAAATATCGATAATATGAATTACTAGGAGAATTAGTTGGACCCCCACCAAAATTTTAAGAACCAGTGTATACGCCTCAAATGTTTGACCAGTAATTGCTAGTGAATTTTGACCTAAAAAAATTAAAGCCGCATCAACAAAATAAAATACTGACCAAATAAGGAAAGCACTTGCCAGCACCTTTGTCCACAATGGTGTATTTTTCCATTGCGCTTTTAAAATTTTCTGAGCTTTTCCCATAAGATAATGTTACCCCTTTTTTGAATTTTCACTTCATTCATTATAAGAGTTTTTGTTTTATCTTTCAGCATAAAATTTACTAATCATTTCCCTAAAATAATTGCATCTTTTGTCAAATTAAGTTAGGATTACTGTGAAAGAGAGGAATTTTTATGTGGCAAAATTTTTTACAACGACCAAAAATGCAACGAATTGCTCTAAGTCTTTTCCTAGCTATTAGTTTACTAGCAACGCTGAGCTTAGGGAGTTTTTGGCAATGGACGCAAACTCATGCAGCTATTTCACCAGAAGCACAGGCTGCGCTATCTCATAATGATGATACTGTCAGTTTTTCACTCACTCATGATAATCAGTGGCTTGTTTTTTTACCAACAGCTGATAAAAAAGCTCAAGGAGTCATTTTATATCCTGGAGCTTTAGTAACCCCTTATGCCTATGCTGGCTTAGCAAGCGACATTGCTAAGGCAGGATATCCTGTTGTTATTCCGCAGATGCCCTTCAATTTGGCACTAACAAATGCTGATGTCTATCAAGACATCGCCGAACAATTTCCAACAGTTCAGCATTGGGCACTTGGTGGGCATTCACTTGGTGGGGCCTTTGCTTCATTACAAGTAGACCCTCTTGATATCCCAGCTACTGATGAAATTAACGGCCTATTCTTCCTCGGAGCATATCCGACTGTCGATTTTGCGAATACATCATTACCTATGCTCAATATTTGGGCTAGTGAAGATGGTCTCGTAGATGATGTCACACGTGCTGAAGCTGAACCAAAATTTTCGGCTGAGACGACATCGATTTGGCTTGAAGGTGGTAATCATGCACAATTTGGCTTATATGGTGAGCAAAGTGGTGACCTCCCTGCAACAATCACAAGTGAGCAACAACAACAGCTGATCGTTGCTGCTTTCTTAGAGTGGCTGCCAACACTTAAATAAACAATCTTAAAAGGCACCTTTTGTTGAACAGAAGGTGCCTTTTAAGATGGATATGGTTCGAGTGTTGTCTGTTGAATTGAAAAACGATATTCTGGCAGCAATTTTGCTAAGAGTTGTTGCAATTGACTCTCTTGCCCAGTTGTTACAATTATTTGGCGGTTTGTCGGAAAGAGAAATTGTTGAACTTCCTGAATCACACCGACAGCTGGATCGAGCAACTGACACTCTGGTAATACTTGCGCAATTTCGGTAGCCAGAAATGGGTAATGCGTACATCCAAGTAAAAGTGCCTGTAAGTTGTGTTCCTGTAATGGTGCTAACGCTCGGCTAATATCAGTTAAATCATATGTTTGTGTTTCAACGTATGTCGCAAAATTTGGTGTTGCCACCGCCTGTGGTAAATAGTCACGTAATTGCTGTTGGTAAATGTGTGAAGCAATCGTTTTCGTTGTAGCAATGATTCCCAATGGTTTCAAATGATGTTCTCTCGTGACCGCAATTCCACATTCAACAATGCTGATGATAGGCAAAGAAAAACGTTGGCGAACCTCATTTAAACATGTCGCCGAAATGGTATTACATGCAATCACAACAGCACTTACTTGGTACTGCTGGATTAAATAATAAATCATCTCTGATGTAAACTGTAGTAATTCTTTTTTTGTGCGTTCACCATATGGACAACGTGCTTGATCGCCTAAATATACAAAGCCCATTTCTGGTTCGTATTCCAATAAAGTTTTGACTACACTCATTCCCCCTACTCCAGAATCTATGATTCCAATCGGTTGTTTCATCCTTACATCACCTCACTTCAAGTTGTTTCATTATACCATATTTGACGAGTGAAAAAAATAGTTCCCTCAGTTTCGTATTAGTAAAAGACTGCTTTTTCTCGCAATCATTTTATGCGTCTAACCAAAAAAACCATCGCCAATTGGCGATGATTTTATCGATACATCTTTTTACTCGTTTAAACTTTCCGCTTTAAACCCATAGATACTCGCAATGATATTCGTCGGGAAGCTTTCAAGTTTATTCAAATAAATAATGACAATGTCATTATACATCATTTGTGCAAGTGCTAAACGTTGATCCAAGTTATGCAATGTCCGTAACGCATTGCCATTCGCACTATCCGCGAAAAACTCAGGTGTATCAAAAATAGCAGCTAGTAATTCCGTAATTTGCTTTTCAACTGTTAATGTTTCACTGACAGTTTTTGCATTTTTAGCCGTTTCAATTAATGCGGTTAACTGATTTTTTTGCTCAGTTGAAACCGGTAATTGCTCCAGGCTCACAAATTGGAGCACAATCATTCGCCGCGAAACAATCAACTCGTGGAATTGATTCCACGCATTATCAATGCGTGTCCGAAAACTCACAAGATTGTTGTATTCCCAAACCGCATACAACGCAATTAATAGTAAGACAGTGAACATGATGAGTAAAAATTCGATGTTCATATACCCCACTCCCCTCATACTCTTTGTATTTTTCTCATTATATCATGTCAAAAGTTAAAACCAAGTCTTTGTTGTTATGTTTATTGAAAATACATTTTTTCAGCAGATATACAGTTTTTCTTCCTCGCTTGACACGCTATAATAAGGGTAATTCTACTAGGAAAAGGTGAGTTTATGAAAGAGCGTTTTATCAATAAAATTTTACCAAAGCTCGTTTTTGCACCCAAGCCATTTAGTTACACAATGCAACAAGCTCGGCTGTTACCGTTACAAACCCGTTTTGATTTACCTTACCTTCAAACAGTTCCCCAACGGGCATTTTATTATCGCTCACCATACGGATATGATGTGCAGGGGAAAATTTTTTTAACACCACAACCAAGTGATAACTACATCATTCTTTTTCATGGTTATTATGCTAATCAACAAGAATCAATTGGCTTAGCACCACTCTTTTTAAAACATAATTTCAATGTTATTACCGTTGATAGTCGCCATCATGGTAAAAATGCCAAAAGTTTTGTGAGTTTTGGTGTCTATGAGCGTAAAGACTTTAAGCTACTTATCGATTACTTACAGCCCAAAATTGGGAAACACGCGACTTTAGGCTTATTTGGTCATTCACTTGGTGCTGCGATTGCGTTGCAAACTGCTGCGATTGATTCACGAATTGATTTTGTTATTGCAAGTGCACCTTTTAATCGACTTGATGAAACTCTCCTTTCCCACTTCCTCTATCGAAAACAAAATTGGCTTTCGCATCATGATTGGCAAACATTTTATTTCGGTGCGCAAAAACTTTATAAATTAAACTTCCAAAATATTACTGTTGAAGCTAGTGTTAAAAAAATAAAATGCCCCGTCCTTTATTTACATGGTTTAGATGATTATCAAAATCCTACCTATATGTCTGCTGAATTACACCAACAAACTTTACATTCCGCCTTTTTTACCTTTCCTCATACGGGTCACAATACAATTTTTACGAAAAACTATGATGAAGTGAGCCTAATTATTTACGAATTTCTTGATTACGTCCATATTCATGATTCTTCACAATCCTAATCGTCCCTTTGCAACTTCGGCAAATACTGCGTTGTACCCGTTGTTGTACTGCCTTTGTGATTCGTTCACGTGTACCAACCACTTGCTGACACTGTTCACAGCACAAATGATAACGTGCATTCGGCGTCATAAAATTTGCTGGTACCGTTAAAGTTGCACGTGCCGGAATTTCTAATTGCCGACATAACTGCCGAAATTCTTTACCATGTCCACTAATTTGCTGATAGGCTTCTAAATAATAATGAATAAATTCATGGCGAATCACTTGGAGGAGTAAATGTTCATGATGCACTAAGTTTGCCTGAAAGCAAAAACTTCGTTTTTTTTCGGGATAGCTCACTCGATATTGCCCCAATGTCCGTGTAAATCGACTCGAAATCTCAATTGGTAGATGTGCTGCTTTTGTCCCAAATTGTTGATCGAGTCGCTGTAATTCTGCTAAAATCTGATTTTGCATATACGTCATCTCCTACTAAAAAACACTGTTCGTCATGCGAACAGTGTTTTTTAGCTTATTTCTTTTTTGTAAATGGTGCTTTCACTTTATCTAAGATACTTGATCCTGATTTTGTCGGTGTATTTTGCGCTTCCATTGTACGCATTACTGCGGCTACTTGTTTTTTCGATGGTGTACGTCCCATTTGCTTCATCATTTCAGCAATGACAAATTCATTGACTGGTGGATTTTTTTCCATTTGTTTTTGCATCCAAAAACGTGTTCCAAAATATCCTCCAGCGACACCAATGAGAATTCCAAAGATAAGCCACCAAATATTTTCTAACATAATCTTCAACTCCCTTCCGTGTTTTACTCTCATTCCTCATTTTAACAAATTTTTTGCTTTCAGACAATTATTTTTGTATTTTTTCAGCATTTTCATATTAAAAAGACACCTTAGGTGTCTTTTACCGAACAATATAGATATCACACTGCGCATTTTTGACAATATAGGATGAGACCGATCCTAAAACAAGTTTCTGAAATGTCGTTTTTGTTGTCGCTCCAACAACCACAAGCGTCATTTCTGGTTCACGAATTTGTTTCAATAATTCAAGTTTTGGATCACCGCCTACTTGAATTTGATAATCAACAATTTTCACACCAAGTGCGTACGCTTCTTGCTCATATGAGGCCAATAATTCGGCAATTTGGCGACTTAATGGTTTCGCTTGAATTTCCATTGTCCAATCACCAAATTCATCATCTACTAGTTGTGGTGCTCGCAGGTTATTCGCATTTAATGGCAACACTGAAAGGAGATACAGTTCTGCCTCAGGATATTCTTTTGCTACATGAGCCGCACGGATAAACGCACGATATGCTTGCTCTGATTGATCAATACCTACAACTATTTTCTGGTATTTTTTTTCCATTTTTTATTCCTCCCCAGTTTTAAATCCTATCCTGAGTGATAATCACTCGTATTTGGTATTTCGTTTTTGTAATGCTTCCTGTAGCAAGGTCACAATAAGTGTCCGATCACTCCGCTCTGATTCATCAGCATATTGGAGTGGTGTTTTTTCAAATGAATCTAAGTACAAAATATCGGCGCCGGCACGAACGAGAAGCTGAATATACTCGAGTGGCTCTTTTTCTACAATGGCCATGCTTAAAACGGAAACCCGAAATCGGTGATTAATTTCATACTCAATCGGTACATGGGCAGAAAGTAGATATTGAACTGCGCGTTTCCGGTGATTCTTGATAGCATAATATAAAATATTTTCTCCTTGAGAAAAGACAAAATTTTGAGCATGCAATTTTTCTACCCAATAGTAAATATCTTTTTCACGTTCATCAAACACTGCTTTCAGCAATTTTTTAATTTGTTGAAAACGAATAATATCATGGAGTAACCGGCCAATTAAAAAAATCAAATAACAGCAAGCTGCGATGCTTGATGCTACCACCATTAAACTCCACCAAATAAATATCAATCGTTGGAGTAAAAACATGCTCATCACCCCTTTTTTCGCTATTGGTAGTTCTATTTTAACATTTTATTGTCACAGAAACCTGTTTATTAACTAAAGTACAACTTAAAATCCGCTCAAACTTCTAAAAAAAGAGCTAACGTTTGCTCCGTTAGCTCTTTGTTCCGTTCTTTATTCACTGAATAGTGTTTCAACCCCTGCAATCATGGCTTGAATCAAATCATTTGTTTCTTGTTTTAGTTCTTGATATTGATGCCAAAGTGGAATCAGTTCTAACTCAGCTTCAAGGCTAGCAATTTGTATTTGATGTTGCTGGACAGCAACGCGCTTTTCATAATGTTGGGCGTTGACAAGTGCTTTTTGTTCCAGTTTAATTTGCTCGCGTAGATGCTGAATCGTTTCATGCTTTTCAATTTTTGCCTCAGCTTGTTGAAAGGCTTCAATTTCAGGAAGATGGGTAAATTCTGCAATAACTTTTTGCCATGCATTGAGTAGTTCGTGATCATTAAAAGCGTTATTCACCTGCATACTCACCATATAATGACCATGTTCGAACTTGTGTTACTTTAACAGGCACAATTTTCCCAATCAATGATGCTGGTCCTTCGAAATTTACTAATTTCAATGATTCTGTATATCCTGATAATACCGCATCATTTTTTTGACTTGTCCCTTCGACGAGCACATATTGAACTGTCTCTAAATATGCTTGATTGTGCGTTAATGCATGATCATTGACTACCGCATTTAAACGTTGTAATCGGGCTTTTTTCGTTTCTTCAGCAATATTATCAACCATTTTTGCGGCTGGTGTTCCTTCACGTGGTGAATAAATAAATGTATATGCACCATCATATTTTAATTCTTTACATAAGGCCAATGTTTCTTCGAATTGTTCATCTGTTTCATTCGGAAAACCAACGATAATATCCGTCGTCACTGCTACACCTGGAATTTGTGTACGGATTTTATTGTATAATTCTGTGTATGAGTCTTTATTATACTGACGTCCCATTAATTTTAAGACGCTACTACTTCCAGCTTGGACTGGTAAATGTACATGCGGCATTAAATTTCCGCCTGAAGCAAGCACGGCAACCATTTCATCAGTGAAATCCCACGGATGACTTGTTGTGAAACGGACACGAGGAATCGCAATTTTTTGTACATCTGCCAATAAATCAGCAAAACGATACTCTGTTCCTAAGTCTTTTCCATAACTATTAACATTTTGCCCAAGTAGCGTGACTTCTTGGTACCCAGCAGCAGCTAACTCGCGTACTTCATTGATGATATCTTCTGGTTGACGACTACGTTCTTTTCCACGTGTATATGGGATAATACAATATGTACAGAATTTATCACAACCATAGGCAATATTTACCCATGCTTTTAAATTCCCATTTCGTGTTTTCGGTAAATTTTCAATGATATCACCTTCTTTTGACCAAACCTCAACAACGAGTTCTTTATTCATCAAAGCATCTCGTAAGATTTGTGGCAGACGATGGATATTGTGCGTTCCAAAAATAAAATCAACATGTTGTTCTTTTTGTAAAATGCGGTTAATCACTTCTTCTTCTTGCGTCATACAACCACAAACACCTAATAATAATTCTGGGCGTTCACGTTTTAAAGCTTTTAAATGTCCTAAAACACCAAACACTTTATTTTCAGCATTTTCTCGAACAGCACATGTATTTAAAAGAACAACATCGGCAGTTTCCATTTCTTCTGTTCGTAGATATCCCATTTGTTCAAAAATTCCCGCCATCACTTCTTCGTCATGTTCGTTCATTTGACAACCATATGTACGAATAAAGAATGTTTTTCCTTTTCCGGCTTCAATCATATCTGTTGGAATTTCAAAGGCATCAGTAATCACTTGGGGTGCCGCTTTGCTACGTTTCTTGGCTTCTTTGAGTGATGGTGCTGTTCCTGTAAAATACTTACTATAATCTTTTTTTGTTCCCATTTTCCTCTTCCTTTTCACTATCATTGAATTTCAGGTTTATAATTTGATATCTTCGGCAATAATCTGCCATTGAATTTTTGTTGCTTTCCCAGTTTTGTCATCAATATCAATAACAGCATACGATAACTGTCGCGGTCCAGTTGCAACTGTGAAACGATCAGACATTCCTGTTGTAAATCGCTCTAAAATTGTTTCACGTGTTACACCAATAATGCCATCGCGTGGTCCAGTCATGCCGACATCACTTAAATGTGCTGTACCCTTTGGTAAAATTCGTCCATCATTTGTTTGTACATGCGTATGCGTACCAACTACAGCTGCAACACGACCATCTAAATACCAAGACATCGCAATTTTTTCACTTGTTGTTTCAGCATGAAAATCAACAAAAATAATATCTGCTTGTTTTTGAATTTCTGGTAATAATTCATCAATTTTAGCAAATGGACATGAATATGTCTGCATAAATGTTTTCCCTTGTAAATTGACAACCGCAATTTTTGTTTGATTACATTGATAAATAACATAATCTTTTCCCGGTGCATTTTTATACATATTTCCGGGGCGAACTAAATATTTTGCGTCCTCGATAAACTCGTAAATTTCACGATTATCAAATGTATGGTTGCCCATCGTAATGACATTGATTCCAAGTTCTAAGAATCGACGATAAATTTTACTGGTAATTCCCTTTCCATGGGCACTATTTTCACCATTCGCAATAATAACTTGCGGGCGATATTCTTGTTTTAATTTATGTAAATGAAGTTCAACCATTTCTCGTCCTGGTGAACCATATACGTCACCGATGAATAATACTCGCATCTTTCATCACTCTTCTCTATTTGAATTCGTCTTTGACACTAGTGCTTATTTTACCACAAATACCCTGATTTTCCTAATAGCTTGCCTATCGAATTCAGCTAATTTTTAGAAATTAAAAGACCATAAGTCTTGTGAACTTATGGTCTTTACTATTTATTTATTTTGCAACTTCAACTGCGCGCATTTCGCGAACAACGGTAACTTTAATCGTTCCTGGGTATTCCAGTTCATTTTCAATTCGTTCTTTGACATTACGAGCAATTTTATATGCTGACGTATCATCGACCGCATTCGGTTGCACAACAATACGAATTTCACGGCCTGCTTGAATTGCAAACGATTTTTCGACACCTGGGAATGAGTTTGCAATTCCTTCAAGTGTTTCTAAGCGTTTTACATAATTCTCTAACGACTCGCGACGAGCACCTGGGCGACTTGCACTCAAGGCATCGGCAGCCGCAACAAGGACAGAAATTAATGATGTTGGCTCCACATCACCATGGTGTGAACCAATAGCATTAATAACAAACTCTGGTTCTCCATAGCGTTTCGCCAATTCCATACCGATTTCAACATGGCTTCCTTCCAATTCATGGTCAATTGCTTTCCCAATATCATGGAATAATCCGGCACGACGTGCCATTGTCACGTCTTCCCCAAGTTCACCTGCTAAAAGCCCAGCAATAAAGGCAACTTCGATTGAATGCTGTAATACATTTTGACCATAGCTTGTCCGGAAATGGAGTTTTCCAAGAATTTTGATTAGATCTGGATGAACTGTTCCGACAACTGTTTCAAAGACAGCATGCTCTCCTTGTTCACGAATAAATTCATTGACATCACGACGTGATTTTTCAACAATTTCTTCAATCCGACCAGGATGAATACGACCATCTTCAACTAGTGTCACTAATGTTCGTTTGGCAATTTCGCGACGAACGGGATCAAAACACGAGAGCACGACTGCTTCTGGTGTGTCATCAATAATTAAATCGACCCCTGTAAGTGTCTCTAATGTACGAATATTTCGCCCTTCGCGACCAATAATGCGACCTTTCATCTCATCATTTGGTAAGTTTACAACTGAAACTGTTCGCTCACTCACAACTTCAGCAGCATAACGTTGAATTGCCGTTGCAATCAAGTTTTTCGCACTCCGATCAGCTGTTTGTTTTGCTTCTAATTCACGTTCTTTAATGTACGCAATCATTTCATGAGCAGTTTCTTCTTCCACATGTTGGAAAATTTCTGCTTTGGCTTGTTGTTTGGTGTACCCAGCGATTTCTTCTAAACGAGTTTCTTGTGCTTGATACATTTTTTCCACTTTGTTTTCTAACTCTTGAATTTGCTGTTGTTTGTTCACTAAGTTGTTATCACGTTCTTCAAGGTTTTTCTCACGACTATCAAGTGCATGTGCACGTCGTTCAATTCCTTCTTCACGTAATCGCATGCGTTTTTCGTGTTCTAATGCTTCCTCGCGACGATCTTTTACGACACGGTCAGCCTCCAATTTTAAACGTTGAGATTCTTGTTTTGCTTCCAATAACAGCTCTTTCTTCGTAGCGCTAGCTTCTTTTTTCGCATCATCAACAATAGAACGTGCTGTTTGACCAATTCTTTCGAATTCTGCCTCTTTACGCTTTGTTCCCTTTTGGATACCAATAAAGTAGCTCGCAACCGCGACGGCGAGAGCGACAAACAAAATGGAGATTATTGTTACTAAATCTGGACTCATGTTGTTGAACCTCCATTCAATCTTAAACATTAAACTTTTATATATACTTTAGTAAAGTAAAAATGATTCTAACCCTTCGGTTATTTAGTCATTTAATAGATAAAAAGTTGTCTAAATTAATTCTATTATTACTAACTTTAAAAGTCAACTAAACGGCCTGTTATTATCACGAGTTTTTCTAATCTTTAAGCCATTTTCTTTAATTATTATCCTAATTTTTGTTTGACCTTTGTTTTGTTCTTCATTTTTATCAAAGAAAAACGAACTATTGCGTTCGTTTTTCTTTCATTTATTCTTTTGGAGCAGCTTCAATCATTGCTTCATCTTCTAGTAGACCACAGCCAACACGGATATTATGTTCTAAACGTGTTGCTTTTTCAGGATCATTCGAAAAATACGTTTTTGCATTTTCGCGTCCTTGACCGATACGTTCACCTTCATATGAATACCATGAACCAGCTTTTTCGACTAATCCTAGTTCGACACCTAAGTCAACTAATTCGCCAATTTTAGAAACCCCTTGTCCATACATAATATCAATTTCAGCAATTTTGAACGGTGGTGCTACTTTATTTTTCACAACTTTTACTTTTGCTTTTGAACCAATAATATCTGATCCATCTTTTAATGCTTCACCCTTCCGTACTTCTAATCGTACTGAAGAATAGAATTTTAATGCTCGCCCACCTGGTGTTGTTTCTGGATTTCCGTACATAACTCCAACTTTTTCACGTAATTGATTGATAAATAAGGCAATTGTATTCGATTTACTAATAACACCAGCTAATTTACGCAATGCTTGTGACATCAAACGTGCTTGAAGTCCAACATGGGCATCCCCCATATCACCTTCGATTTCTGCACGTGGAACGAGGGCAGCAACTGAATCGACAACAACAATATCAACCGCGCCACTACGTACAAGTGCTTCCGTAATTTCTAATGCTTGTTCACCAGTATCTGGCTGTGACAAAATTAATTCATCAATATTAACACCTAAATTTGCTGCATAAACAGGGTCTAATGCATGCTCAGCATCGATAAATGCTGCTGTTCCCCCAGCCTTTTGAACTTCAGCAATTGCATGTAATGCAACTGTTGTCTTTCCTGAACTTTCTGGACCATAGACTTCGATAATACGCCCTTTTGGGAATCCACCTATACCAAGTGCCACATCCAACATAATTGATCCTGATGAAACGAATTCAACTTTCTGATGCGCGTGATCACCAAGTTTCATCACCGCTCCTTTTCCGAATTGTTTTTCAATTTGCTTTAATGCCGCATCAAGGGCTTGTTTACGATCGTTGCTCATTTTAAAATCCTCCCATTTTTTATCATTTTACAAAGCATGTTTCTGCTCACTTATATTATGCAAACAACTTTGTGATTTATGCTCTAAAAATATCCTTAATTTTTATAAAATGTCATTTTGACAATTAAATTGTACCATCTTTTTTTCAAATTGACAAGTTCTTTACATTCTTTTCTTGAATTTGGTATGAGGTCTCTCCTAATTCACCTGGACGTTGAAATTCACGTTTTGGTAACAGCGTAATACTCACAAACCAAATTGCAATTAAAATGATAATAATTACAAAAATTGCAAATGTTTTTTGCAAGACATCCATCGTTTTAAATTGTCGTTGCGTCCGCTCCGTTGCTCGCTTTTTTTGTTCAAATAATAACTGTGAAACGTGAATTTCACCTTTTTCTTCATACTCATCTTCATCAATATCAGCAATCAAAGTCCGCGAATTCAACCCTAAAAACCGTGAATATGTACGAATATATTGTTTAATATAAAACTCTTCTTTAAACGCCTGATAATCATCTGTTTCCAAAGCGATAATAAAATTCTGATTGATTTTTGTTTGTTCAGTAACTTCATCTATAGTTAAGTGCTTGGCTTCGCGAGCACGACGAAGTTTTTGTCCAATTGTTGCCATATCATTTCCTCAACTCTCTTAATTACACTGCTTTTATTATATCATTATTCCTTGCTATTGACGATGAAATTCATTTGAATTCCCGGTTGGAAAACACTTTTTTAGAGCAATTAATTTGGCTATCATCATTGTACTTCTCCTTCTTGTCGGCTACCTCAGAACGCGATGATTATAATAATTATTTTAATCGCAAAACATAAAAAGACGACCTCCGCACTGGAGAATCGTCTTTTCATTTATTTGCCTACCGCATCCGCTCTCGCCTAAAAAACTAGACTTGCGAGACCACGGTCTGCACTTGGGATTTGCGGCATGCTTCCACCTTCTGCTTCTTCACCAAGCTCGTCATGGCTACTTCATACAATAAATATATAAGTAACCATACCT
>JTLC01000027.1 GCA_000798955.1 Firmicutes bacterium ZOR0006 | reverse complement strand
CGTGGTCTCAGCCCACGAACAATGTTCATTTTTTTGGTAAACGTCTTGCTGCCACGATGTGGCAACGGGTGCAACGCTCAAATGATGGAGGAAGAAAGAAATGGAAATCAAAACACAAGTAGCAAAAGCTTTACTCGATATTGAAGCAGTATTTTTACGTCCAAATGAACCGTTCGTGTGGACAAGTGGGATTCACTCACCAATTTATTGTGATAACCGTTTAGTTTTATCATATCCTGATGTGCGTACACTCGTTCGCAATGGTTTAGTTGATGTGGTTAAAACGGCATACCCTGAAGTTGAAATGATTATGGGAACAGCAACAGCTGGGATTCCAATGGCGGCTTTAATTGCTGATCAACTTGGGCTACCAATGGGATATGTTCGTGGGGATGCCAAAAAACATGGGAAACAAAATCAAATCGAAGGTCGCGTATTTGCGGGACAAAAAGTTGTTGTTGTTGAAGATTTAATTTCAACAGGTGGAAGCGTTGGTGTTGCCGTCGAAGCTTTACGTGCTGCTGGTGCTGAAGTGTTAGGTGTTGTGGCAATTTTCACATACGGCTTACCAAAAGCAACAGCGCTTGCGAATGAGTTACAAGTACCATTCACAACTTTAACAGACTATCCAACATTAATCGAAGCAGCTGTAGCACATAACTATATTGCTGCAAGTGATACAAATAAACTTCATGTTTGGAGTCAAAATCCGACAGATAAAAACTGGATGAATGCGTAATAATGAAAAATGAGCTACTGAAAAGTGGCTCATTTTCATTTGAGTGTGTATTTAAGCGTGGTTTTCCTGTGGAAAAAGCGACAAACAAAGTTTTCCACGGGAAAAGAGTGTTAAAACAGAAGTCATTTCGAATGAAAAGACAGAGTTCTCAATTTAAAAAATGTTATGAAAAAATGAGAAAAAATTATTTCTTTACTATGTTTCTTATGGCAAAGTTGTTATAATATTGATTAAGCAGATGCTATTAAATTTTAGGAGGCTTATTTAGATGGGTTTAACAGATAAAATTAAAAACATTTTTTTAGATGATGAAGAAGATATGGAAGAAGAGTACTTCGAAGAGCAAGAACAACAAGTTGCTCAACAAACAACAGCTCAAGTAAATGAAAAAGCGTTACATGCACCAGCAACAAATGAATCAATTTTAGCTGCTTTACAAGGTAAGGGAGCACAAATGATTCTGTCTGAGCCAAAAGCATACTCAGAGTCACAAGAAATTGCTGATCATTTATTAAATCAACGTGGAGTAATTGTGAACTTACAACGCTTAAGTCCGGACCAGGGGAAACGTATTATTGATTTCTTAAGTGGAACAGTTTATGCAATCAAAGGGGACATTCAGAAGGTTGGACATAATATTTTCTTATGTACACCAAATTCATTTGGCATCGCAGGAACTATTTCTGATGAAGATGCAAAACGTGCATACTAATGCCTTGGATTTTTGTTGAATTTTTACTTTGGTTATTAAACATTTATAACACGGGATTGGTTATTTATGTGATATCGAGCTGGATTCCCCCAATACATCAAGTTGTCGTGCGTTTTTTAGGACCATTATACAAAAAACCATTAGCAATGGTGAGTCGAATTTTACCACCGATTGGTATGATTGATTTTTCACCAATTCTTTTGTTCTTTGTGATTCAAATTTTGGCACAGGTGATTGTTCTTGTTTTCCGCTTCTTATAGACATCTACAATTAAGTAGTGAAGAAAAAGAATGGCAAAAGCAATTACAGAAGCGAACGCAACAAGCTTTTTTGCGTAATCGCCCTGAATACTTGCCGTTTTTGACACCACGTGAACAAATGATTGTGGAAGCAACAATTAAAGATGAGTATATTTTTGATGGTGGCTTTCCTGATGCCCAAAGAAAAAGAGCGATTATTGGCGGTTTTGCTCCGAGAGAAACATGTGTTCTCTTGGAAACAACGTATAATAATCGCTTTTATCATTTAGGCCATAAAGATGTTTTAGGGGCATTGATGAGTTTGGGTGTGGAACGTGAACAGTTTGGTGATATTCGTCTTGAAAATCAACACGTACAAATCGCTTGTACACCAACAATTGCCAATTATTTACAGCAACAGCTGACACAAATTGGGAAAGTTCCAGTGAATTTTACGCTTGTTGATTGGTCATTGGCCTTACCAAATCAAGAAAAACTTGAAGAAAAGGAAATCATTGTTTCGTCATTTCGATTAGATGCAGTTGTTGCGGAATTACTCCATTGCTCGCGCAAACAAGCCCAGCAGCATATTCAATCTCAGCTTGTCCAGTGCAATTATCAAGTGATGAGTAAAAATGATTTTGAATGCCAAATTGGTGATTTATTATCAATCCGTCGCTTTGGCCGTGTTCAATTACTTGAAGTGCGCTCACAAACACGTAAGGGGAATTATGTCGTGCTTGTCGGTCATTATCAGGATCAAAAAGAGGGAGTGTAATCCAATGGAAACCTATAAAAAACAACTGTTTGGTTACAGTAAAACAGCTGTGGAAGAGCAGCAGAAAAAAACTGAACAACAAATCAAAGAGTATGAACAACAAATTGCACAACAACAACAACATATTCTTCAATTGCAAAGTGAGGTAACAACAGCACAACAACAACATGAAGAATTAACTAAAAAAAATGAAAAGCTCTCGCAAGAAGTAGCAAATTATGATAATATAGAACAGACCTTATCAACAGCATTGATAGTTGCTCAAGAGGCGGCGCAAAATTTACGTGTCATGGCAGCGAAAGAAGCACAATTAATTGTGCAGGAAGCGCAAGAAAAAGCGAGACAAGAAGTCAATGAAGCGCGGCAAATGGTGCAAACAATTCAAATGCAAGAAGAACAGTTGAAACATGAATTACAAGTGTTTAAAACACGAATTCGAATGTTACTTGAAGCCCAACTCGAGCTCAATGCTGAAGCAGTTTGGCAACAAATTTTCGAACCAGTGACAAAACAAACACAACCAAGTGTTGATGGAGAACTAGTAAATCCAGAAGAACTTACAAGCGATCTAGGGACGGTGGAAGCCTAGGAAGTTCGGCGATTGAATGTATCACTCCGGAGCTCATACAAGAACTCATTTGAGTGTAGACGTATGCGATTTGCGATCGTTATCTCGCAGTGAGAGGCAGTTTTAAAGTGAGACTGTGAAGTAAGGTGGTACCACGAATTTTTCGTCCTTATCAAGTGATTGATAAGGGCGTTTTTTATTTATTTAGGAGGAACAACAATGGATTATAAAAGTACGTTATTAATGCCAAAAACAGAATTTCCCATGCGTGGAAATTTACCAAAACGTGAACCAATGATGCAAGAAAATTGGGAAAAACAAGGACTATATGGGAAAATCCAAGCAAAAAATGCCGGGCGTCCATTTTTCGTTTTACACGATGGTCCACCGTATGCAAATGGGAACATTCATATGGGACATGCCCTCAATAAAATTTTAAAAGATTTTGTTGTCCGCTATAAGTCAATGACAGGATTCCAATCACCATTGATTCCAGGATGGGATACACACGGATTACCAATCGAAAGTGCTGTAACAAACAGTGGTGTTGACCGTAAAGCTTTATCAGTGGCAGCGTTCCGTGAATTATGTGAAGCCTATGCGCTTGAGCAAGTTGCGAATCAAAAAGGCCAATTTAAACGCTTAGGTGTGAATGCTGATTGGGAAAACCCATATATTACGCTCCAAAAGTCATTTGAAGCACGTCAAATCGAAGTGTTCGGAAAAATGGCAGAACAGGGGTTAATCTTCAAAGGCTTAAAACCAGTTTACTGGTCACCGTCTTCGGAGTCAGCACTAGCTGAGGCAGAAATCGAGTATCAAGATAAGCGTTCAGCATCAATTTATGTTGCGTTTAACGTTGCTGATGGAAAAGGAATTGTTCGCAATGATGAAGCATTCGTGATTTGGACAACAACACCTTGGACATTACCAGCAAACTTAGGGATTTCAGTTAATCCAGAATTAGACTATGATGTTGTTGCTGTTGGTGACAAAAAATACATCGTCTTATCACAATTAGTTGAACATTTAACAACAGAGCTCGAGTGGGAAGAACCAACAGTTGTCCGTACGATTGTTGGACGTGAATTAGAAGGCGTGTTAGCACAACACCCATTCTATGACCGGACATCATTAGTGATGGTTGGTGATCATGTTACAACTGATGCCGGAACAGGATGTGTTCACACGGCACCAGGACACGGGGAAGATGACTTTGTAGTCGGGAAAAAATATGGCTTAGACATCTTATGTCCAGTTGATGGCGAAGGAAAAATGACAAAAGAAGCACCAGGATTTGAAGGTTTATTCTATGAAGATGCGAACAAGCAAGTCACAGAATTACTTGAAGCCAAAGGGGCTTTACTGAAATTATCATTCATCAAGCACTCATATCCGCATGACTGGCGAACGAAAAAACCAGTTATTTATCGTGCTACAAACCAATGGTTTGCTTCAGTTGATAAAATTCGTGGTGAATTATTAGCGCAAGTAAAAGCGACAAACTGGATTCCACAATGGGGTGAAACTCGTCTTGGAAACATGATGCGTGACCGCGGTGACTGGTGTATTTCA
Source organism: Firmicutes bacterium ZOR0006 (assembly GCA_000798955.1). Taxonomy (GTDB): domain Bacteria; phylum Bacillota_I; class Bacilli_A; order Culicoidibacterales; family ZOR0006; genus ZOR0006. Next base: position 9,640 of record JTLC01000027.1, on the reverse strand, counting down.
CGTCAACGTGTTTGGGGTGTGCCAATTCCAATCTTCTATGCTGAAGATGAAACACCAATCATGACGCCAGAAACGATTGAGCATGTTGCTGGTTTATTCCGTGAGCATGGATCAAACGTTTGGTTTGAGCGAGAAGCCAAAGAGTTATTACCTACTGGATTCACACATCCAAACTCACCGAATGGTAAATTCAGTAAAGAGACAGATATCATGGATGTTTGGTTTGACTCAGGAAGTTCACATACAAGTGTGTTAGTTGAACGTGGTTTACCATATCCAGCTGACCTGTATCTTGAAGGAAGTGACCAGTACCGTGGTTGGTTTAACTCATCATTAATTACGGGAGTTGCGACACAAGGTGTTGCACCGTATAAGAGTGTCTTAAGTCATGGATTCGTACTTGATGCCAAAGGAAATAAAATGTCAAAATCAATCGGAAACGTTGTCGATCCATTGAAATTGATGAACCTCTTCGGTGGTGATATTTTACGTCTTTGGGTAGCAACAGTTGATTACCAATCAGATGTCCGAATCTCAGATGACTTAGTGAAGCAAGTTGCTGAAAGTTACCGTAAAATCCGTAATACGTTCCGTTTCTTACTTGGAAGTACAAGTGATTTCGCACCGGCAACTGATAGTGTTGCTGTCGAAACAATGCCAGAAGCTGATCAGTATATGTTAGCATTACATCACCGTCTAATGACGCAATTGCATGCTGCTTATGAAGCATACGATTTCGTAGAAGTGTACCGTCAAGTGATTAACTTTATCACAAATGAATTAAGTGCCTTCTATCTCGATTTCACAAAAGATATTCTTTATATCGAACGTGAAAATGATCATGCACGTCGTAGTGTCCAAACTGTCCTTTATACAATTCTTGTTGATTTCGCTCAAGTTTTAGCACCATTCATCCCACATACAAGTGATGAAGTGTGGGAATTCATCCCAGGTGTTGATGCGGAAAGTGTCCACTTAACAGACATCAATACATATGAATTAACAGCTGAACAAACAGCTTTAATTGCGAAGTGGGATGTCTTCATGAACGTTCGTCATGATGTGTTAAAAGCCTTAGAAATCGCCCGTAGTGAAAAAGTTATTGGAAAATCACTTGAAGCAAAAGTGACAATGTTCATCAAAGATGAAGCAACACGCACGTTCTTCAGTGAAATTTCAAACTTAAAACAATTATTCATCGTTTCAGCAGTGGAACTTGTTGATGCCTATGGAATTGAAGGTTACGAAAGTGATGCAGCTGTTATTACAGTTGTGCCATTCGGTGGCGAAACATGTGAACGTTGTTGGAACCACTTCGAAGCTGAAGAAATGGCCAACGAACACATCTGTACACGCTGTAATGAAGTGCTGACACCGGTGCAATAAGAAAAGCAATCAAGATTGCAGCAATGGGCGTACAGAAATAAACGCCTTTGACACACAAAAGCGTGAGGTGAAAGGCATATTTCTGATAGACCATTGAAGGTGGAAGCACGAGTAATGAAGTGATTGAAGCCGCTCCGACAGTATAGATTTTCAGATAAAGATCGATACGAGTAAAACAAAAAAGCTGTTACGATTATGTAACAGCTTTTTTATGTAGAATTTTTCGATGTTTAAGTCTTAATACACATGAATTTAACAAAAAAATGCTATTATTGAACCGTATTGAAAAGAATGGCTAGCTATTAAAGAGGGGAAGATTGAGCGAAAGGAGTGAGTGACATGGCACAAGCAAAACAAGAATTTGAAAAACAACTCGGTTTTTTTGCGAGAGCTGGACAGTGGTATGTACTGCCCGTGTTGTTGTTATTAACAGTTGTAGTTGGTTATATCACGTGGGGTATGGGTTCGCAATTTAATGTCGAACAAATTACTTTAGCAGTCGTTTTTGTTATTTTGATCATTGTTGATGGTCTTGTAATCTGGAATTTGAAACGAAAATAACGAAAACACTTCACACAATTTAGTGCGAAGTGTTTTTTTTGCATATTATGAAAACGCTTTTTGCAAATTTGTCGTGAAACCAGTAAAATAAAGATGAGTATGAGAAAAGGGAGCTTTTAAAAATGGAAAAACAAGATTATATTCTCGCAATTGATCAGGGGACAACAAGTTCGCGAGCAATTATTTTCAATCGAGATGGTGTCCAAGTGGTGACTGCCCAACAAGAATTTCCCCAATACTTTCCTGAACCAGGCTGGGTTGAACAAGATGGCTTTGAAATTTGGAGTTCGGTATTAGCAGTCATCGCAACGGCATTAGGTCAAAGTGGAATTCAGCCTCATCAGATTGCCGGAATTGGGATTACAAATCAACGTGAAACAACATTGATTTGGGATAAAGTAACTGGAATGCCAATTCATCGGGCAATTGTCTGGCAATCACGGCAAACAGCACAACTGGCAGAACAACTGAAAGTTGATGGGTACGAAACGCTGATTCATCAAAAAACGGGCTTGATGATTGATGCATATTTTTCGGCGACGAAAATTCGCTGGCTACTCGATCATGTTCCTGGGAGCCAAGTACGGGCGGAGCGTGGCGAATTATTATTTGGTACAGTTGATACATGGTTAATGTGGAAACTGAGCGGTGGAGCAATCCATGCAACGGACTACACAAACGCAAGTCGGACGATGCTGTATAATATTCACACGCTGCAATGGGACCAAGAATTACTCAACTTACTCAATATTCCGCAAGCGTTGCTACCAAGTGTTCACCCGAATGTCTATCAGTATGGACAGACACACAGTGATTTTTTCTTTGGGAGCGAAGTACCAATTTGTGGTATTGCTGGTGATCAACAAGCAGCACTCTTTGGGCAACAAGCATTACAACCGGGGATGGTGAAAAGTACGTACGGTACAGGGGCGTTTATCATGATGAATGTCGGTGAAACGCCAAAATTTTCCAGTAATCAATTACTGACAACGATTGCTTATGGAATTGATAATCGTATCTGTTATGCACTCGAAGGCAGTATTTTTATTGCTGGTTCAGCGATTCAATGGCTTCGTGATGGTTTACAAATTTTACCCGATGCCCAAGCAAGTGAAACGATGATTGCCCAAGCAAGTCATGAGCAAGAGTTGTATCTTGTTCCAGCCTTTACTGGTTTAGGCGCACCATATTGGGACAGCGATGTCCGTGGGTCATTATTGGGTTTAACCCGAGGAGCAACGAAGGCGGATGTCGTCCTTGCAACGTTACAAGCTGTCGCTTATCAAGTGTGTGATGTCATTACGACGATGCAAACTGATACGCAAATGTCAATTCCCTTAGTCAAAGTTGATGGTGGCATGACGAATAATCAATATTTTTTACAGTTTCAAACAGATATGCTCGGACTTCCCGTTCAAAAAGCGAGTCATACCGAAGCAACAGCTTTAGGAGTTGCTTATTTTGCTGGTCTCGGCTGTGGATTTTGGGAAAATCTCGAGATGATTCAACAGTTACCACAAGTCCAGCCTTGTCAACACTATACACCACAAATGTCAGTAACTGAACGTCAACGGCGCAAACACAATTGGCAATTAGCGGTAAGAGTAACGCGTGAATTTAAGCCTCAAGTCAAAGCGTAGATTCGATTTGTCAGGTGCTAGGCAGTTAATGATAGCTATGCTATAATAACTCGAGAAGAAAGGTGGCGATTAGCAGATGAATCATGCCCAAAAAAAGCGTGCGATGCAATTGAAGCGCGTCAAAGATTATATGAAAAGCGAACAAATGGAGCATTTTCGTGATTACTTTCTCGATTTACACCCTTTTGATCAGTTTATTATTTTTAAAGAAGTTGAGCCGCGTGATCAACACTATTTTTATGAATGGCTCGCTCCTGACGAAGTGGCGGAATTCTTTCGTTATTTCGAGCCAGAAGATCGGATCAAAAAGTACTTTGATCAGATGTTGCCAACATATGCAGCAGCAATTTTAGGCGCAATGCCATCAGATGATGCTGCTGATATTTTACAGCAGTTACCAAAAAGTCAAAAAGAAAACTATTTGAAATTTTTGCACCGGACAGAACGCGAAGATATTGTGGATGCCTTAACCCAAGAAGAAGAAACTGCGGGTGGGATTATGTCGTATGATATGATTATTGTTGAACCACATCTCAATGTTCGCGAAGCATTAGAGCTCGTGATTGAAAAGGCACCAGAAGCCGATATGATTTATGTGATTTATGTCGTTGATGAGTACGATCGCTTAGTTGGGGTCTTGTCACTACGGGAACTTTTAGTGGCTAAAGCGGACCAAAGCGTCGGTGAAATCATGAGTCAAACAGTTGTCAGCGTGACGGAGACGACTGATCAAGAAGAAGCCGCGAAATTGATGCAGGATTATAATTTGCTAGCGCTCCCGGTTTTGGATGAACATGAACATTTACAAGGGATTATTACCGTTGATGATGCGATGGATGTTTTAACCGAGGAGTATGAAGAAAACTTATTGAACTTACAAGGGATTGGTGCGGAAACTGCGCAATCAACTATTTGGTATAGTATCAAAAACCGTTATAAATGGTCATTTGTCTTTACCTTATTATCACTCATTGTTGCTGTGGTGATTAGTCGCTTTGAAACTGTGATTACGGGATTACCATTACTTGTTGCATTTTTACCAGTAATTTCGAATGTAGGTTCTGCAAGTGGTAATCAAACCTTAGCAGTTGTATTATTAGCACTTGAGAGAGAGGATGAGCAGCTGACATGGGGAGAAGTCATGACGTTACTTGGACGGCAACTGTTGATTACGCTCCCGATTGCATTAGCAATTAGCCTCATTGTAGGACTTGCCGCGCTTGTTTTCAAACAAACAATGGTCTTTATGTTTTTAGTAGCAGGAACAATTTTAATAGCAACTTTATTAAGTAATATGTTAGCAGTTATCATACCTGTCATCCTTACAAAATTTGAACGTAATCCTCATGTTTTAGCGAGTACAATTATGACGATTATCGTCGATGTTCTCATCTTTACAGGTTATTTTATCGGTGCACAACTTTTAATTGCTGAAGGGCTATTATAAGGCGTAAGCTTATTTTTTTATCAAAAGTAGAAGCAAGTCTGCCAGCTTGCTTTTTCTTTTTTTTTTGATATAATGTTACAAATTCAATAATAAAAAGGGGGGGAATCATGAAGAAAAAACTCTGGATTATACTTGGCGTATTTGGCCTATTTTGCTTAGGTGTGGAAATGGCAACCTTTTATCAAGTGGGCTATTTTGTTGATGAGTTTAATACTTCACCAACTGTTGTTTTAGGTGGAACAGGACTACTCGTCTTGACGTGGTTAAAATTATTGGTCTTAGCAATGATTCCTGTCATCGCGGGCATTGGCATTTATTTGAATAGTCGAAAGAATGAAGAGGGATAAAAAATGAAAAAAGCAATCATGATTATGAGCTGTTTGCTCATTGGGGGACTTGTTACTGGTGCCATTGGGCAAAAGACAGAAGTAGCAACCGTCGAAGCAAAAGCAGTAACAGCAGTAGCACATAAAATTGCCTATACGTATGATCGCCATGTTGCACTGGCATTTGAACCAACCGTCGAAAACTTAATGGCTGATTCACAGGCAGTTGTGCAAGTCCGTGTTTTGAGTCAAGGCGCAACGCGGCTGGCAGCTGATGGATTTGGGGAAACAGCGTATGAAGTCGAAATTTTACAACAGCTTAAGGGGACAATTACAACTGAGCAAATCACCGTTTATCTGACTGGTGGTGAGCTAAAAATTGCTGATTATCTTGAACAAGCGCAACAGGTAATTCCGGAATCATTAGCAAAATCAGGTTTGCAAGCAACACCAATTGAACAACAAGAGGAGTATATTGCGTTTGCTAGTGAGTCAGTAGCACAATTAACTATTGGTGATACGTATGTACTGGCCATCAATCAACAACTGGATAGCTCTGATTATCTCGTTTCTGCACTTGGATATGGTGTTTTTGAAGAAATAACAGCGACAATATATGCCAATCCAGATACAGGTGAACGGATTACACTTGCCGAATAATGTGGGAAGTCAACGAGATGAGTAACGGCAAAAAGAAATGATAAAAAATTACAATTGTTACAAGCTGGTTCCGCTGCTGAAGTGGAATCAGCTTTTTTGTTTCGGTGGAGTGATTATGACACTCAGCAATAGGTAATCAGCAGGACATCTCGTAGTAGTCAAGCAGAACATGTTTTTTTAAGGTTCATTTAAGTCTAATGTTCTATACTCAGATTAGCCAATGAAAGGATAGACAATTGTTAGCTACTTTTCCATTGGTTTTGGAAGCAGCAGTCGATGATGAGGTTGGCCAAAGTGACTCGCATGAGCAAGCTCAAAGTGGACACAAAGGGCAAAATCATGATGAAAGCGTTAAGGGGGAGCAACATGATTATCTGTCAAAATATTAATAAACAGTATGGGGAAGAAACAATTGTTTTAAAAGCCTTGAATCTGATGGTAGCCAAAGGGGAATGTTTATTTATCCGTGGGGTTTCCGGATCAGGGAAAACGACATTATTAAACTTAATGGCATTATTGGATGAACCAAGTTCGGGAACGATTACTTTTGAAGGCCAAGATTTACATGCCTTAAGTGCTAATCAACAGGCACAATATCTCAATGAAAAAGTTGGAATTATTTTCCAAAAATTTAATTTATTATCACAGTTAACCGTCATTGAGAATGTGATGCTCCCACGATTATATCAAGGGGAAAATTATCGTGAAACTGAGCAACTCGCACAACAAATATTAGACGAACTTGCGATTGGGCATTTGAGTAAACGCAAGCCATCCCAATTATCTGGGGGTCAACAACAACGTGTCGCAGTTGCACGCGTGTTACTCCAAGCCCCGGAAGTAATCATGGCGGATGAGCCGAGTGCCAATGTTGATGAGGCAACGGAAAACCTAATTGTCGCACAATTAGCGAAACAAAAAGCGGCGGGGAAAACCTTAGTGATTGTTTCGCATAATCAAATTTATGAAACAATTGCTGATCGCGTTTTATACATGCGAAAGGGGGAATTGTTTGATGTCTAAATTGCAATTTTTTCTCTGGTATTTAAAGAAATGCTTTATCAGTCATTTTCGGCGCTGGTTATTTCCACTAATCATTATGATTGCAGGAATAGTGCTCGTGAATGCTACCATTGGGGTAATGTTGGCGGGAAATGAAGTGATTAAACAAAATTTCAGTGAAAATAAGACTTTACGGTTTATGACTGTTGACTATGATACTCTTTCACGAAATATGACCTTGTCACAAATCGAGGCCTTTAATCAAGATGAACGCTTTACGGCATTTCCATTTTTTATCGATTCATTCGCGGCGAAAATAGAAACAGCTGAAGAAATAACGCTGCAATATGTTGTTGTTCCTTACGAATCGCTGGCCTTTTTTTGCGTTGAAACTGTTGATCAAGCGGCGTGGGAAGCAGGAGAAATTATGCTCCTCGATCAACGGATTGCCGACCAATCACAACTGACTGTCGGGGAAGTCATTGGTTTACCAACCGTGAAACTCCCGCTTGAAGTTGTTGGTAGTGAAGCAGCAGCACGGGAAGTCGCACAATTACCACCAATACCAGTGACAATTAATCAAACGATTAGCCTCGAATTCATTCCGAAATTGAGCCATTATTCAATTATTTCACCGCAAACATATTATCAAGTCATGGCCCAATCTGCCAATAAATCATTGGCTGAGTTTAAGCGTGATGTCTTTGTTGAGAATGGGGCGGCAATCATCGTCAATGAATTTAAAGATATCGATGCAGTTGCCCAACTGTTCAAAAATCAGTTATATAGTGTCGACTATGCACTAGAGGCCTTTGAAAATATTACCCAAACAACACAAATTGCACAAATTGTGGCAATTGGTTTCTCGGCCTTGATAGGGTTGATCATTGCCTTAACAATTACCAATGCCATTATGCAATTTCTTTACTATCAAAAACACGAATTTGGCTTACTCCAATCAATGGGTGTGCGTAAATCAGTGTTATTTGCGACCGCATTTGGCGAAGTGTTTTTACAAGCAGTGATTGTGTTGGTGCTCGTGACACCAATTCAAATTATGATGAATAGCGTGATTGTCGAGGTCTTTTTCCCATACGAAGGTGTCTCGACACTGATAATTAGCAGCCTTGTGTTTGGCTTTAACGTATTATTTATTAGTGGGCTTTCCTTACTAGGAACGGCAGTTCCAATTTGGCAAACGTTGAAACAACCACCAGCATTATTGATGAAAGCGATGGAATAAGATGATGAAAAAATTACTACTAACACTATTACCAGCTGTAATGCTGGTTTTGACTGGTTGCCAAGCAACGGCAGAAGCATATGGGGAACCAACCCAAAACATTCAAGGAAACGGTGGGGCGAAAGCCGAGCAAATCACGGATTTATTACCTTTTACTTATGTGACCTATAGTGAAGAACGGACCTCAGTCTTTGTTGATAAACAGACGCAAACACAATATGAAATTGGTGCGTTACTACCAGAAACAGTTGATTTTAATATCGGAAGCTTTGGGTATGGGACAGATTTCTTTTACTATGCTGACCCATTTGATGGGATCCTGACGACGCTCGGCCTCAATCAACAAGGAGAGCTTGTCCAAATAGGACAACAAACATATGACGGTTTCCTTGGTTTAACAAGTAACAATCAGCTACTTGTGTACCAAAGTCAAGAAATTTTGACGTGTGATCAACAGCTCACATGTGAAAAGCTCGCAAATCACTATCCGGAAGGTGTTGATAGCAATGGCCATTCCTTTAGTGCCTCTTTGTTTGGCGACCAAGTCTATGGCTATGGAGCAACCGAAACGGAGAATAACCAATTCTTTCACTTACAGGCAGATGGAACGTGGCAACAATTCTCACCATTTCCTGATGTGGCAGCCGATCAAGCTGTCAGCGCAATTTTAGTCCAAGATCCACAAAATCCAGAGTGGCTGGTGTTCGAAGTCAATGGTGGTTATAATACGCTGACATATGAGCGTAATGAACAACGCTATACGCGCTTTTATCATTTGCCAACGGGAACATATCAAGATGTTGTCGGACCCTTTAATGAGTACAAAATTATTCCTAGCCTGAAAGATGGTGTCTATGTGATGCATGATAATAGTACGGCGATTTCACAATTAACGGTTGAACCGGATAATTTTATTGCGGCACAAACGTATTCAATGATGCAAATTTCACCAGGGGGGGTGCCACATATTAACAAAGTAATCCAAATCATCGACGATGAAATTATTGTCAGCACACCAGATGGAGTCATTTGTTATACGATTTCGACAGATACAAGTGAATACCTGATTTTCAATGATGTAAATAAATAAGTAAAAAGCGTGATTCCACTATGAATCACGCTTTTTCAGTTTGTTATTGAGTGATGTAGTCGGTGCTTGCATCAATTGTGAATGAAAAATAATCATTATCACAAAACTCATTTTGAGTGAGAATGAGTTTTTTTATCAATTGAAGACTAAATCACCTCATCACTTTTTCACCTAAGATACTTGGCAGTGAAAAACAGCTTCAGCACTTGGTTTGCGGCATGCTTCCACCTTCTGCTTCTTCACCAAGCTCGTCACGGCTACTTCATCTAATAATGATATAAGTAA
>JTLC01000026.1 GCA_000798955.1 Firmicutes bacterium ZOR0006 | reverse complement strand
CTGTCAACATTTATTGTACGACAGGTTGGTACTGTTGTGGGCTTTTTTTATTTCCACTAGTGCAATTTCATTATACAATTAAGCAACAAAGTAAATATAAAAGATAGTCAAAATTTTATTACTTCAAAATATCACATAGAAAAAATAATGAATTGCATTAGTTTAGATGAAAAAGATAACATTTTTGAAATAGGTGCAGGCAAAGGTCATTTTACTGTTGAATTGATAAAAAGATGTAATTTTGTAACGGCGCTAGAAATTGATTCTAAATTATGTGAGGTAACTCGTAATAAGCTCTTAAATTACCCTAACTATCAAATAGTAAATGACGATATACTGAAATTTACATTTCCTAGCCACAATCCATATAAAATATTTGGCAGTATACCTTACAACATAAGCACAAATATAATTCGAAAAATTGTTTTTGAAAGTGCGGCCACAGTAAGTTATTTAATAGTGGAATATGGTTTTGCTAAAAGGTTATTAAATACAAACAAATCACTAGCATTGCTGTTAATGGCAGAGGTAGATATTTCTATATTAGCAAAAATTCCTAGGCATTATTTCCATCCAAAACCTAAAGTGGATAGCACATTAATTGTATTAAAAAGAAAGCCAGCAAAAATGGCATTTAAAGAGAGAGAAAAATATAAAACTTTTGTAATGAAATGGGTTAACAAAGAGTATGGAAAACTGTTTACAAAAAATCAATTTAATAAAGCTTTAAAACATGCGAGAATATATGATTTAAACAATATTAGTTTCGATCAATTTTTATCGTTATTTAATAGTTATAAAATATTTAACGGCTAAAAACAATAAATCACTTGTAACTGTAAATGTTTAATTATAGGTAGGATAGCATAGGTTAAGTGCTATTCTGCCTTTTTAAAGTAAGGTATACGTTCTAGAGAGAGACTGGATATGTTCCTGTCTACCGATAGCCCCAAAAACGCAGTAGATATGTTTCCACAAACAATGGTCAAGCTTGGATATGTTCCCCCAAATGACCCTTGATATAAACAGGGCTTGGGACAATGAATTTGATAGCTATCCTATCCTCTTAACACATGTTGAGACGGTGGTATTGATGTCAAGGGTTGAGAAGTAAGAGTGTAATAAGATAAGTAAATAAAGGCTTTCCGTGGTTTGAGGTCTGGTTCTATGCCGGAAGGATAATCACGGTTTTTTGCTTTGAGGGAAGTTATCCAAGATTGGTGAATTATTCACCGGATTTACGAATTTGAATATAGGCTTGGTGAGTTGATAAGATTGCTGGCAAAAATGTGGTGAGTTGACAAGATGTCTATTGGCTTGAATGGACATACAAGATTGAAATGCACTTATAAAGTAATTACTTTTCAAGTGCATATAAAGGTTGTGATAAGAGTTGTAAAATGTTATGATAAAAAGAAAAGGTGGATTTAGGTATGGATAAGGAAGATAAAGCCCAAAAGCAACCAATGGAGTTTTATAATATGTCAGATTTTCTTAGAGGACAATCCTCGAAATTGATCACAGGTTTATCAGATGAAGATAAAACTGCTTTCGTTTTGAAAAACGGAAAGCCTGTAGCAGTGCTTATTTCTCACGAGAGATACGAAAGGTTATTAAAAGCAGGAATAGATATAACTGAATACTAAATATAAAACAATTAAGAGATGAGAGAGGTTAAATGAATGGCCGTGAAAAAATCAGAATTGTATTCCCTATTGTGGGAAGCTTGTAATAAATTAAGAGGTGGAGTTGAGCCGTCAAGGTATAAAGATTATGTACTTGTATTGTTGTTTTTCAAATATGTATCAGACCGATATAAAGGGCAACGTTTTGCTGAATTCACAGTAAATGAAGGTGCTTCATTTGACGACTTAATTGCTGCAAAAGGTAAGCCGGATGTTGGCGAAAGAGTAGACGTAATTCTTCAAAAGTTTCTAGAAGATAATAAGCTAGTAGGTGCGCTTCCTGATGTATGGTACGATGTCAAGAAATTGGACCAAAAAAATTAAAAATTCTTACAGTTACAGATAAAGCTAATTCGCAATGAGTAACTGTCTTT
>JTLC01000025.1 GCA_000798955.1 Firmicutes bacterium ZOR0006 | reverse complement strand
AAAAAAAAAAGTTTTTTATTGAAAACGCTTGCATTTCTTTTGGTGAGTATGGTATATTAAGTACAGGCCAAAGCGAGGCGATGATGTTCCTCGCGTAGAGAAGTGAAACATCTCCAGAGTCAGTGGAGCCGAAGTACATCCACGTAAAATCTATGTACTGTTCGGGGGTAAAGCGAATCTGATCGTTATTCGCGTAAAGAAAAAAAACGATTGTGTCAAAGCGGAGGGCAGATGGCTCCGTGTAGAAAATCAAACATCTGTTGATTAAAGCGTGAGTCTAAGCAAAGCTCCGTGCACAAAATTAATATTTGCTTCTGAGTGTGAGCGGAGATAGGAAACTTCGTGTAGAAAAAAAGAAACGGCCTATTGAAAGAGCATGTCGCTAGACATGCTCTTTTTCTATTCCTAGATGCAACTTCGGAACCGAGGCGTTGCACCGTGTTTATCGCTCGCACAAAACGCGATTCACACTTCAGGAGTGGACAGAACGTAAACAATGGTGGCCGCATTCTCAGAATGCTACCATTATTCACTTTTCTGTCGCTTCTCCTGATGCAACCTGGAAAATTTGGTGTTGCACCGTGTTCATCGCTCGCACAAAACGCGATTCCTGCTTCAACTGCTTTGCCAATCTCGCAAGTCATTGGTGTTATGAATTATGAAACCAATTGACGTGCTACCAATTGGACACCAGCAGTTGATCCAATCTAAGTTGCCTAGAATATTGGAACGCAGTCATCGCTCGCACAAAAAAGGCACCCAAATCACGAGGTGCCTTCTTGTATAAGATTATAATCATCGCTGCAACACAGCAATGGTGCTCAGCTAATCTTAAACGCGTTCAATCTTTCCAGATTTTAAAGCGCGTGCTGATACATAAACTGTTTTTGGTTTCCCGTCAACAAGAATACGTACCTTTTGAAGATTAACATTCCAACGACGCTTAGAAGCGTTCATCGCATGTGAGCGTTTGTTACCAGTAGATGGTTTTTTTCCTGTAATGAAACATACACGTGACATATGAGTTCCTCCTTTATTGGCTATTTTCAACGATATAGTTTTCAGAGTCACTATCACAAAATATAAATCTAAATCACAATTACAAATTTTAGCATACTTTATTTATTTTTACAACTAGCTGAACTGATTAAAAATCAAAAAAAACGTGCAAGCATAGGAAAAAAGTTTTTTTTATGGTAAAATAAGCGTAAATAGATTGGAGGGAATTGTCGTATGTCAATTATTTTAGAAAATGAATTAGGGAAAATCCGCTTTTCTGAAGCTGTAATCCAGTCAGTTGCTGGTGGGGCAACTGTAGAATGCTATGGTGTTGTCGGAATGGCTTCAAAACAATTAGTAAAAGATGGATTAGCAGAGTTGCTTGGTCGTGATAACTATCAACGTGGAATTATTGTTCGTAATGAAGAAGGTACAATTCACATTGATCTGTATGTCATCGTCAGCTACGGAGTGAAAATTTCAGAAATCGTGACATCAATTCAAAATCGTGTGAAATATGAAGTTGAAAACAAATTAAACTTCCAACTCGGAAGCGTGAATGTCTTCATTCAAGATGTACGGGTTACAGATAACGTCTAAGGAGGCAATTTAAATGTCAAATACATTCATTGATGGAAATCTCTATCGTGAGATGTTTTTAGCTGGAGCAGCAAATCTTACAAATAACGTCGAGTTTGTTAACTCGTTAAATGTGTTCCCTGTTCCAGATGGAGATACAGGAACAAATATGAACTTAACAACAAGCTCAGGTGTCAAAGATATTCAACACCTAGCAACAAACCATATTGGTGAAGTTGCTAAAAAGTTATCACGTGGTCTATTAATGGGTGCACGTGGAAATTCAGGTGTTATTTTATCACAAATCTTCCGTGGAATTGCGAAAGGGTTAGAAGATCACGAAACATGTGATATTCCAACGTTTGCTGCTGCGTTAGGTCATGGGCGTGACGTTGCATATAAGGCAGTTATGAAACCAGTAGAAGGAACAATCTTAACGGTTATTAAAGATACAGCAAATGCTGCTGAACAATTAGCGTTACAGCATACGGATTTTATTCCGTTTATGGAAGCAGTACTTGCTGCTGCAAAAGTTTCATTAACACACACACCAGATTTTTTACCAATTTTGAAAGAAGTTGGTGTTGTCGATAGTGGTGGGCAAGGTCTTGTGATTATTTTTGAAGGAATGGTGGCCAAATTAAAAGGCGATACAACATTTACGACGTATGAACCAGTTCAATTCCAAAATGTAAACACATGGGATTTTGAAGATGAGCACAGCGAAGATGAGTTTGGATTCTGTACTGAATTTATTGTTCGTCTCGAAAATCCAAAAGCATTTAACGAAGTGACATTCCATGCTGCTCTTGAAGAGTACGGAAATTCAATCGTTGTTGTTGCGGATGAAGACATTATGAAAGTTCATATTCACACGGAAACACCATTTGAAGTTTTTGCGTTAGCGTCAAAACTTGGTGAATTTGTGACACTGAAGTCAGAAAACATGCAAGAGCAGTTTGAAAATAACGATGCGATTGAACGTCAACCAGAAATAAAGAAGGTTGAAGGAACAGCAGTTATTAGTGTTGCTGCTGGAAGTGGGATTGCGAAGATGTTCCGTGATATGGGAAGTCATTATGTGATTGAAGGTGGACAAACAATGAACCCATCAACACAAGATTTCTTAGAAGCGATTGAAAAAATGCAACCAGATGCTGTTTTGATTTTACCAAACAACGGAAATATCATTATGGCCGCTGAGCAAGTAAAAGCACTTGTCGACATTCCTGTCGAAGTTGTGTTAACAAAATCGATTCCTCAAGGAATGTCAGCATTGATGAAGTATCATGTTGAACGAGATGTGAGCGAAAATGCCAAAATGATGAGTTTAGGGATTACAGATGTTAAAACTGGACAAATCACATATGCGGTTCGTGATACAAACATCGATGGTTTAGAAATTAAAGCTGATGACTTCATGGGGATTTTTGAGAAAGCAATTGTTGCTTCAGAACCAAGTTTACAAGCAGCTTTCGAAACCTTAGCACAAGCAATGATTGATGAAGATAGTGAGTTAGTGACACTCTTCTCTGGCGAAGAGGCAACTGAAGAACAAACTGATGCAATTGTTGAATATTTAGAAACAACATTCGAAGATATCGAAGTTGAAGTCGTATACGGTGGACAACCAGTCTATCATTACTTACTTGCCGTTGAATAAAAGAAGAAAAAGCTATTTTCGTTGGAAAATAGCTTTTTTTCTGTGTCGAATTGACAAATAAGGTTTTTTTTGCGATAGTGAAACAAAAGAAAGGAGCGATGAAAAATGGAAAATTTATTTCCTACTCCGTTAGAACAACTCCGAGGTATTGGTCCAAAAACCCAACAGCGCTTGAATGATGCTGGATTTCGGACAGTTGGTGATTTAATCATGCACTTTCCGTATCGGTATGGTGATTATACACCGACACCAATCGATCAATTTATTGATGGCGAAAAAGTGACAATGATTGCGACGATTGTGAGTCCCCTCGTAATTAGTCGCCCACGTGCTAAAGTGCTCGTCAAGTTTAATGTCCAAACATACGGGATTGTTTTTGCTGTTCAGGCCTTCGGAAGAGCATATTTAGCGCAACAGTTTCACAGTGGTGATCAAGTGTTAGTGACCGGAAAATATCAAGCCAAAAATCAAAGTGTTCAACTTGATGAAATAAAAGCTTATCAACCAGAACAACTCGCACAATTTGTCCCGGTTTATAGTTTGCCCGTGGGGATGAAACAAAGTTATTTTCGTGAATTCATCGCTCAAGCACTGCAAGATTACTGTCAGCAAATACCGGAATATCTTCCTGATGACATTCGCGAACGTTATAAATTAATCCCACTCGCGAATGCTCTGACATGGTTGCATTTTCCGCAAAATGCTCAACAGTTAAAACATGCAAAACGAACAATTAAATACCTTGAATTCTTTCTGTTTGAACTTAAGTTAGCGATAAAAAGTCGGTGTCAAAAACAAACACAAGTTGGGACACCAAAGCAATTAGATATTTTACAACTTCGCGATTTTGAAGCAGCACTCCCGTTTGAACTTACAAGTGCTCAGCAAAAAGTTGTTCGAGAAATTTTACAGGATTTACAAGCACCTTGGCTCATGAATCGATTGCTTCAAGGTGATGTTGGGAGTGGAAAAACAGTCGTTTCAGCACTCGCAATGTTTGGAGCGGTTAGCAGTGGCTATCAAAGTGCACTCATGGCCCCGACAGAAATTTTAGCCCAGCAACATTATCAATCATTACAACAATTTTTTGCGCAAACATCCTTGAATATTGCGATTTTAACTGGTTCAACAAAAGTGAAAGCACGCCGAGAACTGTTAGCAGCTTTGGCAAGTGGTGAGATTGATATTTTGATTGGTACCCATGCATTGATTGAAGACCCGGTTGTTTTTGCAAAGCTTGGGTGTGTCGTTGTCGATGAACAGCACCGTTTTGGTGTTAAACAACGGCAACGGTTGCGAAATAAAGGTGAAGCAGTAGATGTCCTTTATATGAGTGCTACACCAATTCCACGGACATTAGCAATGACTGCTTGGGGAGATATGGATGTTTCTGTTATTGATCAATTACCGGCAGGGCGAAAACCAATTACGACGAAGGTTGTGACCAAAAAACATTGGAATGAAATCATTGCCTTTTTGGAACGTGAAGTTGCGAAAGGACGACAAGCCTATTTAGTTTGTCCATTGATTGAAGAATCGGAAACGTTAGATGTGCAAAATGCGATTGCACTCTTTGAAAATATCAAACAAACACTTCCAAAACGACAGGTAGGATTGATGCACGGTCGTCTCGCACCTAGCGAAAAAGATGAAGTAATGGAAAAATTTAAACGTCATGAAACAGATATTCTTGTTTCGACGACGGTGATTGAAGTTGGCGTCAATGTACCCAATGCCACTGTAATGGTGATTTACGATGCAAATCGCTTTGGTCTTTCACAATTACACCAACTACGTGGTCGTGTTGGTCGTGGTGAACACCAGTCATATTGTTTAATTGTTGGGCCAGATGGTCAAAGTGAAAGCCGAGAACGCTTAGAAGTAATGGAAAAGACGACAGATGGTTTTGAAATTGCGCAGTACGATTTAGAATTTCGAGGACCAGGTGATTTTTTTGGTGCGAAACAAAGTGGATTGCCACAATTTAGACTCGCCGATTTAATCGAGGATCAAGTTATTTTGAATTTTGCCCGAGCAGATGCGTATGAGATTGCTTTTCAACACAAACTCACACCGACACTGCAAGCATATGTGGAACCAGTCTTGACTAGCCATCAGCAAAACGATTAACGCCTTTGCGTCACTCGGTAATTGATGGTATAATGGAGCGTGATGAATACAATGAATAGGAGACGAATTTTATGAAGCAATATACATTAGCTGTTGATGCGATGGGCAGTGATCAGGCGCCGAAAACTGAGGTTGAAGCGGTCTTACAAGTCGTCGAGAAATTTCCACAAGTAACAGTGAAGTTATACGGTGATCAAGAGAAAATTGCCCAATACTTACCAACACCACACACACGAATTGAAGTCATTCATTGCGAAGATGTCATTACGGGGAATGATGATGCTGCAACTGCAGTGCGTGTCAAAAAGCAATCGTCGATGGCACAAGCAATTATGGCAGTTCGCCAAAAACAAGCAGATGCCGTTATTTCAAGCGGGAATACAGGTGCCTATTTATCAGGAACAACTTTATTGCTCGGGCGTTTAAAGGGAATTAACCGTCCTGCCTTAGCCTCAACAATGCCAACAACAACAGCTGGCAAAAATTTAATCTTTCTTGATCTTGGTGCGATTAGTGATGGGACAGAAGTCAACATTGTTCAAAATGCTATTATGGGACAAGAAATGGCAAAAATCTTACTAGATGTACCAACACCACGAGTTGCCTTATTGAATAATGGAACTGAGACGAAAAAAGGTAGTGAGATTTATGTTCAGGCTCATAAATTACTAGCTGACAAACCAGCTGGAATTAACTTTGTGGGAAATATTGAACCACGTGAAATGTTTGATGGTCATTGTGATGTCATTACTTGTGAGGGATTTGCGGGTAATATTACTTTGAAATCACTTGAAGGCATGCAAAAAGTCTTTACAGAAGTATTAACTCAAGAAGTGAAACAACGTTTTGCAGCAAAAATTGGCTATCTTTTGATGAAACCAGCATTACGTGGTCTCAAAAATCGCTTAGATTACCGCAAAATTGGTGGAGCAATGATGGTTGGGTTGAAAGCCCCAGCGATTAAAGCCCACGGTGGTTCGGATACAGAGGCCTTCACAAGCGCACTCTCAATGGCGGTTATGGTCGTTGAAAAAGAATTAACAGCCGCTATTGCTGAAGCAATTACAGCAACAACAAAAGAAGTTTAGCGAGGAGGGCGAAAATGGGACGTCCAACAGGAGATCAAATTACACAGTTTATGAAGAAGTGGGAATTGCCATTTCAAGATGTTAAATTATTGCACCGGGCATTCATGCATACATCATACGTTAACGAGGAAAGCCAAGTGCTTGAAAGTAATGAACGATTAGAATTTTTAGGTGATGCCGTTTTAGAGTTACAAACTTCGAAGTTCTTATATACACATTATCCCAAAATGGCTGAAGGTGAGATGACAAAATTCCGAGCGCAGATTGTTCGTGAAGAATCACTTGTCATTTATGCAACAACATTAGGCTTAGGCGATATGCTATTTTTAGGCCGTGGTGAAGAACAAACTGGTGGACGTCAACGCCCAGCCATTATTGCCGATGCCTTTGAATCATTACTTGGGGCAATTTACCTCGATTTAGGGATTGAAACTGTCCAAACTATTTTGGAAAAAGTCGTTTTTCCTGAAGTTTCAACTGTTCGCCAACGTGAATACCAAGATTTTAAAAGTCAATTACAAGAGCTGGTGCAAACTGATGCAACTCGTAATGTTGTCTATCAAATTGCCAGCGAAAGTGGACCAGCACATGCGAAAGTTTTTGTGGCAAATGTGATTGTAGATGGTATTATTTTTGGAACTGGTGACGGTCGAACAAAAAAAGATGCCGAACAACAAGCAGCACGAGCAGCATTAGCAAAATTGGCTGTGACGGAACAAAAGGAGTAAAAAATTATGCAAATAAAACGCCTCGAGCTCTATGGGTTTAAAACCTTTGCGAAGCGAACAACAATTGATTTCACTTCAGGGATGAGCGCAATCGTTGGACCAAATGGAAGTGGAAAGAGCAATATTGTCGATGCCGTACGTTGGGTACTAGGAGAACAATCGGCGAAAACACTTCGCGGGGCGAAAATGAATGATGTGATTTTCAAAGGCAGTGATAGCCAACGACAATTAAACTTTGCGGAAGTTACCCTTGTTTTTGACAATCACAATCAAACACTTCCACTTGATTATCGCGAAGTGAGCGTGACGCGCCGAGTGTACCGAAGTGGTGAGAGTGAATATTTACTCAACAAGCAACAAGTACGTTTGCAAGATATTCACCAACTCTTTTTGGATACTGGAGTTGGGAAATCATCATTTAGTATTATCGGACAAGGACAAGTAGCGCGAATCTTGGATAGTAAACCACAAGAACGGCGAGCTATTTTTGAAGAAGCAGCTCAAGTTTTAAAGTATAAAACACGAAAAGAGCAGGCACTGAAAAAACTTCGCCAAACACAAGAACATCTCGTACGAGTACACGATATCATGCAAGAACTACATACTCAGGTTCAGGCCTTAGAAAAGCAAGCTTTAACAGCAAAGGAATATGTTGCTATTCAAGCCAAACTAGAACATTTACAACTGCATGTTTTCGTAACCGATATTCGCCAACAACATACTCACTATCAGCAATTAGAAGCACAGTTAGCACAATGGCAAGCCAGTGATGCTCAAGCACTCATTGCACTTGATCAATTGGAACAAAAAATCAATCAGCAACAAATATTGATTAGCGAACTAGAACACCACATTGACGATAGTCAGCACCAGTTTAATCGTGCAACACAACAACTCGAAGCGGAAAAAGCCCAACAACGAGTCTTAGATGAGCGGCAACAAACGTTACAATTGACTGTCACACGTCATCAAGAAGACGAATTGCGAATGAAGGGACAAGTTGAGAGCTTTACGATGTCATTGCAAACATTGCAAGATGAAAATCAAAGCCTTAAACAAAAAATCACGCGACTGCAACTCCAAGAAACTGAGTACACGCAACTTGCTGCGGAATTAAGCAAAACGGTGCTACGAGAGCAGCAACAAGTTCGACAAAACCAGCAACGTCGCACACAAAAGCAAGCAGAATTATCAGCACTGCAACAAATTACGGATTCTTTTAAAAACATGCATGCTGGAACGAAACACGTGTTATTGGCGAAGCAACAAGCAAAACTACCAGGAATTTGTGGTGCTGTTGTTGAAGTAATCGAAGCAGATTCGCGTTATGACCTCGCCTTAGAAACAGCTTTAGGTGGTGCACTGCAACATATTATTGTTGAACGTGATACCGATGCCCAACAAGCAATTAACTATCTTAAGCGTGAGCAACGAGGGCGAGCAACATTTTTGCCGCTGAATACGATGAAACCGCGGACATTAGCTCATGATTTAGTCAATAAAGCCCAACAAGCACCGGGTTTTATTGGGCTGGCGAGTCAAATCGTGCAGACAAATCCTGCATATCAACCAATTATTGACTATTTACTTGGACAAACAGTTGTGATGGAAAATTTACAACTCGCAATGCCACTTGCGAAACAACTCAATTATCGAGTGAAAATCGTCACGCTTGATGGTGAAGTCATCAATGCTGGTGGATCATTTACTGGTGGACGACAAAACAACCAACGCAATGGTTTATTAACGCAAAGGCATCAACTTGAGACGTTACAGACAGAAATTGAAGCACTCAGTGCAACAATCATGACTGAAGAACAAGCTGTGCAAACACAACAAGAAAAATTGACGCTTACCGAAGCTAAATTACAACAAGTCAAATTTGATCTTGTTGGTGTGCAAACACATAAAGCCGCAAAAGATGAGCAGAAATTACAACTGAAATCACAACATCGACATTTTCAAGAAGAACAAAAGCGTTTAGCACGTGAAGTTGAGCGAGTTGAGGCAGAACAGCAAGAACTGACTGCGGCAATTGCCGAACATCATGAGAAGATTGCGTATCAGGTTGCTGATTTAGCACGACAGAGCGAAGAACTCCAAGGATTACAAAGTCAAAAAGTTGAGTTGCAGACAGCAATTGCCAATGAGCAAGTTGAAATTAAGGCATTGCGGATTCAAACCAAAGATGTCAGTACACAACTGCGAGCGACAGAAATTGAGATGAATCGAACTGAAGTGACATTGCAAACGCAATTACATCAATTGACGGAAAATTATCAACTCACTTTTGAAGCAGCAGATGCCAAAATTGGCCAAGAACAATTACCAGCACAAGCACGAGAAAAAGTGTTCCAATTGCAGACCCAATTAAAGCGACTTGGAACAGTGAACCTTGGTGCAATTGAAGAGTATGAACGTTTATTAGAACGCTATACTGATTTAGAAGTGCAAAGTGGCGATTTAGCGATAGCACGGGATAATCTCTTAGCCATCATTGAAGAGATGGATCAAGAAATGAACCAACGTTTTCAAACTACATTTACCCAAATTCAAACGGCTTTTGCTGATGTTTTTGCGCAAATGTTTGGTGGTGGTACAGCACGTCTCGTACTCACTGATGCTGAATATGAAGATGAACGTGGAATTGAGCTTCATGTCCAACCACCAGGAAAGAAGATGCAACATCTCTCGTTACTTTCAGGAGGGGAGCGAGCTTTAACTGCAATCTGTTTATTATTTGCGATTATTCGTGTTCGTCCAGTACCATTTTCGATTTTAGATGAAGTTGAAGCCGCTCTAGATGAACATAATGTTAATCGCTTTGCCAAATACGTGCATAGTTATAGCCAAGACTCACAGTTTATTGTCGTCACACATCGTCAAGGAACAATGGAGATGGCCGATGCTTTATATGGGGTAACGATGCAGCAAGCCGGAATTTCAACGCTTGTGTCTGTCCGCCTCGATGAAGCACAAAAAATGATTCAAAGCTAAAAAAAGGAGATGCTTCCATGGGATTATTTAATAAATTCAAAAAAATGTTTCAAACACCGCAAACTGAAGAACCTGTTCAACAAGAAGTTGAATCTCGTGTAATTGTCACGGAACCAACGAATGAGTTAGTAGTTGAAGCCCCGGTAGCAATACCTGATCCGACCTTGTCACAAGCAGATACTCACGAAGCAACAGATGTTGTGTATTATGATTGGAGTAACGAAACTGAGGAAACTGAAGTGGTAGCACCAACACCAACACCAGTGGAAGAATCCCCAGTAGTAGCCACGCAATCACTCCAAGAGCAACGCGCGAATAACTATCATGATAAAATGGGAAAAACACGATCAGGATTGCTCACAGGATTTAATGATTTAATGGCCCGTTTCCGGACAGTAGATGAGGAATACTTTGAGGAACTCGAAGATATTCTCATTATGGCCGATGTTGGGGTCCAAACGGTAATGGAATTAACTGATCAACTCCGACACGAAGTCAAAGTCCGAAATGTCCGTGATCCAAAAGAGTTAAATGAAGTCATTGTCGAAAAAATGTACGAAATTTATCACCGTAATGGCGAAGATCAACCAGGATTAAATTTACAAGCAACAGGACCGACTGTAATTTTATTTGTCGGTGTCAATGGTGTCGGGAAAACGACAACGATTGCGAAACTGGCGCACCGCTTTAAAGTGGAAGGGAAAAGTGTCATCATGGCAGCCGGAGATACATTCCGAGCTGGGGCTGTTGATCAATTACAAGTTTGGGGAGACCGCCTTGGTGTTGAAGTGGTAAAAACAAAGCAAAATGGTGATCCTTCTGCCGTTATGTTTGATGCAATTCATCGAGCTAAAACGGAAGGTATCGATATTGTTTTGTGTGATACTGCCGGCCGTTTACAAAATAAAGTAAATTTGATGAATGAACTTGATAAAATTAATCGTATTATTCAACGTGAGTTACCAGGGGCACCACATGAAACCTTACTAGTCATTGATGCAACAACGGGACAAAATGGTTTAAGCCAAGCGAAAGCATTTACCGAAGTAACACCAATCACTGGCGTGGTTCTTTCAAAAGTTGATGGAACAGCAAAAGGTGGGATTGTCTTAGCGATTCGTGCTGATTTAGGAACACCAGTCAAGTTTATTGGTTTAGGGGAAAAACCAGAAGATTTACAACCATTTGATGTCGAAAGTTATTTATACGGACTCTTTGCAGATCTCTTTTAAAAAAACGCCAATGGCGTTTTTTTTATGGGAAAATTGCTAGGGGAAAATTGACCAAATGATGAGAAAATGATATAGTTAACCTTGATTATCAGCATGTAAAAATGATAAACGCTCGCGTTTTGGTAAAGGAGAAAAAAAGATGGAACTACAATTAGAAAAAGTACTACGGATGAATCTCTTGTTAGATCTGTACGGACAGCTTTTAACACCAAAACAATACGATTATATGGATCGGTATTATGGTGATAATTTATCATTGGCTGAGATTGCTGAAGAAGTAAATGTGAGTCGCGCAGCAATTCATGATCAACTCAAGCGCGGTGAACAGCAACTTGAAATGTATGAAACAAAGTTACAGTTAGTAGCTAAAAACAAACAACGTGCACACTATTATGATCAATTGGCAGTCGCAATTACTGCAGGTGATCAGCAACAAAGCCAACATATTATGCAAGCATTAAATAAATTTGAAGGACGTGAACTATAATGGCATTTGAAAGTTTATCAGATCGCTTACAAGATATTTTCAAAAACATGACAAAAAAAGGGAAATTAGATGAAAAGGACGTTGACCAAGCCTTACGCGAAGTACGTTTGGCAATGCTAGAAGCCGATGTCAACTACATCGTTGTTAAATCTTTCATGCAAACAGTGAAAGAGAAAGCA
This sequence comes from Firmicutes bacterium ZOR0006, assembly GCA_000798955.1. GTDB lineage: Bacteria > Bacillota_I > Bacilli_A > Culicoidibacterales > ZOR0006 > ZOR0006. The sequence continues at coordinate 22,904 of JTLC01000025.1, read as the reverse complement.
ATTGGTGAAAAGGTTTGGACCTCACTGACACCAGCCCAACAAGTGATTAAAATTGTTAATGATGAATTAACAGAATTAATGGGAGCGGAAAATGTTCCGTTACTGAAAGCACCAACGAGTCCAACAGTTATTATGATGGTCGGATTACAAGGTTCGGGGAAAACAACTTCAACAGGAAAATTAGCGAATCATATTCGGAAACGTCTCAATGGAAAACCAATGCTTGTTGCTGCCGATATTTATCGTCCAGCCGCAGTTGAACAGTTAAAGACGCTAGGACGTCAACTTGATGTTCCAGTTTTTGATATGGGAACGAACGTCTCACCAGTAGAAATTGCGAAACAAGGGATTGCTGCTGCAGTCGAACAAGGGTGTGATTATGTTTTAGTCGATACGGCTGGACGCCTTCATATTGATGAAGCCTTGATGGATGAGCTTCAAGCAATTAAAACGGAAATTAATCCAACCGAAATTTTACTGGTTGTCGATGCGATGACAGGACAAGATGCGATTAATGTGACAATTCATTTCCATGATCACCTCCGTTTAAGTGGGGCAATTTTAACAAAATTAGATGGTGATGCACGTGGGGGGGCAGCACTCTCAATTCGTCAAATGGCGAGTATTCCAATCAAATTCATCGGTACTGGTGAAAAATTAGCTGCATTAGAACCATTCTATCCAGAACGAATGGCATCGCGAATCCTTGGAATGGGAGACGTCCTCAGCTTAATTGAAAAAGCCCAAGAAGATCTTGATGAAGATGTCGCAATGAAATCAACTGAGAAAATGTTGAGCGGACAATTTGATTTAGAAGATTTCCTCGCACAAATGCAACAAATGAAAAAACTTGGCCCGCTAGAAGGAATTTTAAAGATGCTACCAGGTGCTGGTCAAATGGGATTAGATAAAGTGAATATTGATCCAAAGCAAATGGCTCATGTTGAAGCAATTATTTATTCGATGACCCCAGAAGAACGCAAAAATCCAAGTTTACTGAATCATAAACGTAAGCTACGAATTTCCAAAGGGTGTGGTCGTGGTGTACCAGAAATTAACCGTCTTTTAAAACAATTTGAACAGTCGAAGAAAATGATGAAGCAAATGAGTTCAATGATGGGGAACCAAATGCCAGGTGGTAAAAAAGGCAAAAAAGGCAAAAAAGGGATGCCAAATCTCGGACAAATGCCAAATATGCCAGCCGGCGGAAAATTACCAGGGCTTGGTGGTCTTCCAGGGCTCGGTGGCAAAGGTGGCTTCCCAGGAATGGGTGGTAAAGGCGGAAAAGGTGGCTTTCCGTTTTAAGAATTAAAGCTAAGAGACAGGTGAACCGAAAAAGCTATGGTTCACCTTTTTTCTTTGTTATACTAGAAAAAGAAAGGTGGTGGAAGCAGTGTTTCAACAATTACGGCGAATGTTAGCAGTTGTGCTCGATGTCATTTTTTTATTTCCGTTTGTATTTTGGTTAAGTGTCATTGCTTATAATGAGAGTGTCCATTGGGTAAGTACGAACGTTGATGCGCTAGAATTTGTTTTATTTGTTAATGAATATAGCCTTGGTCTCTACTTTGTCTTTTTGTTTCCACTCATCTATATTTTGTATGAAACAATTGGATATCTGCTGTTTCATCGAACAATCGGACAGTACTTTATGCAAATAAGTTTGCAAAAATTCAATACGACAACGGTTATTTTTCGTGCGTTCTTTGGTATCTCACTTCATATCGTAAGTATTGGATTATTTAGCCTTGTGAATGCAGCGGCAGGTTTGTTAACGGGACGAACAATTATTGATCGCCTCAGTCGAAGTCAACCGGAGATGAGTGAAGCGATTATTACCCATCCAACTATGAAGCTACTCAGCTTACTTGGTGGCGTCGCTTTAGCTGGCGGATTCACAATGTATGTTCATAATACAGTGACGAATAAATGTTTTGACATCACGTGTATTAAAGAGGTTATTTTAAAGGATACAATTGAACAAAAAATTTTAGAGCAACAATTAACGATGCGAATAGAAAATCAACAAGCGATTAGCTTGAGTCAGTGGGAATACTCAAATTTAGCAGAAATATTTTTTCTGCCGGAAGAACTTGCCAATGTCCCGACGAAAAATTATACATATGATGTTTTTGAAGTGAGTTTTACCGAAGACTTACAAGTTTATTCTCAAGTCTATCAAGAATGGCTTCAAATAGCAGCTGATGAGCCGTGGCAGTTTATTTTGGCGAAAAGTAAAACGGGACTGCAACCATGGCAATTGTATATTCGAGACTTTAGTCGTGATCAATTTGTTCCAATCCGAGTCGTTGTCACGAGTATTAACCAAAATAGTTATCAATGGGAAGTGAATGTTTCGCCGATCAATAATGCAAATATGCAGTGGACACTGAAGCTTATTCACGATTTGGGGTCAACAACGCAGATTACATTAGAAAAATAAGAAAATGCTTGAAAAAAGCGTCGTAAAATGAGAAAATAAAAATAAAGCGGGTGTTAAGTAAAAAGCCTTGACAGTATTCCAAAAAACCGCTAAAATAATCAATGTTGATAAAAAAAAACAAACTCGGAGGTCATTAATTATGGCAGTTAAATTACGTTTAAAACGCATGGGTGCAAAACAAGCACCATTCTACCGTGTGGTAGCAGCAGATTCTCGTTCACGTCGTGATGGAAAAGTATTAGCAACTTTAGGAACTTACAACCCAGTTACTGAGCCAGCACAAATCACAATTAACGAAGAATTAGCATTAGAATTATTATCAAATGGTGCACAACCAACTGATACAGTTCGTAACATTCTTTCACAAGCTGGAGTTATGAAAAAATTCCACGAAATGAAATTAGGAAAATAATCAATATATGAATCATAATCAACTTCAAGGATTGCTAGAAACACTCGCGTTAAGTGTTGTTTCACATCCCGAGAGTGTAACCGTTCGCGAGATGCCGACAGCAAATGAACAAGAAATCAATTTTCACTTTTTAGTGAATAAAGAGGACATGGGGCGAATGATTGGGAAAAACGGACAAATGGCGAAAGCCATCCGAACAATCGCGCAAGGTGCAGGAAAGCAACTAGGCAAACGGGTGAAGATTAACATTGAGGAATTTTAAAAGCCACCCACAAGGTGGCTTTTTTTATAGCCAAGTGCTGAGCACGGTTTTACAAACCAAGTATTTAAGGTAAAATCACTTCCAGATGCCAGAAAATCTTCAGAAATTGCACAAAGGTAGTCAAATTGATGAAGATGTCTGGCAAGGAAGTGAAGTGCGAAGCATGCCGAGCCAAGTGAGTGCTTGAATGCGGTGCTGTCAAAAAAGGATATTAGACAGCATCAAGTCGGTATGTGAAAAAAGGAATAAATGTGAGAAGAGTTATTCATACATTTGTTGCGTTTTCACGAGACTTGAAGCATGAAACACGTTAAATAAGCTGAGCGCTGATACCGATTTTTACACCCAATTATTTAAGGTAAAAAAGCGATAGCGACGAAAATAAGTTTCATTTGGCAGGTTATGATAACTTGGTCACAATGAAACGATTTTCAGCTATCGCTAGGTAGAGGCGTGTTATAGCCAAGTGCTGACACCGGTGTTTCAAAAAAGGATTTTAAGGAAACATCTACTTCTGGTGTCCAAGTGGTAGTCAGGGCAGACTTTGGGACAGTAAAACGAAAAGTCGCCGTGACGAGCTTGGCAAAGAAGTAGAAGGTGGAAGCATGCCGAGCCAAGTGAGCGTTTGACGTCGGTACTTCATCAAAGCAACCAAAGGAAGTATCGGAAAGCGTACAGATGTGGAAAGCCACTCATTTTCAGGGAGAATTGAAATGAGTGGCTTGGAATTTCTGATAGCTTTACGAAGACGGAGACGTGTTAGAGTATAAGAATTTAAAAATAAGTGGTAACAAGGTTTTACATGCTTTTCAATGATGGTAAAATAGTTAAAACAAGGAACAGAGAAAGGTGGCAAAAGATATGGAATATGTACGTGTCGGGAAAATTGTCAATACACACGGGATTCGTGGAGAAGTTCGGATTATGGCAACAACTGATTTTGCTGAAGAACGTTTTAAAAAAGGAAGTACATTATATATTTTCAACAGTAAAAATGAATTAGTTGAAACGGTTGTTGTAAAATCACACCGTAAACACAAGAACTTTGATCAAGTTGTTTTTGAAGGATTAGAAAATATCAATCTTGTCGAACAATTTAAAACAATGATTGTTAAATTTGCTAAAGATAAAAAAGAAGATGTGTTAGCAGCTGATGAATTTTATTATGAAGATATTATTGGATGCCAAGCAGTAACAACAAGCGGTGAAGTCATTGGTGAAGTCGCTGATATTATGGAAACTGGAGCGAATGATGTTTGGGTCATTAAACGTAAGGGCCAAGCAAATGTACTTGTACCGTACGTTGATGACTTTGTTGATAGCATTGATGTTGAAGCGAAAAAAGTAGTTATTATTCCAGTGCCGGGGTTATTAGGATGAAAATTGAAATCTTAAGTTTATTTCCAGAAATGTTCCAAGGTGTTTTACATGAATCAATTATGAAACGAGCACAGGAAAAAGGTGAAGTTGACTTTGCCGTTGTTAACTTTCGGGACTATACAACAAATAAACATAATAAGGTTGATGATTATCCATACGGTGGAGGTGCCGGTATGGTGCTGACACCACAGCCGATTTTTGATGCGGTTGCCGACTTAAAAGCACAGAGTGAATGTACACCAAAAGTGATTTTGATGACACCGCAAGGTCGTCCATTTACCCAGAAAATTGCTGAAGAACTCGCGCAAGAAGAGCATCTAATTCTTGTTTGTGGGCATTATGAAGGGTTTGATGAGCGAATTGTCGAGCATTTAGCAGATGATGAGCTATCAATCGGTGATTATGTCTTAACCGGAGGCGAACTCGCGGCGATGGTTGTCACCGATGCGGTCGTGCGTTTGCTTGATGATGTGATTGAACACGATTCTCATGCAAATGATTCATTTAGTATGGGAATGTTGGAGTATCCACATTATACACGTCCAGCTGACTATCAGGGAATGGCAGTACCAGACGTACTCTTAAGTGGACACCATAAAAATATCGAACAATGGCGTCATGAACAGGCATTGATCCGTACAGCCAAGCGGCGTCCAGATTTACTGGCCAATATAACATTGACAGCTGATGAACAACAATTGATTGCACCATTTTTAACAGTGTCGTCATCAGTGCAAAAAAAGTAGTTTTTTATCAAGAAAAACTTGAAAAATAACATTATTATGATATAATATTTTGGTGACGAATAGAGTCATACATTACGAATGTACCGCTGGCAAACGCAAACAGGTTTTGTTACGTATGTTTTAGATTAGAAGGAGCGTGCAAACATGCAAGCATTAATGAACAAAGTTGTGGAATCACAATTAAAAACTGACATCCCTACATTCAAATCTGGGGATACTGTAAAAGTACACGTTAAAATCATCGAGGGTTCACGTGAGCGTATCCAGGTATTCGAAGGTGTTGTTATTAAACGTCAACACGGTGGAATCCAAGAAACGTTCTCAGTTCGTAAAATTTCGAACAACGTTGGTGTAGAGCGTATCTTCCCATTACACTCACCAAAAATCGAAAAAATCGAAGTATTACGTCGTGGTAAAGTACGTCGTGCACGTCTATACTACTTACGTGCATTACGTGGAAAAGCAGCTCGTATCAAAGAGATTCGCTAATAACTGCTTACCAGTTCGATGCCAGCCTGAAGTTGTTAAACTTCAGGCTTTTTTTCATTCTCAGTGTTTAGTCAATCGCGAAAATATGATAAAATAAAGCTAATAATTCAAGATAGATGATGTGTTAGAGGATGGGGAATTATGAAAATTTTATTGATAGATGTGTTAGAGACACAGCAAGACTTTACCTTTTTAGAAACGGAACACATTTTAGATTTTCAAGATGCCACGACGGTTGATACACACACAATTACAATGTATGACATTGTTATCGTCAATCAACGCGCAATCGAACATTTTAAAAATCTAAAACTTCAGCCAACACAGTGGATTTTCATTGTGCTTTCTAATGATATGACATCAGTGTTAACATATGAAAATACAAGCAATTATGTTGATTATCTATACCAACCATTCACACATCAACAATGGCAAATTTGTCAAAAACGAGGACAGCGATGGCAAATGTTGCTAGAAGAAGCAGCAAGCACTGAACTACAATTCAATACGTTATTAGAGAATATTCCGTATATGGCTTGGTTTAAAAATACAGAGAGCCAGTATATTCGGGCAAATCAACATTTTCAAACCCATTGTGGAAAAACGATGTCTGAAATCTATCAACGTGGTGATGCCTACGTTTGGGATGGACAAATTGGTGAACGTTGTCGAGAATTTGACTTGCAAGTGATGAATGAGCGGCAACAAATTGTATTTGATGAGATGATTCCTGGAAAACTTGGTTATCGCAAATTTCATGTGTATAAAGCACCAGTTATTGACGAGACAGCGAGTGTCATTGGCACAATCGGAATTGCAAAAGATATTACTGATGCGATCAATGAGCAAAATAAACTTGAAAAAGTGTTAGAAAACTTGCCTTTTGCCGTGTGTATTCGTGATCGTGAAGGTAAATTAATCAATATGAATTCGAAGTACCAGCAACATGTTGATCAACCAATTCATATTGGTGATAGTGTTTATGATGCGAAATTTGTCGCGAGTACACTAGATCGTGAACGTATTCGCAAGCAAGACTTGCAAGTGTTAGAAAAAGGTGAGCCGATTATCTATCGGGCAAAAGTATTCAAAAATGGTAGTGAGCGAATATTTGAGTTTCATAAAGCCCCTTTCTTTGGCATCGATAAAAAAACAGAAGGCATTATTGTGATTTTACGAGATATTACCAAAGCAGTCGCTCAAGAAGCCATCATGGAAAAATTAGCCTACGAAGATACATTAACTGGAGTTATGAATCGTAGTGGGTTATACCAACATTTACACACTCACTATCAAAAGCCACAGCATGCAGCCATGATTTTTTTTGATATTGATAATTTTAAACGGTTTAATGATCAGTATGGTCATTCAATGGGAAATTTAGTTTTACAAACATTAGCAAAACGGCTGCAAATTGCTTTCCCACAAGCGCTTGTTGTCCGTGATGATGGTGATAAATTTACAATTTTAACAGCAATGCAGACACAACAGGAAATCGAGATGTTACAGCAACATGTTGAGACAATACTTGAAAAATTAGAACGACCAATTCTCAAAAATAATGAAAGTTATCATATTTCACTTCGTGTCGGAATTGTTCAACAAGCTATGAGTCATGATCAAATTGATGAGATTATTCTCCGCGGGGAAACAGCTCGCCAAGCGGCTAAAAAAATGGGAGTAAATAAAATTTGCTTCTATACGCCAAGCCTCGATGCTAAGCGACGTTTGTATGAAGAATTTAGTCAAGATTTTAAATCGGCACTCAGCAAAGAAGAAGTGATTTTATTTTATCAACCACAATATACATGTGAAAAAACGTTGATTGGTTTTGAAGCACTCTTTCGGTGGTCAAGTGATAAATATCGGTATTTAACGGTATTACAAATGATTGAATTAATTGAAAAAGGGCAACTGATTCATGAAATGGGTGAATATATCATGCGTAAGGCAATGCAGTTCGCCAAAAGAATCAATGAACAACATGACCGACCACTCAGTGTCGCAATCAATATTTCTGCCCATCAAGTGATGGCGGATAATTTTGTGAGTATGGTGGAACGGTTATTACAAGAAGTTGGGATTGCTCCCGAATTACTTGAATTGGAAATAACAGAAACAGTTTTACTTGAGGACATCGAAGCGAATGTTGCCAAACTTGCGCAACTTCGAGATCTTGGTATGACAATTTCACTCGATGATTTTGGCATCGGATACTCATCATTAAATTATTTAGTGAAACTGCCACTCTCAAAAGTCAAAATTGATCGGAGTTTTATTCGTGAATTGACAACGAGTTCCCAGTATCGCACATTGGTACAGATGATGATTGACGCTGTCCATTCATTACAACTGCCAATTTTAGCAGAAGGGGTGGAAAGTGCTGAAGAACTTGCCTTTTTACAGCAATCCGGCGTTGATGCCATTCAAGGGTACTATTTCTCAAAACCATTAGCAGAATCCGAAGCGTTAAAAATAATAAAAGAAGAAAGTAGGGAATAGCATGGAGAAGCTCCAACCCAATTTAGCAACAGCACCAGCACCAAAAATATATATGCATCAGCAAGAAGAACATTATCTTGATATCTGGCAGAAACGTTTTGTTCCAATCAATGATTTTCAAACGTTAAAACAATATATCGGGACATACTTAGTGACGACGCTTACCGTACCAACAACGATGATTCAGAGTGCAATGCCATTCCGTACATATCGTATTCCCTCAGAGCGAGTAGGAGACTTTGTCGTCGAGTATTATCGCCAAGGAAAATTAAAACCACTTATCTATGTGAGATGTAGTAATCAGCACCAAGAATTATTGCCGAGCATGTATACAAAAGCTCACGAATCAGCAATGGAACTTGGGAGTCGTTACTTACTTTTAACGAATGGAACAACTGTTTATTTTGCTCAATTAAATCAACTTGGAACGGACTACGAACCATGTGAATTACAGCCTTATGCCCAGCTTATTCCTGAGAAAGCGGGACTCCAAGAGCAAACAAAGCCATTTGTTCGCCAAAACTTAGAGCAACTCCAACAAAGCGAATATTTACGTCAATTAGATTATGAACAAGATTGGTACACAATTGGGGCAAGTGTCAAAGATGAGCTTGTACCTGTTGTCGTGAATCTGGCAGAAGCACTTTTTGATAGCCAAAGCCACTTTTCACCATTGACACAGCAAGCAGTGACGCTAGTTCAAGATTTGGGATTACGAGAATTGCGCGAGAGTCACATTCAAGGTGTAGCACCAGCAGGACATTATCGGACGCTTTTGATTCATGATCAAGCTGGAAACTACCAGATTGCCTCATTCTTGGTGGCAGTAGCTACGATTGGTAATAAACAGACAACGGCTTTATATTGTTTGTTTGATGATGAACGAGAAAGCTATCAAGTTTTACAACTTGATTTAAACCGGAGTGCGGACTTAAATCGCGAAACGGAAGAATATGTACTTTGGCATAATGGTCGTCTTGCGAAACGTCGTGATGAAAAGATGATTACTGAAGCATTACTTGCAAAAATTGCTGAAGAAAGTCCTGATCTACTCGTTGATGGCCGAATTCGTTTTGCTGCACTACCGACAAATTGTTTATTACAAGGAGAAACACCAGAGCTTCAACATGTCATTTTACAATTATTGAATTATAGTCAAATTCGTGAATACTATTTACGATAAAATATCGCAAAAAAACCCGTCAACTTTGCGATGCACCCCATTATTTGGACACAAATAATGGGGTGTTTTTATATGGCGAAATTAACAAAAGAACAACGAATTGAAATGTATACAAGATATAAATCAGGAGAAGCTATAAGTCAATTAGCGCTAGTATATAAAATAAATAGAAAGAACATTGAATATTTGATAAGATTACTAAACCACCACGGAATAGAAATTTTGGATAAAAAATGTAAAACATACTATGATCCGAAAACGAAACAACAAATTATTGATCAAGTGTTGGTTCATCAAAAATCGCTTATTAGCACAGCAGTTGAATACGGTTTGCTTAGTCGTGGAATGTTATGTAACTGGATAAGGCAGTATAAATTGGAAGGATATGTTATAGTAGAGAAAACCAAAGGGAGACGAGCTACTATGAAAAAACCAACCAAAAAATACGAACAAATGACTGAAAGCGAAAAAATCAAATATTTAGAAAATAAAAATTTATACTTAGAGTTGGAAGTAGAGTACTTAAAAAAGTTAGAAGCCGTAATTCAGAAACGCAGCCAACAACCGCTGAAAAAGTAAAACTAGGCAATGAGTTACGGCAAAAATATCCACTTGAAATGGTTCTGAAAGTCATTGAAATCTGTCGTTCAACATTTTACTACCAACGAAATAAAACGGTAAGTGCTGAAACAGTGGAACTAATCGAGGAAATTAAAGCACTCTTTCACTATCATGAAGGTCGATATGGATACCGCCGGATTGCGCTTGAATTAAAGAATAAAGGTTTTAAAATCAATCATAAGCGAGTGAAACGGATTATGAGTGAGTTGAAGTTGTATGGAAAACACCCAAAGACAAAGAAACGTTACAATTCGTATCAAGGTGATTTAAATGGAACGTGTAAAAATCTCTTGCTTGAAAAAGTTGTCGATGAGAAGAAAAATGTAACATATTATCAACGAAAATTCACAACAACACAAACAAATCAAATCTGGTCAACAGATGTCAGTGAGTTTAAGATTGCGGCAGGAAAACTCTATTTATCACCAATTTTAGATTTACATTCACGCGATATTATTTCGGTAAATATTTCAACATCACCTAACTTTGAACAAACAATGACAATGTTAACTGGAGCACTTGAACAGTATGAAAATTTAGAAGGCTTGATTTTCCAATCTGATCAAGGTTGGCAATATCAAATGCAGCAATATCGTGAGGCGTTACAAAATCGAGGAATTCATCAATCTATGTCTCGTAAAGGGAATTGTCTGGACAATTCTCCAATGGAAAATTTCTTTAGCCTTTTAAAAAACGAGATGTTTTTTGGTCATGAAAATGAGTTTGAAACACTGGAAGATTTACAACTCGCAATTGAAACATATATCGAGTATTACAATACCGAACGTATTTCGGTAAAATTAAAAGGACTGACTCCTGTTCAATACAGAAATCAATCCTTACTTACTTAAAATTTTATACTGTCCAAATAATTGGGTTCATCACACTTTTGACGGGTTTTTTTGTTGGGGGATGGGATGAGGGAAATACTCGCTTATGCCATTGGCACAACGCCAAGTTCATCTTGTTGCATAATTTCTTCTTCAGAGCGAAGTTGAATATTCGAACGATTCATCCAGTTTTTCCGACGCCAGATGACCAAAAATGCTAAGCCACGCACCCATTCATCAGCCATCATACCGATATAAATACCGATTAAACCAAGGCCGAGCGGAATCGCAAGAATATAGGCAACAGGGACAGCAATGAGCCACATCCCTAAGATTCCAACAACCATTGGGACACGGGCATTACCAGTGGCACGTAAGGCACCAACAAATGCTAGGTTCATGGCACGCCCAGGTTCTAAAATCGCAATAATTAACATAGCTTGTTGACCAAGAGCAATGACATCAGGATCAGAAGTGAAAATTGGTAATAAGAGTGGACCAGCCGCAAAAACAGCAAATCCAAGAACAGCAGAAACGCTTTGTGCAATCAAATCAACTCGCAAGACACGTTTATAAGCAAGATCTTTGAGTTGTGCACCAACCATATGACCAACCATCAATTCATTGGCTTGGGATACAGAAGCTGCAAACAAATACACAAACATAGTAATGTTATTCACATATGTTCGGGTTGTAATACTAGCAACGCCAAGTGTCGCAACAAAAGCAGTTAAGAAGATTTGAGAACCACTGTAAGAAAATTGTTCAAGGGCACCGGGAACGCCGATGGCTAAAATGTTTTTGAATGAATGGCGATCAAACTGGAAGCGCCAAGAAATTTTCAAACGAGTAAAAATAATCGTAAAGGCAATAATGACTTGAACAAAACGAGCAAAGACGGTTGAAAGTGCGACTCCAACGGGACCAATTGCGGGAAAGCCAAATAAGCCAAAAATAAATAAAGCATTTCCTAAAATATTTAAGGCATTTCCAAAGAGGACAATTTTCATCGGTGTCTTTGTATCGCCACTACTCCGTAAAATCGCACTTGAAACGGGACCGAGAGCAGCTAAAAAGAGCATTGATCCCACAATCTTCAAGTAACTATGTGAAGTTTCATAGATTTCTGCTGGTGTATTCATAAATTTGAGTAAGAAGCCACCAAACGTGAAAATGAGGAGGCTAATGAAAAGACCAAAAGCAAGATTGACATAAATTGACATTGAAGCAATTTTTTTGGCTGCCTCAGGGCGTTTTGCGCCATAGTTTTGGGTCATGAGTACGGATGTTCCCATCGCTACACAGTTAAACATCACAGAAACAAAGAATAAGGCCTGATTCGCCATACCGACCGCAGCGACAGAAGAGTCAGAATACATACTCAACATGAAAGTATCGGCACTCGACATAAACATGTAGAAAAATAATTCAAAAAAAAGTGGCCAAGTAATCATTGCCAGCGTTTTATAAGAGTAATCTCGTAAATGAGCCATAAAGAAAGCTCCTTTCATTTTATCAGCAAGCAAAAGCGCAATCCATATACATGAGAAAGCTAATCAAAAACAAGACTTGCGCTTTTGCAATTCATACTATACTATAAATAAAAAGAGGATTCTTGGCTAAAACTGCTCAAAAATCACACAATTTTGCGGAAAAAGGGGACATTTTATGGCGAAATCATCAATGCGAGAAGCAGTTGTCCATGGCGAAAGCTTATTTCCCTTTCAAATCTATGCCATTAACTTAAGTTGTGGGATTTGGGAAGGTCATCTGCACTGGCATCCAGAAATGGAAATTATTTATGTTGAGAGAGGCAAGATTCGTTGCCAAGCTGATTTTCAAAGTTATTATTTACAAGCCGGAGAAATTTTAGTAATTCCTAAAGGTGAACTCCATCACTTTCAAGAGGTTGAAGGTGAAGATGTTCAAGTTTGGGCGTTTGTTTTTGATTTGAATTTATTAAGTGCATCAGTTCTTGATCGGGGGTATTTAACATATATTGAGCCCATTCAACAAGAAAAGATGAGTTTTAAGCCCTATATTCAACCTAATGCTGCCGGTTATGAGCAACTACAACAGCATTTAATAGCAATACTAGCAAGTTATCGCGAGAAGCCACTTGCATATGAATTAGAAATTAAAAGTCACTTATTACTTTTTGTCATGCAACTCTTCCGGCATGGGTATACGAAGACGCTCCCAAAGCTCAGTGCAATGCAACGAAAAAAAGTCAAAACAATTAAAGAAGTTATCGCTTATATTGAAAAGTATCACCATCGACCATTGAGTTTAGACGAACTTGCGAAAGTTGCAAATTACAGTGAGTTTCATTTTGCACGCTTTTTTAAACAAGAAACAGGCATGACGTGTATTGAATATATTAATAACTACCGTTTAGAACGAGCAGCACAAGCACTTATTCAGAGTGATCGCCCTATTACGGAACTCGCGAGTACGTATGGATTTGATAATGTTTCCTATTTTATCCGGTGCTTTAAGCAAAAGTACGAACAAACACCAGCCCAATTCCGCAAAAAAGCAGAGTGGTGAGTGCGTTGCCAAAACAAATCTTCAAGTTGGCATCAAATCGGTAGGCGAAAAAAGGAATAGTGATGATACCATAAGCTGTGGATAATCATCATTGTGTTTTCGCGAGATTTGAAGCACAAAGCACGTTTCAAGCAGAGTGGCGAGGCCGATTTTCACATCAAAGTAATTAAAGTGAAAAAGTAATTGTGACGAAAATAAGAAAATGGTGGAATCTCAAGAAAATGAGTGCAGCATTTTTGATTTTCAACAATTACTAGGCTAAGACAGGTTTCAAGCAGAGTGGTGATACCGGTGTTTCATCAGAGAGAGAAGGGAAACATCAGCTGCTGGTGTTCAAGTGGTAGTCATGACAGCTTGAGAGATATAAAGAGTCAATGACGAGCTTGACGAAGAAGCTGAAGGTAGAGACACGTTTCAAGCAGAGTGGCGAGGCCGATTTTCACATCAAAGTAATTAAAGTGAAAAAGTAATTGTGACGAAAACAAGAAAATGGTGGAATCTCAAGAAAATGAGTGCAGCATTTTTGATTTTCAACAATTACTAGGCTAAGACAGGTTTCAAGCAGAGTGATGATACCAGTGTTTCACAGCAAGATGACTAGAGTGAAAAAACTCCTAACTTTACCGAAGTAAAATTAGGAGTTTTTTTGTGTTTCAAGTGTGCGAATCAGTCGACCAACATTTTCAGCTGCTTTGGTTAGGGCCTCTTCACTTTGTGTAAGTGCTTCTGTGAGTGATTGAGGTTGTTGTGTAATTCCGAAAATAGCAGAAATACCAGAATCGTAGAGCGGCTGGAGGTTTGCCTGTGTTGAACCAGTTAAGACAATAATGGGAATTGAAAATTTTTTGGCAGTCGTGACAATTGCTGAAATGATTTTCCCTTGTAATGTTTGCTCATCAATTTGGCCTTCTCCAGTGAAAATATAGTCAACATCAGGGAGCAGTGTTTCAAGCTGAAGTTGTTCAATTATGAATTGACTGCCACTTTGTAAGTGACCACCAAGTGCGAAGAGAGCGGCAGCAATACCACCAGCAGCACCAGTTTGGGGCTTGTGTGCAAATGATTTTTGACTAGTAGCTTCTAAAATTTGGCTAAAATGGTGAAGATTATGCTCTAATAGTGGTAACATTGCTGCTGTTGCACCTTTTTGCGGTGCAAAAATATAACTAGCTCCTTGCGGACCAAGTAAAGGGTTTTGGACATCACACAAGACGATAAGCTCAATCCCAATTAATTTTGCTGAAATTGGTGTCAAATCACAGTGAGAGATGCTTGCTAAATCATGGGCAGTCAGAGGAGAAATTATCTGTCCATATTGATTGACACATCTTGCTCCAAGTGCCGTAAGCATGCCAATACCACAATCGTTTGTTGCGGAACCACCTAAAGCAACAAATAGTTTTTTAGCACCAGCAGCAAGAGCGTGATTGATAGCTACACCGAGTCCGTAACTCGTTGTATTCAGGGGATTACGTTTAGAAGGCGGAACGAGCGGTAAGCCACACAATTCAGCACTTTCAATAATTGCAATGTGAGAATCTGGATTGCTGAAGTAATAACTGTGCCGTGATTCGCCCAATGGTCCGATGGTTTCGATGTCGTTTTTTGTAGCAGCAAAATGATTGGCTAGTAATGTCATTGTGCCTTCACCACCGTCGGCTAAGGGGAATTGTGTAATCGTGAGCTGTGCTTCTAAGCCAGAAAAAGCACGTGCTAGCCCATTACTGATAGCAGCAGTCGCGGCTTGGGCACTCAGAGATTCTTTAAAGGAATCAGGAGCGACTAAAAAGTGGAAGGATTTCATAGTGATACCATTGCCTTTTTTTCAAGATGACAACAGCTTAAAATGTTTCAGCCCATTTGTCAACGTTACGCTAAAAAGAAAGAAGTTGATTTTACAAAAAAACAACAGAATCATTACAAGAAAAGAGTCAGTGATAAACAGAAAATAAACTTCTTCATGATAAACTCATTTCAAAGGTTCAAGCTTAAAGAATAAAAAATAAAAACTGAAAATAAACAAAAAGCAGAAGCCGGACATGGAATTTAGAGGAGGATTTTATCATGTTGAAATATAAAAAACAGGGGAAAAAAGCCATCATGGTTGGAGCAGCAGTGGCACTATTTTCACAATATTCACTACCAACAATCCAAGCATTTGCTGCAGAAGTGACGGAAAATACGGAATTGGATAATTTAAAAGTTGCTGTCCTGTCGGATCCACATTATTTTCCGAGCGCATTAGTGACAAATACTGAAAATGAACAGTATCAAAATTACATGGCGAAAGAACTTTATCTTTTAAAGGAAGCCGATGAAATTTTTGTTGCGGCCTTAAAACAAGCAGCTAGTGGCAATCCGGATATTTTATTAATTCCTGGTGATGTGACAAAAAATGGTGAAGTCATTGGGACCCAAGAAGTAGCATATTTGCTCAACGAGTTTGAAAAAGCAACAGGAATTGATGTGTTTGTTGTCAATGGGAATCATGATTTATATAGTGGGGCGTTTGCATTTAATGGACCAAATGGCGATAAACAAGCAGTCGAACATGTTTCGTATGAAGCCTATCAAGAGCAATATGCAAACTTTGGCTATCAAGATGAACAACAACAGTTTCAAACGGTATATTTTGGCGACAATCCTGATGAAGTCAATGCAACAATTCACCCAGAACTGTCATACGTAGCTCGCCCAAAATCAGGATATGTCATCTTAGCCCTGAATTCACAACTGTTTACAACAGATGCGAATGGTCAAATAAAAATGAATGGTGCCGGCTTCAATGAAGATTTATTGCAGTGGGCCGAACAACAAATTAAAGAAGCCGAGGCGAATGGTGAAACGGTTATTGCTATGATGCACCAAGGACTTTTGCCACACGCATTATCTTCAGAATTAGCCGTTGGTGATGCCATCATCAATAATTATGAAGAGGTTGCTACGCGTTTGGCAGATGCGGGGTTACGGTATGTCTTTACTGGACACATGCATGAAAATGATATCGCGGAGTTTACGACGCCAACAGGAAATACGATTTATGATATAGAAACAGCTGCAACACCGTCATATGGTTCACCAGTACGTACAGTTGAGTTCACGAAGCAGGAAACAAAAAAGGCCGGTGAGGAGACAATCAAGGAAACTGTGCATGTTCGTTCTGAGAGTGTCAAAGCAACAGAAAATATTGCTGATTTACAAACCTACATTTACGACTCGATTTACAAAGATAGCCAATATTTACAAATTAAATTAGGTGGTGCTCTGGAATCACTCGTAAATAGCTTAGCTGAAATCAATTTATATGAACTTATCTTTGGAGCGGCAGATGTGAATGATGTGATTGCACATGCTAGTCAAACCTCAGAAGATGTAGCGGCACTCGCGACATATGCCCAAACACACATTGCTCCACTCATTGAAGAGCAAGATACACCAGCGTTCTTCACAGAAATGACAGCATCGCTCGCTCAAGCATTTGATGGAAAGCAAATCAAAACGGCTGAATATGGGAAACTGACGTTTAAGTATGATGCGAAAACGCAAGTGATGACTGCACTAGATAGCGCAAACAACGTCCGAGCAGAATTTACTCTAGAAGCTTTTATCAAAGATATTGTCAAAAAAATTGACGAGCAAGTATTGGATGCCGGAGTTTTAAATGGTGAAATTCAAAACTTAATTACCAATATTTTAAATATCACTGTTTTTGAATCAAGTGCAGGTGAGGATAAAACTTTACAAGATGTCTTGAATTTATTTTTAATTGATCATTTTCTTGGTGCAGAAGACCTTTCAGGGTGGGCACAAGAGTTATTGGATCAATTACAGACTGGTGAAGGAATTTCAGAGTTGATTGATAATGTCATCGGTTCGTTACTTGAGTTGATTCCTACTTTATTGAACAAAGTAGAAGTAGATGTCACAACGTTGACAACGGATAAATTTTTACAGTTGGCAATTAATATGTTACTAGGCAAAGATAAGTCACTGTATAATGCCCTTGATAAATTGGGGATTAACCTTGTTGATGTGATTAAACAACCACTTGATGAATATTTAGGAGCGTATATTACGCCAAGCTTTGAAAAGCAAATGGGTGTTTTAATTGGGGATTTAATTTATGGTTTAGCTGGTGATGATACGCAAGATGATGCAATTGATGGGGCAGCACGAATTTTAACGTATGAAGGTGTTCAGCCACAAGCACCATCAATCAGCAATGGTTTATTGCCACATTCAGTTGCTGTTACCTTTGGTGCTGACGAGACAACACAAAAAGCATTTAGTTGGTATACAGGGAAAAATGTTCCAACAAATGAAATTCAATTTGTTAAAGCGAATGAAGTAGTCACACAAGCAAATGGTGAAATTGACTTTACGCATGCCACGAGCATCAATGCTGATTCAGAAATAGTAAAGCGATCATTTCCGACGATTGATTTAGGAATTATTGCGATTACGAAAGATAAAGAAGTCGCACGCCACCAGGTCGTGATTGATGGGTTGCAACCGGGGACAACATACTATTATCGTGTTGGGGATGCGACAACAGGTATTTTCACTGATACTGCGACATTTGAAACAGCACAAACAAATGATGATGCGTTCACATTCTTGAATTTTGCTGATACGCAAAGTATGCTTGAAAGTGAATACGAGCAATGGGGAGCAATCGTTGAGGAAGCTTTTAGCTTGTATCCAGAGGCGAAATTTGCCACACATGCTGGTGATATGGTTGATAATGGGAAAAATGAATTGCAATGGCAATGGTTCTTAAATAAGCCACAAGCAGATTTGATGAATACCTCGATTGTAACAGCGAGTGGCAATCATGAAGACTCTGGTGAGGCTCACACAAAACATTTCAATATTCAAGACTTACCAGTACAAGATTTAGAGACAGGGGCATATTATAAAGTTGATTATGGTAATGTGCTCGTCATGGTGGTGAACACGAATAATCTTGGTGATGATCAAGCCTTATCAGCTGATCAGGTAGAGTGGTTGACGCAAACAGCAAATGAATCAGATGCCAAATGGAAAATAATCCAAACGCACAAGGCACCGTATTCAAATGGATCACATTATAAAGATGCAGACGTGATTGCGATTCGCGAGCAATTTGATAGTTTAATGACAGCATTAGACATTGATTTTGTATTAGAAGGCCACGATCATACTTATGCCCGCTCAGAATATTTGGTCAACGGTGAAATTGAAACTGATTTAGTCAAAGAAATACGTGAAATCAATGGGGCAACTTATGAGACAGCAATGAATCCACAAGGAACAGTGTATGCTATTACCGGAACAACAGGACCAAAGTTTTATCAACCACAAGAAACGGGCTTGCCGTTGGCATACACACCAGACATTCAAAATCCTGTCTTTGCTTCTATCAGTGTTGATGGTGATTATCTCACATATACCGCTCACGAAATGAATTTAGCGACACAAACAACGACGATAATTGATAGTTTTGCAATTGAAAAAGCTGAAGCAAAAGCCGATACGATTGCGCCAGTCATTACTGGAGTTGAAGCGAACGGTAATTATTATATTGATCGAACTGTGCAAGTGAGTGATAACACAAACATCGCTGAGGTAACAATTAATGGTGTGCCAGTAGATGAGAAATATGAAATTCCGGCAACACATGAAGCTAAAACCTATACCGTTGTGGCTACAGATGAAGCAGGAAATAAAACGGAAGTCACATTTACAATGCAAGCCTTACCAACTGTGGATGATATTCGCTACGGTGCCGAAAGTTTAGCACGTATTGAAGCAATTCAAACGGAGTTTGCAGCGATGAAACATACACTCTATGGTGAGCGTGTGAGTTTTTATACGAATTTAATTGCTAATTTAACTCAAGCATATGAACAAAGTGGTATTGTCATGGATAATTTCATTGAACAAGTCACACAATTACCAGAAGCAGAAGCGTTGACAGCAGCGGATGTTCCAACTGTAAAAGCAATTCTTGCAATTTATGCAGAATTTACTGCCGAAGAACAAGCGGTATTACCAAGTGAAATCATCACAAAAATTGAAGCGGCGCGACTGGCAATTCAAGTGACGTCACTCACAACGACTGATGGCAAAGTTACGGCAACATTTACCGGAGCACAAATTGAAATGGAGCACATGGATAAACAGCCATACTTTGAATTAGGTACAACATTAGAGGCTTGGCCACATAGTGATTCAGAACAAGGCATGTTTACCATCGAAGCATATTTAGACAAGATTCCAGCAACTTTTACTGGTACACTCCAAGTAATCGTAGATATGACTGATTTTGTTTTGAATGAAAATCATAAATTATTCCAAATTGCTGCCGATGGCTTAACAGCAGTGGAAGTACCAGTTCAGGTGACGGGGGCACAACAACTTCTCTTTGAAACACAAGTGCTAGGGAAATTTGCACTCATTGAAGTCGCAACAGTAGGAGCGCTATCAACGTTACAAACGTTAATTGAAACGGCAGAAGCAATTGATCCAACACATTATACGGCGGCGACCGTAGCTGAACTGCAGACAGCAATTGAAGCAGCAAAAGCAACGCTCAATCTTCAAGTACCAACGGTAGCACAGGTGCAGACAAGCCAAACAACATTACAAGCAGCCATTGATGCACTAGAAGAAAAAGTTGAGATTGCGCCAGAAGTCAATAAAACAGAGCTATCAGAGCTAGTTCAAGTAATCAGCACAGTTGATTTGTCAGCGTACACAACAGCAAGTCAAGATCGCTTAATGCAGGCACTCGCTACGGCACAAGCAGTTCTCAATGATGAAGCGGCAACTCAAAAAATTGTTGATGAGACAGTCGCACAATTACGTACAGCTTTCGAACAATTAGTTGAAAAAGATTCAAATGAAAATCCGCTACCAGATGGTGAAACCAACCCAACACCACCATCATCAGGAACAACACCAGACAATTCAACATCACCAAATCCGGATGAAAATACTGCGAGTAAACTACCGAATACAGGTGAACAAGCAGTTGCAACAATCGGCGGAATGGGGATTGTCTTAGCAACGATTGGAGCAATAATCTTACGACGTAAAACGAAAAAAGTATAAATAGAAAGCCAAAGAGTGAATCTTAGGAAATAAAGCAAAAAGCATCTTCACAGTAGTTATTTACTGCTATCAAATCGATAGCAAGAAGTAACAGTTAGACTGGGGTGCTTTTTCTTCGGAAAAATATAACAATGGCATGAACGGTTAGTAAGCGTAGGTCTACGTGCTAGTCTCAGATCAAATAAAAAAAACCACACACTCGCTTAGTAAACGAATGCGTGGCTTCCCACATGAAGAACGATGGAGTCACAAGGGGTTGTGGTACCAACACCTTAAGTATCTCAAAAATTACTGTTAAAATCATCACGATTTTGTTAAGAGTTTGTTTGAAAAAAGCGGCTCGATATGTAAACAGATGCACCGCAAACAGAGTTTTTTGGTATAATAGAGAACGAGAAAGAAGTGATTAACAAAATGAATATCGTGTCAGTTGAAAATATTAGTAAAAGTTATGGTATGAAAACGCTCATTGAAAATTTTTCTTTTGGAATCCATCAAGGAGAGAAAATCGGGATTATCGGTGTCAATGGAACAGGAAAGTCGACATTACTTAAGCTTTTAGCTGGAAAAGAAACACCGGAAACCGGACAAGTAATTAAAGGAACGCAAATTCGTGTGGAATATTTAGCACAAGACCCTGAATTTGATCCGCAAGCCACAGTTATTGAACAAGTTTTCAAAGGTGAGACCAAAGAAATGGTTTTGTTGCGTGAATATGAGCAACTCCTTCAACATTTAAGTGGAAATTACGATGAAGTACTCGGTGCGAAATTATTGACGTACCAAGCAGAAATTGATCGCTTGCACTTGTGGGATTTAGAATCAGAAGCAAAAGCTACGCTCTCTAAATTAGGCATCAATGATGTCAATGCGAAAATGGGCTTACTTTCAGGTGGACAACGTAAGCGAGTCGCCTTAGCATCAGCATTAATTACTCCGAGTGAATTGTTGATTCTTGATGAGCCAACCAACCATTTAGATAATGAAATGATTGATAAATTAGAAGTGATGTTGAATGCCCGCAAAGAGGCAGTTGTCATGATTACCCATGATCGTTACTTTTTAGACCATGTAACAAATCGGGTATTAGAAATCGATCGTGGACGCCTCTTCAGTTATGAAGGAAATTATAGTTATTTTCTTGAGAAAAAAATGGAACGTGTGCAGCTTGAAGCTTCGAGTGAACAAAAGCGCCAAAATTTATTGCGTAAAGAATTAGCGTGGGTAAAACGTGGAGCAAAAGCCCGAACGACAAAGCAAAAAGCCCGATTAGATCGTTTTGAAGATTTGAGTAATCAAGCAGGCTTCAAAGAAGTTGCGCAAGTTGAAATTGCACTGACATCAAGCCGACTTGGTCGGAAAATTATTGAGTTTCACAATATTAGTAAAACCTTTGACGGCAAAGAATTGATCAAAGATTTTACATATACACTGGCAAAAAGTGATCGGATTGGTATTGTTGGTCCAAATGGAATTGGGAAATCAACGTTAATGCGCATCATGACCGGTGAGCATGCTGTCGAAAACGGCCATCTTGAAATAGGCGAGACAGTGAAAATTGGCTATTTTGCTCAAGACACAGGTAGTATGGATGCGAATATGCGAGCTATTGATTATATTACAGAAGTAGCCCAACTTGTCGAAACTAGCGATAAAGAAACAATTACAGCATCACAATTATGTGAACGTTTCTTATTTGATGGACACATGCAATATTCACGTATTGGCGACTTGTCAGGTGGTGAACGTCGCCGCTTGTACTTGTTACGAATTTTGATGAGTGCACCCAATGTATTATTACTTGATGAGCCAACGAATGACTTAGATATCGAAACACTACGCCGTTTAGAAGATTACCTTGATACCTATGCCGGAGTTGTGATTACGGTCTCTCATGATCGGTATTTTCTCGATCGTATTTGTAATAAGATTTTTGCGTATGAAGGTCGCGGGAAGATTATGATTTATACAGGTAATTATCAAGAGTACTTAGCATATTATCAACGCCAACAGCAACTCGAGCAACAAGTACAACAAGAAAAAAAAGTCCAAGCGAAGCAACAACAAGAAGCCAGTAAACCGAAAGCAACGAGCAATAAATTGACATATCATGAGCGGAAAGAAAAAGAGACTATTGATGATGAAATTGAAGCCTTAGAACAACAAAACGCTCAACTAGAAGCAGACATGATTACACATGCAGCTGACTACCAAACACTACAGACATTAATGGCAAGCAAGACCGAAGTCGAAGCCACACTAGAAGCTAAATATGAACGTTGGGAATACCTAATGGAAAAAGAATAGAGAGCGCTAAAGCCGGTTTTCACCCCAAGGATACATGGTGAAAAAGCAATGGCGACGAAAATAAGGAAATGACTGGATTCAAAA
>JTLC01000024.1 GCA_000798955.1 Firmicutes bacterium ZOR0006 | reverse complement strand
AAAAAACCACATCGTTTTTAATGATGTTTTTTTTGAAGAATTTCTACTTGTCGTAGCGATTTGCTCACTTTCAGCTTTTCATGCTATGATTACAAAGAAATTGAGGTGATAGAATTTATGAAATGGTTAGATAAACAAGCACTCGAACAAATGAGCGACTATTGTCTACTTGACGTTCGAACTGAAAAGCAATATCGTGATGGGCATTTACCGAATGCGATTAATCTACCGATTGTGGCAGAAAAACTACACTATCAGCTGTATCATACATATCACACAAAAGGCAAATGTTGGGTTATTATTGAAAGCCTCCCCCACTTTCGGGATTTTTTGCGATATTTTCAACAATTATATCATCTTGCACAAACAGAGCAAACAATTATTATTTATTGTAGTCGCGCTCGCTTTCGCAGCAAGCTTGCTTACACAATTGTTCGGTGCTTTCACCGGTCTACTTTTATTTTAGCAGGCGGCATCAAGGGAATGAGTGCAAAAAAATTCGAGGCCTTGTGCCCTGAATGTGGGATCGAACACCTTTTTAATGAAGTCGAAGTGCAACATATGTCAACAACAATACATTGTAAGAAGTGTGGCCGCTTAATTCCAATGTATCTCAGCGAGAAATAACAAGGAGTCGAATCAACATGAAATTAGTAAGTAAACATCATTCAGACTATCAAGAAGCTTGTACGGGGTGGAATCGTGCCATTAATCACGCACCAACACTAATTGCCTTTTGTGAAAGTAATCAGGATATTATCTCAGCAATCAAGTTAGCAAAACATCACAAACTCCCAATTTGTGTACGAAGTGGTCGTCACCATTACGAAGGCGATTCATACAAGGATGGGAGCTTTGTTCTTGATGTTTCACAACTACAAACAATTCAGCTCGATGAAATAGCACAAACAGTAACAATTGCCGCTGGTGTCCAAAATCGGCAATTGTATGATACACTGGCTGAGCATAACTATCCGTTTCCAGGTGGAGGTTGCCCAACTGTCGGTGTGGTTGGCTTTACCCTTGGTGGCGGTTGGGGGTATTCAAGCCGGTACTTAGGACTTGGGTGTGATAATCTCATTGCAGCCGAAGTTATTTTATGGGATGGGACGGTATTGCTTGTCGATGCCCATCAGCATCCAGAACTTTTTTGGAGTTTACGCGGAGGTGGTATTTCTGTTGGTGTTGTCAGCAAAATGACATATCGCTTACCAAAAAAAGAACCTATCGCGACACGAATTTTTCTTGATTATCAATTACCAAATAATGAAGCGGCGACAACTTTACTGCTCTGGTATCAAGAGTGGTTCCCATCACTTCCACGACTGATCAACATGAAAATTGTCTTGTATCGCAATCAGCAGCAAATTTTAGGAATTAAACTGACAGGAATTGCTTATGCTGATGAGCGGGAAACAAAAAAATTACTCGCACCATTGTTAAAACAACCGTTTCTAGTTACAAATGACTGTAAAAGTGGCCCAGTAATTCTAGCAAATCGTTGGATCCAAGATAATCACCCCGAATTTGAATATTATAAATCTGGGGGGCGCTTTGTTGCGAAAGGACTCACTGAAATTCAATGGCGTATGCTTGGAAAATGGTTGTCTCAAATGCCAATCGAAGCGACATATGCTGCCTTTACGCTCTATGGTCTTGGTGGTGCTGTGACTGATTTGTCACCAGTAGCGACAGCATTCGCATATCGGGAGATGCAGTTTATTTTTGGGAGTCAGATTGTGTGGGAAAATCCTGAAGTAACTAAAAGCTGTCAAACATGGCTGCAAAATCATTGGCCAGCAATTGAAATGATGAGTACAGGATCATTTCTTAATTTTCCTTTGCATCCACAAGCAGAAACGAATTATTATGGTCAACATTTTACTCAAATTCAACAAATTACCCAACAATATAGCTAAAAAGAGGCTGTACCACTTTATTGTGATACAGCCCCTTTTTAGTCTTTTGTGCGGAAAAATTCACGATAGGCAGCAATTAGGCATGTAGTGAGTAAAATCGCTAACAAGCAGCTAATTGTCCAAATTATTTGAGGAAATTCTGACTGAAAGCCATCAGTAGCTAAATGCCGAATAAGAATTCCTAAATAGCCCCAACTCACAGCTAAGCCAAAAACAAAGTCTTGAAAATAGAGTATGATTGCAACCGCAATGAGAGTACCGAGCAATGAGACAAAAATCATCCACGTTACGTCGCTCAAGCCAAACCCAGTAAAACCGATACTAACTAGAAATGTTGTTATATTGGCAATGGTTGCAACCGTAATCCAGCCGAAATAGAGGCTAAAAGGAATGCGTAAACTCCATTGTTGCAACCAAGAAAAATGATTGTTTTTCCGTAAGGTCGCAATTATTCTATTGATGAGTAACAATAAAATAAGAATTACTAGCATAAAGATAACAGAGAGCCAAATTATTTTAAAGTGCCAAGTTAGTACCCAAACGCCATTAGCCAAAGATGATAAAATGAAATATACAGCAATGAGCGCTAAATCAGCTGAATTTTGCTCAAAACTGTCAGTCTTGGCTGCTACTACAAATTGGCGGAAAACGTATAACGCTAAGAAAAAAAAGATAAGCCCCCAAATACTAAAGGCAATGTTAGTAGGTGCAAATAGATTGGGATATGCGTCTGAAACCTCGTTTGCTAAAATACCATTTATCGGAAGCGCATTTGCTAAGAAGTTCATAACAATCACGAGCATATACGCAAGTAAAGTACCAGTTGCTAGTAAAAAATATTTGTTTTTATTATGCATAAAACAGCCTCCACCTTTGTTTCAATCAAGCAAACACTTGTTTAGTATAGTGGTGATTTTCCAGGGTGGCAAGTATTTTCTCGTAAATTCATTTAAGTAACGGGATAATTTTAGTGAAAATTCGCTCTAAGTAAAAAGCTGCAAACTATTTTTGCAGCTTTTTCATGATTGTATTAGATAAATAATGTTAAATCAGCATTTGTGCTCTCACCAACATATGTGGCTACACCACCGAGTTCAATGCCATCAATCAATTCTTCTTCTTTGATGCCCATAACATCCATACTCATTGTACAAGCGATGAAACGGACACCGACTTCTTGGGCTTGCTTTAATAATTGAGGTAACGAATCAACATTTTTGTCTTTCATGACTTTTTTCATCATCGTTTTCCCCATACCACCCATATTCATATTTGAAAGTGGTAATGCTTCCGCACCTTTTGGCATCATCATCCCAAACATTGATTCAATTGCTGATTTCTCAACTTTCGGTGCATCATCACGTCGAAGGAGATTTAAGCCCCAGAATGTACAAAAGACTGTCATTTGTTTTCCCGTTGCCGCTGCACCTTGAGCGATAATCATCGCGGCCATCGCTTTGTCTAATTCACCACTAAAAAGGACAATCGTGCCTTTATTTTCTTTTTGTGTGCTCACTTCATGAGCTACTTCATCCGTTCCTTTTTGGATATACGCATGAATTTCACGTGTTTTCGCATCTTGATCAATTTTCAAAACGGTATTTCCGGTATTATTGGCCCATGTGCGGATATCTTGAGCGAAACCTGGGTCAGATGCTTTTACAAAAAGGACATCTCCATCCGTTAATTTATCCATTGTTTGGTACGTTTGCATAATTGGTCCTGGGCATTGTAGTCCACAGGCATCAAGCGTTAACGTTTCCGTAATTTGATCTTCAGCAGTGACGATTGGAGCCGCTGCTGTCGTTACTTTCCCAGCGGCTGTCCTGCTGTTTCCGGTTTGCAAATACCATCGTTACATGAAGTGTTTTGGCGGTTTTTATAGACTTGCGAATACGTTTTATAACCACCTGATAAGTTAGAGACATTTGTGAAGCCTGCAGCCGTTAAAATTGAAACCGCAAGGTGTCCACGTAAGCCAACTTGGCAGATAATATATAATGGTGTCTCTTTTGCGACTGTGATTGTTTGCGCTAATTCACGTAATTCATCAACAGGCATATTCACTGCATTACCAATTGTTCCTAGGCTGAATTCCATTGCTGTACGGACATCAATCAGCATCGCTCCCTCAGCAGCTAACGCATCAATTTCATTCCAATGGACAACTTTTTCACCTTCAAAGACATTCGTTGCCACATAACCAGCAATATTCACCGGATCTTTGGCACTTGAATATGGTGGTGCATATGATAATTCTAATTCTGGTAGATCTTCAATTGTTAAACCACCTTTAATAGCTGTTGCTAAAACATCAAGACGTTTTTCTGTTCCTTCTTGACCAACTGCTTGCGCGCCAAGAATTTTTCCGGTTTTTGGATCGAATAATAATTTAATCGAAATATCTGTTGCTCCTGGATAGTAACCAGCATGATTTCCACGGTGAACATGAATGGCTTGGTATTCAATGCCTTGGAACTCCATTAATTCCGCTGTTAAACCTGTCGCTGCTGCAGTTAGCGCAAAGACTTTGATAACTGATGTTCCTAATGTTCCCGTATAGCGGATATCACGACCATTAATGTGGTCGGCTACAAGACGTCCTTGACGGTTTGCTGGCCATGCTAATGGAATTTTCGTTGCTCGACCAGTAATATAGTGTTTAACTTCAATTGCATCACCAACAGCATAGATATCTGGGTGTGATGTTTGTAATTGATCATTGACTAAAATTGCTCCCGTTTCACCTAATTCAAGACCAGCCATTTTGGCTAATTTTGTTTCTGGTGAAACCCCAATTGCCATAATCACAAGGTCAGCTGCGACTTTGGCACCATCTTCTAAAATAACCGCATCGGCTTCAATTGCGGAAACGCCTGTTTCCAGTTTTAAAGTGACACCATGTGCGACCATTTCATTTTGTAACATCGCTGCCATTTCGTAGTCGAATGGACGTAAAATGTGTTCGCTTTTATCGACAACAGTGACGCTAATCCCACGTTCAACTAAAGCCTCTGCCATTTCGATTCCGATGAACCCACCACCGACAACAACTGCCGTTTTTGGTTGACGTTCAGCAATAAAGTTATAAATCGCATCGGTATCGGGAATGTTACGCACTTTGAAGATATGATCTAAATCCATTCCAGGCATATTCGGCCAAATTGGGCTTGCTCCTGGCGAAACAATCAATTTATCAAATGTTTCTGTATATGTTTGATTCGTACGACGATCTAACACTGTTACCGTTTTAGTTTGAGCATCAATCGCTGTAACTTCACTTAAGTTACGAATATCAAGGTTAAAGCGTTGGCTCATTCCCTCAACTGTTTGGACTAATAATTTTTGGCGATCAGTAATTACCTCACCAATGTAGTATGGTAAGCCACAGTTGGCAAACGAGATGTACTCATCACGTTCAAACATAATAATTTCATCTGTTTCACTTAAACGACGTAACCGTGCCGCCGCTGTTGCCCCACCAGCAACTCCACCAATAATCACAATTTTTTTCTTACCTGCCATAATATCAATTCCTTCCTTTTTATCTGCAGTTTGAATTGTTTCCAAAAGAATAAGTGTATTTATTCACAATTTAAAGTTTACTCCCTTAATATACCTCAAGGGGTATATGTTTGCAAGTGTTTTGCTCGCTTTTTTCCATTTTTTAAAGTTGTTACTTTCTAAAAAAACATCACCATCGTTGTGAAAGCCATTATTTCGCTGAAAATAAAAAAACCACCCTTGGGAAAGGGTGGTCAAATAAATTGTAAAGACAATTATTTTTTTTCACGGTGTAACGTTGAACGCTTGCATTTTGGGCAATATTTGTTCATTTCGATACGTTGTGGGTTGTTTTTCTTATTTTTCTTTGTGATGTAGTTTTCCATACCACATTCAGTACATTTTAACGTTAAGTTTACGCGCATAATTGACGCCTCCTAATAAGTGTAATCTTTTATCCTTAGTTAGTATACCCAAAAATGGCGCTTTTGTCTAGTTTTTTTGAAAGTTTTTCAATTTTTCTCGCAAAAAAAAATAGTTTTTCTTGAAAACTATGAAAAACTTTCAAGATTCACTTCCCGTAGTGGCGAATATCATGCATTGTTTAGTAGTTTATGAAAGTTTTTTCAAAAAAACAGGCCTCCCTTTCGAGGAGACCTGTGTATACACCTTATTGGAGTGGTGCAGGAATGTCTGTTGTCTGTGATTTTTTGCTGTTGAAATCGATGGCTTTTTTATTATTATTTTAAAGCTTAGGTATTCTTTGTTTTAGGCTATTAAATGCATTTTTATATTTCAAATTACAAGAAAATCACAACTACTTTTTTTATTTTGTGACTATTGTGTGACTTGGTGAAATTTATTCGGTTATTTGATCGAAAACACTTGCTTAATGACTGTCATTAGTATATAATAAGTATATAAGGAGGTGAGAGAAATGAGCAAATTAAAAACCCTGTCAGTCAAGTTCGAAATTAGTCTGACAGGATTCAAATTTGAGTTTAAAATCAAGCTCAAATAATTCATGGTAGTAAGGAGTTAGCGCTCCTTGCTACTTAAAATATTACCACTGCTCATTTCAAAAAACAATGCGTAAAGAATTAAAACATGTTTATGAATTTGAAACTACAATTGAAAAGAAAACTCAAAAAATCACGTTTGAATTAAAATGGCCAATCATCATTCTGATTGTTGCTGTTATTACATCGATGATTTTAACAATCACATTTTAGGAGGTAACTACTATGGAACAACGCACTAAAAAAGTAAATATTCGCAAAGCCGGTGGTGCTTCATCAGCAAATACATTCCGATACACGACGGATCTTCCAGCACCGTGGATGCGTGAACTGGGAGTCGATAAAGACAATCCAGAAATCACTCTTTCATTTGTTGACGGTAAAATCATTATCGAAAAAGCAAAAAAAATGGAAGAATAGAAAAAAGCACCTTTAGGGGTGCTTTTTATGTGCTGTCGTTATTACGGCTTCTGATTCTATTCCCTAGCTTGATATAACTAAAGAAAAGAGCACCTAAAACAGCAAGAGTGATTGATAGCATAACTATATTAATTCCTAGAGAACTATTCAAGAAATATTTCCAATCCCAAACAGATTGATTCAATATCGTTCCTAAATTTAGTGCTATATAATAACTAAAACCTATAGTAATTACTAGAACACCTAGTCCACCAGCGTAAAATAATGTTGGGTGTTTTTCGTGAAAACGACAATTACAGCTAGCTTCACAATTGTTTTTATCGCAACTACTACTAATAGTTTTTCCGGCTATTTTAGAAACAGCATTAAATCCAATAAAAATAATAGCTAACATACTAATAATCATAATTCCTGTAAATATCAATAATTGATTTAGTGGCGCTTCACCAACTCTAGCAAAAACTGCCGATATAGATTGCAGGCCACCAAAAACACTAAAAATAAGACTAGCAAAAATACCTAAAATAGTAATATGATCTATTGTCTGTTTCTCTATTTTTGCCTCGAGATTTTGACTTATAGTGTCAAACTTTTCAATTTGATCATTGAGTAGATTTATTTTTTCTTCGAATAATTCTTTTTGCTTCTCTAACTCACTATTAAGGATTGTGATTTTATCTGAAATAGCACTTTCTGTGTTATCCAGCGTTAATGCGTTGATTTTTTCTAATATTTTTAGAAATGCAATGCTTAATTTTATGCTTTTAGAACTACTGATATCTCTTTCTAATTTTAGTTGTAAATTTTCTAAATTATCCGAAAATTGGATTTTTTCAGCTTCATTCTTTTCGTTAAATGTATCAACTATCTCTTGCATTTTGTGATTTACTATATCAATTACTTGTTGGATTTCACTCTCTGTGGCACTTCTTACAAATTCTTCAGGATTCTCTCCAACTTCAATTATTTGGAAAATTTTGCTTATAGTCAATTTAACAATTTTCCTTCCCTAATATTTCACTTCTTCTTTCAGAGAAATATTCAAATACAGATTCTAAATCGATATTTCTATCTTCCGTATATGCTCGTTCCCATGGGCTCCCAGGTGCGTGACTTTTTTCGACAATTTGCCATGCTGGCATATCTACATAAGAATCAATTACAGCGATAATATCATCAAAATCTTGAGTTTCTATATCTAAGATCATATCATAGTTATTAAGTTGAATATTTTTATGACCAAAAAATTTATAAATATGATACGCTTGTTCAACTACAGGACCGTATCGCCACGCAGAAATTTCTTCTGAAAAACAAATACTGTTTTTTTCTACTAAAAAATAGGCTTGAACAAAATAAAGGAGTTTTTGCAGCTTTAAATTCGTTATCTTTTTTTCGCGCATATTATAGTAATATATGATAAGTTCTGAAACTTGAATAACACTATATTTAGCTTTCTCCATAATAATTCCCTCCGTCAAATTAGCAATTCAACTAATTTCAACTTAATTATGCCATTTAAAAGTCCTAATTGCAAAACAAATCTCCGTTTTAAATTGACTTTTCATATTTTTTATGCTCAATTGCTACAATGCACCGCACCACTTCAATTTAGCACTGTTTTTGTTTTTATTTTTTATTTTCTCTTTTTTATCGAAAGTGCTTTTATATTGGTTACCAATATGTTATACTTAAAGAGTAGAAAGGAGGTGAACAGCGTTGAGTGTCTTGAAGAAATTAAAAAAAGTCCGAGCAATCATGGTCGTGATTCTCGAACTCGTAGTTATATCAGGAATCATTGTAAGAGCAGTGATTGATATAATTACAACATTTGTAAAATAATTGTCGTGGGAGTTACAGCTCCCATGACTCTATATTAACACACTAAACGCAGAACAAAAATGAAAAACAAAAAAGAAATTTTACTCATTACAAAAGAGATTATTCTGATTGCAGCAATCGCTGTAGCAATCATTGCTTCGTTTTATGTATTATTCATTCGTTAGGAGAACATCATGGAAACAAGAAACAAAAAAATTTCAGTCGCTAAGACTGGCGGTAACGCTTCAAAAAACAGCTTAAAGTACTCAGTTGGTATTCCGCCAACTTGGGTACAACAATTGAAAATCAATCAGTGGGAACGCGATATTAAGATGACACTTAATGGTGATAAAATTATCATTGAGAAAATCACAAGCGATAACAATTCAGCTATCTGGTTTGAGTTACTGGAAAAAAGAGATGTGTTCCGCACCGTTATTGAAACGCAGAATCTTACTTTAGTTAAAAATATTATCATCGACAATTTAGGTGCTGAACTACCAACAACATTAGATTCAGACATTGAACAAGCAATTCAATTAACTACAGCGCAACAAGAAATAACACTTGATATCTCAGAGCAGTGGAAACTTATTATCCGAAATAAAGCATAACAAAAAGGCCCAAGAGCGAATCTTGAGCCTTTTTTGTTTATTCTATTAGAAACATTTTCCAAACTTTTTGCCGTATGTTCCATCCGCATTCATTTCTCGCACTGGGACATATCCCCACGAACCATTTCCGCGTTTGTATTTAATATATAAATACTTTGTCGTTTTAATGCACTCGACGTAATACTGTCCTTTTTCTGGACATAATTCGCCATTATTATACATTACTGTATCTTTGTCGGTAAAAGTTGGCGACTTACGAACATAAACACCACCTTCTGGAACGTCCGCAATAAATTGTCCTTTTTCTGCCCAGCGAGAAACGATTGTTTCTTTTGCTGGCGTTGGTGCTGGCTCTGCTGGTTTTGGCGGTGTCGGTGTTGGGGTAGATGTAGATGTTGTTGGTGTTCCGCTTGGACTCACTAGCTTTTTCATTTCGTCGACGATAATATCAATCATCTTCTCTTTGTTCGCACGATAGAAAGCAACATCTTCTGCATTATCGACAAAAAACATCTCTAAGATTGAGAGCGAAATACCACGTCCCCAAGCGTCACGAATTTCAGCGTAGTAATCTTTATAATTTGATGCAATACCGCTTTTGCGTTGTTCAGTAGCACCCGTATCATAGTTGCGAGATTTCACTCCACGGTTCGGTGTTCCTAATTTCGAAATGCGATCAACGACAGCAAATTCAAAATCAAGCTTTGCTTCTTTGGCTGGAACAAGAGCCTCAACACCACGCGCTTGAGTATTGGCAGCGTTAGCATGCAGACTCACGGCGAATTTCGATTTAATTGATACGCCTGCGAGGTCTTGGTCTTTGAAGTTTTGCTCGTCATAAAAGACTGTATAGCCAGCGTTCGAAAGCTTGTTGCACACTTCGAGCGCGACATATTCAACTAATTCATGTTCATTGACTCCGTTTTTTGAAGCACCCGGATCATACCCGCCGTCTTTTTCGCTAGTTCCATGTCCAGCGAAAATAACTACATCTACTGCTTCTTTTGGTGCGCTATTTTTATAAATCATATTATAATTCCTCCGATTCGATTTGTTCTGTTTGATTGATTTTTTGATAATTCTCTTTTAGTGATCCAAGATAGCCAACAATCATCGCTACCTGAAATGTTGTTAGTGCCAATGTGATTGCTGTTGAGTGTTCATTCACTAAACTCATCGCAAATTGTGCTGCAACAAAAAACAGCATCCGTGAACCTTGTCGCATAATGCCGTTAGTTGCCTCTCGTGATGAGAATGTTCCTGTAATTTTAGCAGCCAAAAAGCCGCTTACGATGTCTAAAACAACCGCTAAAACAAAAATTTGCAATAAAATTTGTGGTGCGATTGTTAGTAATTCATTTGTTATATCTGTTAAATCCATTTATTCACTTCTCCTCTTCTTTAAGCTCAAATATCATTTCTGTTTGGAATTTACGCTGTTCGCTTCCACATATAACAAGTTATATACGGTTGATAGTTGCTTGTTTCATGTCTAATGTAAGAAACCTCAGTCGCTGTTGTCCCCTCGCTACCAATCGAAGGGCTACCAACGTTAGCAACTCTAACATATCTATATACGCTTGATTGACCCATAGAATTTAACCAAGTATTCATATCAGATGTAACAGCGTTGATGTAATTCATGCCCGAATCTTGTGGCTTCATGCTATTTATCGGTGGTGAAAAAGAAACATGACCATTTTTAGAAACACCACCAGTTTTTTCAGATGCGTTAAAATTAGCATCACCAGAATCAAAACCAACCGGCACTCTTCCAGCACCCCACTGCACCCAAGTGCCACCTAAATAACTTTGCGGATTGGTGGCGTTTGTGCTCATGAATATAGCACCAATAGGATAAATCAAATCTACTATTTCTTTGCCTTTGTATGTGATTTTCTTTTTGAATGTGGTATCCATATTAATACTTAACCCTGCACCGTTTGCAACTTCACCAATCGCCATACCCGTTCCTGAGTTATTGAAATCCATCAATGCGAATGCGGTTGATAATTCAGTTGATCGTGTTGCACTTCCAAAATAATCAGCTGTATAAGATACAATCTCATATGCACTATCCTGACTAAATCCAGATAATACTACAGAATGATTAGATAATGAATACGAACTAATTGAAATAGTATGCTTACTATAAGCATCACTAGTACCTGCTTTACGCCACCACACTTGATGGCTAACCGTATTCTTATTACTTACCGCAGATACTGCAGCTGATACGGTCACTTTAGCGTAAGTACCTTGGTCATTAGTAGAGCCATCAGAATTACAACGTATAGCACTAACTGCAGATGTTGCCGGTCCAGTGTAATCAATTACATTAACACTCGCTGATGCAGTTGCAGTTCGATTACGACTATCAATAACCTTGAAACTAACTGTGTTCGTTCCTGCTGTAGATAGTCCAGATGTTGTCGCTGATGATGTTGTAAATGTCTGACCATTCGCTTTAATCTCATTCGTTTTAATCCAACTTGAATATGCACCTGCAGTAGACATCGTTGCTTTAAGTGTTGATTTACCTTTTACAAACAACCCGCTAAATGGAGACCCGATATCATTTCCAGGAACTATACTCGTCCCTGTTATTCGTGGTTGAAATTCCGATGAGGATGATACGTTAATAGTAATTTGTACTGTATGCGATCCAATCTTAGTTGAACCACTATACGTATCACAAATAACATTCATAGGTGTAGAAACACCATCTGATAAATGATTAGCCCAATCTTTAGGAATAGCCCATGCGTAAGATGTCGTTACTCCAGTAGCAATATCAACATTCCGTCCTGCATATTGACACCATAGCTTATGAGTAAATGAGCTAGATGCTCTATTCGTTGTAATAGTTAATGTTTCACCAAAATTACGACTCGAATGTGATAACGTATGTTTAGATGTTCTAGCAATCGTATCTAATGTTAAAGTTCTACTTCCTGATGGATTAACAACACCGCCCCAAGATGAGTTGACTCCCCATTTCCACACAATGTTAATTGAACCTTTTCCATCGCTAGCATGGTTTACGGTCGTAGTAAATGTACGCAGATTCGTTCTACCAGTAGCAATATTTCCGATAGATCCATTAAACGTATTACCAGTAGACGTCCCAAAATATGAACCATTGTAATCCGTCCAAGGTCCAATATTCCAACCAGCAGTCGTGACTTGTACATATAGTGTAGCTGTAAAGCTTGATTGATTCGCAGCGGTATTTGGCGTACTAGACCAATCCATCCGTAGTTGTGAGTATGTCCCTGTATGCAGTACTATTCCGCTTCCACTTGCCATAAAAAATATACCTCTTTTCTTTCTTATTTACCTACAAACGTAAATGACAAGTTACCGTTTGAACGTGGCGTATATGCATAATTTCCAATACGTAGACTTGTTAAAATCTCTGCATCCGTAATATAGAGTTTATTATTACTCATATATGCCACTTCGACACCACCTTGTAAAAATGAAATGCGGTTGTGAGATATTTTTAGAATGAGTTCATTTCCAACTTGTCCTAAAATGATGTTCCCATCTTCAAAACGAATATATTTAATAATTTCATTGAATTGGTTTTGTACATCACCTTCCATATTCGAAATAATCTGTTCTAAGTTTGAGAATTGGAAGTTAAATGCATTATTCGTTTGTTCAAATTGTGTACTCACATCTTGTTTATACTCACCAAATTCATCTTTACTCGTGTATGACTGACTCACGGATGTTGTAATCGCATCGGCTGTTTGTTGAATGAGTGACTTTAATAATGTTGTTTCATTCTTTATCAGTTGATTTGTTTCTCCTAGCACTACATCTGTGACAACGTCTTTTATCGTATTCTTATCACTGAAATCTTTATCCGTAAAAGTTGTCCTTTCTGTGCCAACAGTTATCGTATTGTTGCTTGCTTTTGTTAAATGTATTGCTATTTTTTTCACTAAAAAGAAGTCATCCAGCCTGTGTGGATCACTTCTTATTTTTATATATTCAAACAATCGAAACTCGTCAATGTTCACATCTAACATACTCAAATCAACGGCTTTTAACTCAATTGTCAATCCAGTCAAAATCGAACTGGCGAGATGTTCTTCACCTTTTCGCTTCAGATTTTCAACAACTGTGACATCTTTAAACTCAACAACAT
Source organism: Firmicutes bacterium ZOR0006 (assembly GCA_000798955.1). GTDB lineage: Bacteria > Bacillota_I > Bacilli_A > Culicoidibacterales > ZOR0006 > ZOR0006. The sequence goes on along the minus strand of JTLC01000024.1, from coordinate 11,176 downwards.
CATAGACCCAACCGAATATCTCCGTTGCTTCTTGATTATAAACATAGTCTTTTCCATCATTAATAGATTTGATATCTAACTTAATTCCAGTTCCCTCGCCATTGTCATCAACAATTTCTGCACCAACTGGTATGATTGCTGTTTTAATAGCCTGCCCTTTGATAAATTGTGAGACATCCAATAAGTTTTCCGCAAAGACAATTTCTTGACTGCTGCGGTACTGTGAGTCCTCTAAGTAATCGATATAGTTTTTATTGTCTACTCTTCGTATAACAAAGTATCCACCAAGGCTTTTAATAAGCTTCTCTTCAATTACATTCCACGTATCAGGATAGGTAGAATCACTCCGTACAATATAATCATTCGGGTCAGTCACAGTCACGTTACCCAAATAGAATTTTTTATTTTCTTCCACTTGTGCATTATGACTATTAATCAATAGCTGTACATATTGAATTACTGTTCCTTCAAAATTATATGGACGTACAATTGAATCATTGAAATACCCTAAATCACCTTCACACTTCACTACCTTCGCATTATAAAAATCTAACTCATAGTCTAAACATCTTCCACGGAAAATTAGAACATTTGATTGATATACTTCAATCACGCTTTTCAATTTAGTTATTGCACCATACTTCGGGTGATTTGGGTAGATTTTAAAATCAAATGCACCACTTTTGTTCAGTTCCAATGATACTTTGGGATCAATCAACTTCAATTCTTCAACATCTGGATGATAAATAAATTCTCCATCACAATAGACGGTAAACATTACAACACTCCTTCCTGATACTCGATTTTTATTGTTGCACCAGGAACACCGGATAACTCTATTACATTGTGCCCTTCTGAAAAAATGACATTTGTAAATCTATGTGTACCTGCATTTGCCACCATAATCTTATTTCCAAACCTGATCGTTGTAGCAGCACTTAAAATGAAAGTTGGAATTACTTTTTTGCGACTATTAAAACAGTCTACAGAAACAGTAATTGTTCCACTTAATGAGCGAATGTAATCCTTAGCCGACGTGTTCCAAATAGAAAATGTTGTATTCAAGTCTCCAATACAAAATAAACTAAACCCAAGAAACCAGCTAAATCCTTTTAGTTCTTCTACATATGCAGAAAGAAGTGCCTCCTGTATGTTTGTGTTGTCGACGTCTGTTGGTGTATTGTTCCATGGCTCCATAGCACCTTTGTTTCGGGAAGGGCAATTAAGCTCTCCCAAGAAGATTGGTTTACCCCACTTATCATTAAAACGTTTGATTTCATTGATAACATTTTGTCCACGTCCGAAGATTTGAGTTGATTTCAGAGCTGCTCGTAATTCTGCTTGACTAGGATTTTCTCCATCGTGAAGTTCGAAGTAAGATGCAATACCAATAACATCAAAGATCCCGAAGATAGGATTGTTTAATTTCGTTTCATATGCCGCTTCAGTTTCAGGAGCCCACGATGCTGTTAACCACCAATTGGTTCGGTAGATAAGCTTCATGGTTGGAAATGTTTTCTTCAAATTGTTGTATAAGTCAGTCCATTTTGCCACATTAGATTCTAATTTCACTAAGTTCGAACAAGCATATGCGTATTCAAATGTGAAGTTTAATTTAGGAATAGTTTCCTTTATTCTAGATTCCCAATTGCTGAAGAATGAATCAACATCTGTTGGATTATATTCAGTTTCTCCTACAGTTCCTCCCGCAATATACGGATATGGTTCAAAAATATATTTATAATTTGATGCACCTAGCTTAGAGGCTAGCGTATTATATTTAATAATATCGTCTTGATTCACTGAGATAGCAGATGAATTAGCGTCTGATATCTCAAAACGCACCGGGATAGTGATTGTATCTAATCCCATATATGACGCTTCTACCTTTACTTGATCCATATCTGTACTCCAAGCTGATATATTTCCGCCTGTCAAATAATTGCCAACACTCCTTTGTGTTTGCGCTAATGTTACATTTACCTCTGTAACTTCATTTTTGTAGCGATATGGTTCGCATATAGCCTCAATAACTAGCTTTCCCATTGTCGTATCTGTTGAGTACTGATTGATACTTAAACGTCCTACATAATAATGTTCAATGTCATTTGGCAAGCGAATTATATGACGTTGACCGTGAATGTAACTACTTATTTGCTCTATTAGTAAATATTGTTGATCCCAATGAATCAACATGTCAAATTCAAATGATACTTTACGATTTTCATAAACAACATCTTGTGAAAAGGCTTCAGTCAAATCAATTGCACCATTGGCAAAAGGGACATCAACATACGATGTTTTCGGTAATGGTAAATTGTTTTCTATATTTACTAAGCACAATTGCCAATCATTCCATGTATGCTTGTTACCGATTTGTATAGCATGCATATTTTAACGCCCCCTTTCTCTATATTCTGACGCTCGTGCAAGCTCCTGATTCACTCCAGGTGCTAATTCTCCGACAAGGACACCCGTATCCATTACTATTTTATAAGCAGGTATTGTCTGGTTGACAAATTGGTTAAACATGGCTATTAATTTGTCGAATTTTTCCGTATAAGAATTATTATTTTCTTTTCCGTTTAAACCTGCCCATTTCGTTCCAACAACATTCATATCTGCTTGTACGGTTGCTGACATTTTAGCAGTCAATGATGACAGACTATTGTTCATATCTGCTTGTACATGCTTTGCTTCATCTTCAAATCCGACACCAACACCTTCGGCCATGTATTTACCGACTTGGTCACGGAACACACGACTTGGCGAATGAATTCCGAGCACTGATTTTGCACCATCAACAATTCCACTGAAGAAACCACCGACTTTATCAGAAATCCAAGAACCCATAGAAGTGATACCATTCCAAAGACCTTCAACAATATTTTTACCGATATCAAATATTTGCGAAGGTAAATTTTTAACAGCGTTAATGACATTATCGACAATCTTTCCTCCTGCTTCACGTGCTTTAGCACCTGCATCGCTTCCGAAACTAATCACTTTGCTGATTGTCTGCGTGAACCAATTCCAAACTTTTGATGGTAATTCTTTTATATAGTTGATGATATTATTTACGAATGTTGAAGCGACCTCAGTTGCTTTTGACCACATCTGAGAGCCCCAAGAGACAACTTTATTGAATGTATTTACGAGCCAATTCCAAATTTTGCTTGGCATTAGTGAAATGCCAGTAATAATTCGACTAACAAATTCCGTAGCAATTTCAGTGACCTTTTTCCACATGTCAGCTCCCCATTGAACCACTCGATTATACGCATTTACAAGCCAGTCCCAAATCTTGCCTGGAAGCTCGCTAAAGAACGTCACAACACTATTGATCCACAGTGGCACATTCGTTTCTAGATAAGCCCGACAATCAGCTCCCCATTGAATAATCGCTCCTAAGGCTTGACCAATTGCAAAACCAATTTTATAAGGTAATTCACTAAACCAAGTCCCAATGTTTTCAATCCACTGCGGAATCGTTTCAGTAAAGAAATTTCCAATTGCATTAAATCCGTTCATAATAAACGTTTTTACATTCTCAACAATTGTATCAATAAAAGTTCTGAACCCTTCAAGATTCTCATAACACCACGAAAAAGCCGTTCCCAAAGGATTAATAATGAATCCAAGAATTGTTTGCCAATTATTTGCGAAAAACTCCACAACAGAATTGAACGCGTTCGGAATCGTTTCAGTGAAAAATTTTGCAATTCTATCACCGATATTTTTGACCTCATTAACGAATGAATTGAATGCATTCGGTAGTGTCTCTGTAAATAATTTAACTAACCAATCCCAGACTGACAAAGCAGCGTTTTTTATTGCTTCCCACGCACCAATAAGGGCATTTCTAAAGTCTTCGTTCGTATTCCAAAGAATAACAATACCGGCGACAAGCCCTGCTATTAAACCGATGATTAATCCGATTGGGTTTGCTGACATCGCTAAATTCCAGAGTTTTTGGGCCACGGTTGCTAAAGATATTTGTCCTGTCATTAATCCAACCAATGTTTGACCAAATGTTAAAGCACCATTTAGAACTCCTTGGGCTAACGTCGCTCCGCCTGCGCCAGCTTGATATAACGCAAGTTGAAGTATTGCATTTTGCCACGCACCCACAACCCCTTTAATCATCGCGACTGTTTTAAAGGCTACAAATGCTGCTGTTACCGAACCGACCAAGGCCGCAATTGTTCCTGAATTATCCATTAACCAACTCAAACCATCAATTAGTTTTGGCAAAACATCACTTGCAGCTTCTGCAAGTGTTACAACAAGTGGCGCCAGTTTTTCGCCAAGAGTAATCATCGCATTTTGAACATTAACAAGTGCTGTTTGCAGTCTCTTATCTAATGTATCTTGCATCGTTTCGAATCCAGAGTCAGTTACTCCAGATGCTTGATTCATATCTTCTAAAGTTGAAGTGAACGCTTCTCCACCATCAGACATCAAAGTCAGTGCCATCGTTCCGGCTTCAGCTGATCCAAACATTTCATTTAATCCAACACCAGAATCAGAAGCAATTTCTCCAACAATGCCTAGCACGTCACTTAGCGAAGCACCATCATCCATCAATTGTTTAAAAGACTTCCCAGTCTTTTCTTTCAACGCCTGTGCAACATTAGTTGAAGATGTCCCAAGCTCTTTCATCATACTTGAGAGATATGTCGTTGCCTCGCTTGTTGCAATCCCCTTTGCGGTCGCAGTTGCCATCGCTGAACCGATATTCTCAAAAGAAACGCCATTTGCATTTGCGATTGGAATTGCCTTACCTAGAGAACTCGCTAATTCATCAACTGTAGTTTTTCCGGCATTTTGCGTCATCATTAATACATCAGAAACTTTTGTTACATCTTCAATTTCCATTCCGTATGCATTCACGACGGTTGTCAATACGTCCGTTGCTTTTGTGACATCTGTAAAACCGGCCACAGCTAACTTATTTGCTTTAGTAACAAAGTCAACGGCATCCGCTGTATCTACTCCGGCAGAAATTGCTTGATATACAGCTTCCGCAACTTCTTCAGATGCTACACCAATTTCAGATGATGCTTTCATAATAGATTCTTTCATAGCATCCATTGAAACCTTACTTGTATCAGCAATTGTTGCTACTTTCGAAAGAGCTATTTCAAAATTCCGATATTCGTTTACAGCCGTTGTGCCTAAGGCAACTAAGGCTGTACCGCCAACAATTGCTGCGTTTTTAATAATGTTAAGGCCTTTTGTAGCTGTGGCTGACATTCCGTTTATTCCGGATTCAAATTCTTTTGAATTTAGCTCTGCATCAATTATCACTCTACCATCTGCCATCTATTCCACCTCGCTTTCTGCCTTGAATTAAACATGTCGTTTAGGCATTTTCATTTTGCAAGTATTGTTCTACATCAGTGCCATTCATCAATGCACGAATTAAGTCCTGTGATTGTTCATCTAACTCTTGTGATTGTTCTGGCAACTTGTAGAGTTCTTTCATTTTTTTATAAAACGCTTTTTGTTCTTTGTCTTTGATTTTCGAAAGATCCATCGTGCGATAGCCAACTATTTTCATAAATTGGGTATTTTCATCTAATGAGTCGAATAGCGCCTTAAATTGCCACCAGTGCAACTCAACTGCTTGCAAATCAATCTGATACTGGCTCATAAACGCAGCATAAATGAGATTTGCATCATGATTAAAACAAAAAGCAGGCGTTTGCTTTGCCTGCTTGTGTGTAGTTTCTATTTCAATTGGTGCTTCTTGTTCTGGATTCAGTTTCTTCCAGAGTGGAATCTCTTTTGCCTTTTCTGCTTGACCACAACGATAAAACTGAATGATTGCTTGGATTGCCCCTTCAACTGTGTATTCAGGCTCCCATTTTGCTAATGTTACTTCAAAAGCACGACTAATCTTTTCCTCATCGCTCAATGTGACATCTTGCATAAAAAGCGCAAATTGAATAAATGCACGAAAATCAGTATGCAATTGATATGAAACCCCATCAAATTCGCTTGTATGCGGTAAATAATCAACTAAGATATTCATTAGTCATTTACTCGTTTCGCACCCATACGGCGTTGTTGACGATTAACAGGGTGCGGTTTTTGCTTGTCCATATATTTTTTTGTTTCTTCTTCCATTGCTTTGCGCTGTTCATCAACTTCACTAACCAATTGTTCAAAGGCTTTCAAACAAACCTTTAAATTTGTTTTTTCGCCAAATACATCAAATGCTGTGCCTTCGCCAAAAATATCATCAAATACATCAAACACGAGTGCACATTGCGTGCGAATTACATCAGATAATGTTTTGTTCTGATTCTTCGTTTCAGCGCTCTTTTTAATTGCTTCTAGTCCAGACTCAAAAGCTTCTGCTGCATCTAAATCAAAAATATCAAATTCAAGTTCCACTCCATTAATCGTTAACATCTATCTCACCTCTATTTTTCTGTAGTTGTTTTAAGCACTGTTGGTGTTACTTCACCTGCTGTAAATGTTTTTGTTGTTGTATCGAACGAACCGACAATCATATCGCCACATCCTAGGAAGTTTCCGGTAATGGCCATCTCGCCATCATTGTTATCAAAGTTAGCAACTTCGACTGCTACTTTAATTTGTCGTGCAGCATATTTGCCAGCACCTGCTTGTTTATCTAAATCGACAATCACATATGTTGTTTCAGCATCAGCACCAACAAGTTGTTTTTCACCAATATTCGCAATAAATGCAACCGCTTCTTGATCAGCAATATAATCAGTATTAAATGCCGTTGACCATTCATAACCAATGATTGTTGTTGTAGCTGCTTTATCGCCAATATAACGTTTTGAGGCTGTTTGTGCCGATGGAGCTTCATTTAATTCTGTAAATCCAGCAGAACAAAGCACATATTGTTCTGTTCCACCAGTTGAAATATCTAAGTAATTGGCAATTTGTCGCCGTTGTTTAATTCCCATAATTCTTATTTCTCCTTATTGTTTAAAGTAAGTGAATCGCATTTGGATTTGATAGCGAGCCTTATCTTCATCTGTTTGAAAAGCGTAACCATTTGTGACACATTCTATTTTTTGTGGAACTAGCGAATGAGACATGATCGGTAAGTTTCCGAGCGTATTTTGTTCTTCAATCCATTCGCTAAACTGTTCATAGAATCCATTGTTTTCAAGGTTTTGAAATACTTCCGGTCCATAACTTTCACGACTCGCAAATAAAAACTCATATTGACGAATACTACTGCCGTCAACATAGCGCTTTATAATTGGTTCGTGTGGTGTTTCCTCGATTGTGTATGAATCAATATGCTCTTCAAGATAATCAACGTTAATTCCACGATTAAACGTTTCTAACAAAGGACATTGATTCAAATAATCAAGTACTGCTTGTGTAATTGTCATTTGCTTGTCCCTCCAATGAATTCAGCAACTGATTTCGATATTTGTTTTTGTTTATCTGCCCACATCCGCTTTGTCCATTGTGGACCACGACGACCGCCGCGCTTGAGACCATCAATTCCGAATCCTTTATTTTCATAATAGTTTTTCTTTGCATAGGGCATTTTATAAGTGATTGTACTCGTTCCGACATCTGTCTGTGATTTTAATGGACCTTTTTGAAAAGGAACATATGGATCAGAATGACGATGTATTTCACTTGTAAAAAACTTTTGAGCTTTTCCGTTCGGTTCAAGCTTTCGTTTCTTTAAAATCTTCAACATTGGGTCAAGATTCACTGTAACTTTTGCCATCATGAACCACCTAACTCAATATGCTTTAATCGTGCACTTCCAAAATCACGCACTTTAATTGTTGCTATGGTTAATACATCATCAAATTGTGCAAGTTCTTTTGTGTTTTGTTCAGTGAGTTCAAATGCAGTCAATCCTTTAATGATTCTGTCTCCCGCATTGAAAGTGAAAAAACCAGTTTTATCAGCTAATTGAGCGAATTTCTTTGGTGAGCAGTACATTTCTGATTGAGTAAATGGAACATAAACTGAAACAGTCTCACTCTCTGCAATCAGTTGCCCTTTATTTACTTTGATTTTATGCCCTGCTTGCCAAGAAACGTTTTTAAGATATGTTCGCTTGTACGTATACTTTCGGCTCTCTTGATCAAAAATACGAGTAAATAACGTAGCATTGTGTAACATCTAATCACCCCACCCACGATACATTAAATCAGTGCTAGACAGATATTCAGTTGCGATCCGATAATAATCATCTTCAACTGTTTTTGCTGTTTCCTGATACGAAACTGACTGATCACCAATTCTTTCAGAAACAACTGTACCGCCTGATTGATCATAACGATACATATGTTCCGCAATCGCAAGTTTTGCTGCTTCAATCAGTAAGTGAATATCATACAGCTCCTCACTCATTACATCTAATTTACGAATACGACCAAACGTATAGTGATTTAACTTCACTTCAGCTTTTGTTAAATACGTATCAAGCAGTTCATCAGAGGGGAAAACTCCCCCTGAACTTGCTTGCTGATTAATTACCAGCATATTTCATCACTATCCTTTTGAAATGATTCGTGCGATTGGAATTGCTTTTGTATCAATTGTTTTTGTGCCTGAAGCGTCTTTGACAATTTCCCAGTTCGCCCCATTTGCTAATTCAGCATTTGTTGGTGATAATGTCGCAACTGATTTATTGGCGAATGAAATTCCTTTTGGTGCGAATACTTTGCGTTGGCGTGAATATAACGTGTTTTGTCCACCATTAACAGCAGGATTGCGGTCCATCTCATACGCAACTGTTGCGCCAACATTGCAATATTCAAATGCCCCATCACCTAAGACATATGTCGTATAGGCAGTATATCCATCACCAGCTCCTGCAGAGCTTTCAGCAACTTCTTCAGTTGGCATTGAATCATCAATTAAAACTAAGCGCCCGTTTAATGTACCAATCTCCAATTCGCGTTGGACACCATTTGCATCAGTATATTTTAAATACGAAAGTAATTGTAAGTTTTCTAAATTTGTCGCTACAGCCGAGTGCATTAACGCAATTTTGAATGCTTTTTTATTATCACCTGATGCCTTTTGCATCGCTGTGTTTAAAGTCGTAACATCAAACACCCCTGTGGCAACATCCGTAATATCTGCTGTATGTGTTGAAACAAATGCTGTATTTTTCACGCCAGTCATTGAGAAGATACCTTTTAAGATAGCTAATAACGTATCTTGGTCAACTGTATCCCAATATTCAGCCACTTGTTGAGCCACATTATCCATGAAGTTCACGCCACCTGTAATATCAGTTGAAAAATCTTGCTCAACCCAACCTTTGGCACGCCCCACAACAATCATCCCTTGTGAGAATGTAGTTGTTGCTGTTGCAGTGATATCTGTTCGTCCGTCATAATTCAACGGTTCCCCATCAATTAATCCGTGCATTGGCACAACTGCGTAGTGCGATCCTGTTTGTTCAGAGAATAATGATTTTAAAGAAGCACGTTCTTTTACTGCTCCAGATTTTAATAATTCATTGCGTTTTAAATTTGGGATACGATCGACATATTTACCAAATGCTTGTGGGTTAAAAATTTTTGAATCAAAGTTCATAGTCTAATTTCTCCTTAAAGTTTATAGTTTGGATTTGCTGTTAAAAATGCCACCTGTTCTGAATATGTCATTTCTTCAAATTTGACACCTCCAGGGTTGGGGTTACCACCGCCACCTTTAACTAGTGTTGGTTGGTTTTGTGCTTGTGCGAAGATATCTGGCTCTTTCTCTTGGAGTTCTGTCATAAATTCTTCTGCACCTGCAAATGTTCCTTCTGGTGTGAGCTCAAACTGCTTGGCCATAAAATCAGCAAAGACAGAATTTTTGACACGTTCAGAAGCGAATTGGTATTGGCCAAAGAAATCACGAGCTTTATACTCTGTATCTTTTGTCAATAATTGGTCACTTAATGATTTTGTTTCTGTGTCATACTTTGACTGCAAATCAGTAAGTTGTTGCTGTAGTCCGGTTACATCGACTTTACTCAATTCAGCTAGCTTCTCTTGTGTTTGATCAAGTTCAGTCCGATATGATTCAGCTACACGCTTTTGTTTTTCGATGCTTCGTCCGTGTTCAGCCATGATTGCATCGACAGTCTCTTTATCAAGACCATAGGCTTCTAAAAATGCACGATTCATAATAAATACCTCCAATTGTTACGCTGTTTTACGTGGTTGCTTCACGAATTGTGCCAGTTTTACGACATGGACGGTCAAAAGAATTAAATATTTTTACTAACTTCTGTATGTGCCTTTGTAATTTTCGGAATTTGCAATGCAAAGAAATCGACAATCTCTTCATTACGTGCCCAGGCATTAGTAGTAGATGAGTCTAACCCACTTTCATACAAAAAAGCATGAACCAATTCATGCATAAGTGTAGTATTCATGATAATTAGTCCTTCACTTTCGCTCATTCCATGTTTATTTCGATATTCTTGAATATGGATTTCTTTCAAAGCGAATAAGCATACTCCTGAAATCTGTTTTTTGTTGTGTAAATTCTTTTTGATTTTGACTGTATATTCAGTTCCCAATACATTTACTTGCGTATTTTCCATAACTTTCTCCTAAATTGGGTATAAAAAAAGACCGAAGTCTCGGTCTTAGTTTATTGAGTCTACTTTATCGTTTATCAAATATAATATCGCTTCAACTTCTAGCATTTTTTCCGGCACTGGCCACAATTCAAAATCATTTACATTTTCAAAATAGTATTTTTCTACAATATCAAGAATATCATCCCAACCTTCTTCGGAGTATGCCGATGTCGCATTTAGTTTCACTCCTAGTTCTTTAAGTACGTCCTTTTGCTTACTCGTGAAGATAATTGTGTATTCCATATACTTACAACTCTTTTCCATTTAATATTTTTTTCTTTATATTTTTTCGTGTTGGTGTGGCAGTTATAATAACTCCTGTTTCCGGATTTACAGATACAATGCCGCTTAAGCTAATAAAATTCTGTGACGGACGATCTTTTGAATCATATTTTATTTCCGTGACAAAATAAGGTTTGGCTATTGAGTCAGAAAGAGCACTGATTTCGAGCGTTCGTTGCATCATTCGCTCCATTAAGTGAACTTGGTACGATGTCAAGAAATTGGACCAAAAAAATTAAAAATTCTTACAGTTACAGATAAAGCTAATTCGCAATGAGTAACTGTCTT
>JTLC01000023.1 GCA_000798955.1 Firmicutes bacterium ZOR0006 | reverse complement strand
TTTGTTTGCTTTCCTTAAGGACAAGTATTATGATATCACTCACTCTCAATATCGTCAAGCTTTTTTTTGAAAAAAGTTTAAAAAAGTTTTTTCTGTTCTAAACAATCAAAATCCTAGCTAGAGTATAGCTAGGATTTTGATTTAATTATTCGATTAACGATTTTAAATATTGTTTTTGATATACCGTAAGCACTCATCTGCTTTTAGTGGTTCACTAAATAAATACCCTTGATAATACCCTTCACCTATTTCATCTAATACAGCTTTTTGTTTTTCTGTTTCAACAAATTCGCTCATGACTATTATTCCCGTGGCCTCGCATAAACTATATACGGATTTTACTATATTTTTAGATTCTTCATTTTTATCAATATCTCTAATTAGACTACCATCAATTTTAATGCATTCAATATTGTACTTTTTTATGTAGAGTAATGGATTATACCCCACCCCAAAGTCATCAATCACTAACTTAACACCGTATTCAGTTAAGAGTAACAGCTGGTTTTTAGTTATCTCATCTTCTCCAATAGCAAAACTTTCGGTTATCTCAATTTTAATTGCACTAGGTTGAACGCTGTAATACGCTAGCATTTCTTTGATATAAATTGCGAAAGAATCATCTGATAATTGCTTCGTGGAAATGTTTATTGATATCTCTACTGTACTTTCTAATTCATTATTCCATACTGACGCTTGTTGAATCGCTTGCCTAGCAACCCATTTTCCTAAAGAGTATATTATTCCAACTTCTTCAGCGATTAGTATGATAATGTTTGGTGGAATATACCCAAACTCCCCATAATTCCACCGCAAAAGCGCTTCTACCCCAATAACTTTTCCTAACTTATTTACTTGTGGCTGATATTCTAAGTATAATTCGCCATCATTTTTTCTTCTACCATCTAGTATTTCTTTTAATTCTTCACCCAAAAAAATACTAATTTCTCCCATATTATCAGCACCGCTTGATAAATCTAATTTTTCAAATTTACCCGAAAAAACGGTAGCTTTTAGTGTTTCATAGGCGTCCCGTCTTTCATATTTACTCATATTATCTGCAATTCGTACAAAAGGTGCATATATTACAACACCTACAATAATATTAATTATTTGCAGTACTACTCCTGAAAAACTTCCCGTCAGGCGATATGAATTAAGTAATACCGGATATGTCCAGCTCATATCCGTATTTACAATTTCTATCATTCCCAACGCAAACGCACATTGGGCTATTATATATAAAATAATCGGAGTGACTGTTAACGGAATAACATACACTGGGTTGAAAAGAATTGGCAGTCCATATGTTATCGTTTCATTTATATTGAAAAAACTCGGACCAATTGAAATTTTTGAAATTTTCTTACTATATTTATTTTTACTAAATAGTAGCACTGCAACTATTAAGCAGAGCGTACTACCGGCACCACCCATATTTGTAAATGTATCCACATACAATCTATTAAATGATTGATCGTGTACAATTAAATCACCACCATGGCCCCCAACTATCCACAATGCATTTTTTATAAAGATATATTTCATATCATTATAAAAACCATTTCCTCCATGAATCGTTATATTCTGAATTGTGTTAATTTTACTAAAATAAAGTGAGTTGATAATAAGCACTGTTCCAATTACTGCTACCATTGTTAGTACAGCCGGTACAATTGCCAAAATTGATTGTCTAACAGCTCGTTCATAACTATTGATTACATTTTTTCTAGCATCTAGCATGCGATAATATATTTTTATGTATAATTCACTAAATATAATACCTACTACTACAGCTACTAACGTCCAATTGGCTGCGATAATCACATTACTAAATGTTCCAACTACATTCTCTATTGTTAAAACACTCGTAAAAGCAATGGCAGAAATTAAACCCACAAAACCTACCATATATGGACTGACATTATTTCCTAAATACTTTACATCTTGCTTTTCGTTTACTCGCATTTTAGCTAACTCACTACATATTGAAATAATAATTAGCACCTTCGTACTCATGTAGAGGCTGCTGTAAATTCCGTTAAATAGACTTCGCCAATTTTCATTAATAATCAATGACATCACATTAGTAAAGCCCTCGCCATTGATATTCAAAATAATAATAAAAATACAATTTATCAAAATGATGGGCTGAACTTTCAAAAGACCTCTTCGAATTGATTTTATATATATATTGTTGTAAATTAGATAAAAAAATGTACTCATTCCACTCAATTAAAACCCATCTTCCATAACAATTTGCTGGTGTTCATTATATCTCATTCCCTTGAAATTTTCCAGGTTTGACCTAGCCAAGTCTAGTATTTCAGCAAAAAAGTGCTCTATTTACAAAACTCCCAAGACTCACTTACTAGTCTTGGGAGTTTTTCTTACTTGTGATACGGCTCATTACGATTAATTTTAAACGCTCGATAAACTTGTTCAACTAAGATGAGGCGCATAAGTTGATGAGGAAATGTCATTGGGCTAAATGATAACAAACCATTTGCACGTGTAATCACACGTGGATGCAATCCAAATGATCCACCTATGATAAATGCAACTTTACTTTTTCCATACGTTGCAAGTCGATCCATCTCTTTAGCAAGATCTTCACTTGACAGTTGCTTCCCTTCAATCGCTAATGCAATCACATGAACATCATCACTAATCCGTTTTAAGATTTGATCTGCTTCGCGATTTTTTATTTCCATAATTTGGGCTTCACTAATTTTATCAGGTGCATGTTCTTCTTTAACTTCAACAACCTGCACTTTCGCATATGCTTGCATGCGTTTGAGATATTCTTCAATACCTTGTTTTAAATATTTTTCTTTCAAATTCCCGACGCAAATAATTTGAATATTCATAACTTTCTCCTTAATATTCTACGCTTGCTGCTTGGGCAACAATTTCATAAATTGCTTGGGCTTCACAATACTCACATTTTTGTGGTCCTTTTAATTCATTAATTACTGGTAGTTTTTCATCTGCTAAAATATCATCCATTGCAATTTCTAAATGCTCGTTGCATACATACATATTGCTTCACACCTTTCCTTATTAGTATACTCTTTTTTTACAGAAAAAAACCAGCTTTCTGAAAGAAAACTGGTTTGTAATTTATTATTGAGCCTTTGTTAATTTAACTGTGACCGTATTGGCTACACTATCGCGATAGTATGTTAACTCCGCACTGTCGCCAACTTTTAATTTAAGTAACTCGCGTTTCAAATCAAGAACTGAAGCAACGGGTTGACCATTAAATTCTGTGATAACATCCCCAGACTCAACACCTGCATTTGCTGCTGGATAATCTGCTTGGGCTTCAATCACTAGTACACCATCTTGAACATCAGTAGGAAGTTTCAAAGTTGCATTGCGATACTCTAATGGAATACTTTCTAAACTTTGTAATGTAACTCCTAATACCGGATACTCGACTTTTCCATTTGATTCCAACTGTGCTATCACTGCTTTCGCAGTATTAATTGGAATCGCAAAAGCAATTCCTTCAGCATAGTCACTACTAATTTTAGCCGAGTTGATTCCGATGACTTGCCCCTGAATATTGAGGAGTGCTCCTCCACTATTTCCTGGATTAATTGCTGCATCTGTTTGTAAAACGGCAATTTCTCCGGCACCATTATCTGTCACTAGGGCACGCTCTTTACCTGAAATAATTCCACTCGTTACTGAACCATAAAAATCAAGTCCGAGAGGGTTTCCGATTGCAATGACTGGTTCCCCTACTTGTACTGAATCTGAATCACCTAACTCAGCAACTTCACTAACTGCTTCAGCACTCATTTTTAAAACTGCTAAGTCATTTATTGCATCAGAACCAACTAGTTCACCTTCATACCGATCACCATTTGTCATCACAATCTCAATTTTTTCAGCTGCATCAACAACATGTGCATTTGTTACAACATACGCTACATCGCCATCTTTCTTATAAATAACTCCCGAGCCACTTCCTACTTCTTGGAGTTCAACATTTCCCCCTTGAGGTAAAAGATTACCAAATGGTCCCAAATCTGTTGTTGTTTGCCCTGTTTGTAAGTTAACAATTCCGACTACTGCCGGTGATACCTGTTGGACTACATCCGTTGTTTGCGTTGAAACATCCACACTCACTGATTGTTGAATGTTATCGACAAATGAACTCCCTTGGTCTGAAGCATTGATAAACAAAAATCCGCCAATAGCGACAACTGATGCTAATGCACCACCGATAATTCCGCCTAAAAATCCTTTTGTTGATTGTTGCATATTTTATTCCTCCATTGTTTTCATTTTTGTCATCACAATATCCTACAATTGAAGTGTCGGTAAACTTTGTTCTTGTTTTGCCACTAATAATTTCAAATGGTTTTGAATTCCTAGTTGTTCGAAAATTCGTTCGACAGTTAACATCGCTAAATCTGGAGTATTATTTTCCTGACTTAGGTGTGCTAGAATAACATGCTTCGTCCTCGGACCGATTAATCGGGCTAATGTTCGGGCACTATCTTCATTTGATAGGTGTCCAACATCCGAAAGGATACGTTGCTGAACCGAAAATGGATATCCAGACATCCGTACCATTTCAGGATCATGGTTTGTTTCAAAAATATAAGCATCGGCATTTGCAAGTTTACCATCTAAGTTTTGATTCACATACCCACTGTCTGTTACATACACCACTTTTTTATTTTGGGCTGTAAATGTATACCCCAACATAAACGCAACATCATGTGAAAGCGGAAACGCTTCGACTTTAAATGGTCCTATTTCGTGCTCGCCAGCATCGATGAAGAAAACACGTTCTTGCGTTTTCGGTCGATGATTTTCTTTTAGAGCCACAAACGTTTGTTCATGAATATAAATTGGGACACCGTATCGATCACATAGGACCCGAATTCCAGCAACATGATCACCATGTTCATGAGTAACAAAAATTCCTTGAATTTGTTCAATTGTAATTTGATTTTGTGTTAAAAGTTGTACTGTTTTTTTTGCTGATAGTCCAGCATCAATTAAATATTTTCCACCTTGTGTTTCAATGAGAGTCGTATTTCCTTTGCTCCCACTCGCTAAAACTGTAAAGCGCATTTCGCTCACCTCAACACTTAGTATAGCAAAAATTATACAAACTGTCTGTGAAGAGAAAATGAACTCTTTGCGAAAAGCTTGTGATATTTTTGAATTGTTGAAAGTTACTATAATGTTTATAGGAAATACAGTATAATAACGATAGTAAGTTATTATCGGAGGTGTTTATTTTGGCTCCAGCCCGGAGAAAATCATTACCATTCATTACCCAAATAAAGTATTATAGTTTTGCCTTATTACTAACACTCAATTTATTTATTGGCTTTTTTATCCTTGCTTCTATTCTAAAATTACGATTTTTTACGTCTTTTTTTAACTTTTTACAAACCTATCCGGCAATTTTTGGCCTCATTTTGCTTGCGCTCTTTCTCGTACCCACAATTATGACGGCAATTGCTATTCAATTGTCACAGCGTTATTATTTGGAACAACTTGATAATTTAGAAACTCGTGTCAGCACTTCAGCTATTGAATCACTCCAATATTTTAATATTGGTGTTTTAGCTTATGATGAAAATAAGCAAATTCGTTGGATGAATAAAAGTCTAACTGATGTATTACCAATCTTTCAACTCAATGATTCAATTACTGTCATCAATAGTTTATTTGACACAACCACTAACCCTTTAGAACACTCGCGGATTGAGGGACTTGAATATAAAGAATTAACTTTCACATTACATCATGACCCTCAAAACCAACTTTTTTATTTTGAGAACACGACAAAACTAGCGACAATGCAAGAGCGCTATCGTGATAGTCAACTCGTTTTTGGCTATATTTTTGTTGATAATTATGATTTGATTCAATCTCGTGAAGATCAATATGGACAAGATATTATGTCCGCAATCCAAAAATCACTCAATAATTGGGCGAAAAAAAATGATATCTATCTCAGACGCTATGCAAACGAACGACTTGTTGCTATGACAACATTTAAAAACTTCCAGACTTTACTTGATGATAAATTTTCAATTTTGGAAGAAATTCGTTCTTTAGGAAAAGAATTTAATATTCAAACAACAATTAGTATTGGCTTTTCTAGTGATGAAGATTCTTTCCAAGAATCAGCTCGTCTTGCTTGGGAAGCCCTAGAACTAAGTCAAGGACGTGGTGGTGACCAGGTTGTAATTAAAGATACCCAAAATAATGTCCAATTTTTTGGGGGTCAAACGAATCCAGTCGAGCGGCAAACTCGTGTTCGGGCCAAAGCTGCTGCAAGCACATTACATACATTACTTTCATCAGCACAAACAATTTTTATTATGGGGCATCAATCACCAGACTTGGATTCTCTTGGTGCAGCACTCGGTATGTATCGAATTGCTAAAGCCATGGGTAAAAATACAGCCGTTATTCTTCCAAGAATTGGTCTCAACGAAGAAATTAACCGCCTTGTTGATTACTTTGATTTAAATCTTGATGATTTTTCAGTTGATCCAGAAACAATAAACTTAACAAACTACCAACAACATGATACACTCGTACTAGTTGTCGATACAAATAGTCCACACTTAGTCCAAGCACCCGAATTGTTAAAACATTTTCCGGTTGCTGTTATCGATCATCATCGAAAATCTGGTGATTCAATTGATGGTATTATTAACTATGTTGAACCGTATGCCTCTTCAACTTGTGAATTAGTGACTGAGATTTTAATTTATCAACCACTAAAAGTTGAATTAACCGTATTCGAATCAACCGTCATGCTCGCAGGAATGATGTTGGATTCAAAAAATTTCACGCATCGTACGAGTGTGCGCACATTTGATGCTGCCGCAACATTACGACAAATGGGTGCTGATAGTATTGTTATCAAAGATACTTTAAAAGATGATTTGAATGATTACTTACAAAAAGCAGCTGTCATTCAAAATGGTCGCTTTTATGAACATGATTTAGGTATTGTTATTGCTATCGACCCAGAATTCGATATGCTTCGAAGTCGCAAGTTTTTGGCTCAAGTCGCAGATCGACTCTTGAATTTTGGTGATGTTGATACATCTTTTGTTATCGGCTTTATCGACAAACAAACCGTTGGCATTAGTGCACGTTCAACTGGCGATACGAATGTTCAGTTATTAATGGAAGCACTTGGTGGTGGTGGCCATTTTAATGTCGCAGCTGCCCAACTAACAAATACAACACTTGAGGCAGCAAATGAGCAACTTATTGCTGTTCTCGATTCTCAATTTAAAGGAGCGTAATAGAAATGAAAGTTATTTTTTTACAAGATGTTCGTGGTAAAGGCAAAAAAGGCGATGTAAAAAACGTTGCAGATGGTTATGCCCAAAATTATTTATTTAAAAACAATCTAGCAGCACCGGCTACTGTTCAAGTGCAACGTGGATTAGAACGTGAAGCACAAGCACAAGCTGAAAAAGCTGCCCAACATTTAGAAGCTATGAAGGAATTAAAAGTTGAAATTGAAAAAATTACGCTTGTATTCCCAATGAAAGTTGGCGCTGGTGGCCGTAGCTTTGGTTCTGTATCATCAAAACAAATCAACCAAGAATTACAAAAAAAGCACAACATTAAGATTGAGCGCCGTCAAATCAAACTAAACCAACCAGTTCAAGGCTTAGGTACAACTAAAGTCACAATTGAGCTTCACAAAGAAGTACAAGCTGTGATTAACGTACAACTCGTTGAGCAAAAGTAACAAAATATATGCTATAATAAAAATAATGAAAAACACTGAATAATCAGTGTTTTTTTTCTACGATTTTTTAGAAAGGCACGGTGATAGTAACGATGTCAAACCATCCTCAATTACCACATGACTTAAATGCTGAACAAGCCATCATCGGTTCTTTATTAATCTCTGCTGATGCCGTTTCCAAAGCCTGCGAACAACTTGCTTTTGATGCCTTTTATGGACCACAAAACCGCATCATTTTTGAAACAATTTTTTACATGAATATTGAGAATCAAGCAATTGATATTACGACTTTAAGTGGTGAATTACGAAATAAAAATAAATTGAATGAGGTTGGTGGTGTTGAATATCTCTATGAGTTGTATTCAGCTGTTCCTTCAACTGCAAACATCGATTATTATATTCAAATTGTTGAACGTCATGCACTTCGCCGACGTTTGCTAAATGTTGTACAAGAAATTGGGAATCACGTACTCGAAGATGGTGAAGAGATTGAAGATGTTCTCGATTTTTCTGAACAAAGAATTCTTTCTGTCGCAAATAGTAAAAAAACCGGACAGTTCAAAGCTATGGGTGATGTCCTAGAACTGACTTTTGAACACTTAGAAACACTCCAACAACAAGACGGTGCAATTACTGGACTGACTACTGGCTTTAGAGATTTAGATGCACAGACTGCCGGCTTACATGGTGGTGATTTAATTATCGTTGGTGCCCGACCGGCAATGGGAAAAACTGCCTTTGCACTAAACCTGGCACGAAACGTTGCTTTAAAAAATGATGCATCAGTTGCAATTTTTAGTTTAGAGATGGGAGCTGAGCAGCTTGCTATGCGTTTTCTTTCCGCTGAAGGTAAGGTCGAAGCTGAAAAACTTCGGAATGGTCGTCTATCAGCTGAAGATATTGCATTGTTAAATATTGCACGCGAGCAGCTTGCCCAATCCAAACTCTTTATCGATGATACACCTGGTATTTCAATTGGGGAAATTCGAGCCAAGTGCCGTCGCTTAAAGCAAGAACATGGATTGAATCTTGTCTTAATTGACTACCTTCAATTAATTCATGGAAATATTAAGGGGGCAAATCGGCAAGAAGAGGTTTCATATATTTCTCGTTCTTTAAAAGCCTTAGCTCGTGAACTAGAAGTACCCGTTATCGCTCTTTCACAACTTTCACGTGCTGTCGAAAGCCGTACTGATAAACGTCCAATGATGTCTGATATCCGTGAATCTGGAAGTATTGAGCAAGATGCCGATATTGTTGCCTTTCTCTATCGTGATGATTACTATGATCGTGAATCAGAAACAAGTGACCAGATTGAAATTATTATCGGTAAGCATCGTAACGGACCCGTTGGAACCATTTCACTTGCATTTTTAAAACATTATAATTTATTTGAAAACCTAGCTGCTGATTACTTACAGCAATACTAATATAGCATATTAAAATTGGGGGATTCACTATGACTATTTTTTGGCGCCAACGATTCTTGGAAGTGCTTTTTATCTTTTTTTGTTTAAAATTTATTGCATTACTTTTACAAATTTTTGGTATCTTCATCGTAACAACAAATGCATTCAATAATGTTGAACTCACGCAAAATTGGATGATGATATTAAATTTCGTTCCTTCTAATTTTCATATTTTTATTTTTGATATTATGATGAGTTTGTTATCTATTATTTTCAGCTATATTTGGCTGAATAAATTAGTATCCGCAAAAAAGAAGCGATTCAAACGCTTTCCAGGAAACTTAGCATTCTTTGCTATTTTTATTGTTTTTTTCTCACTTTCAAGTCACTGGATTTTTTCACTCACATTGTTGGCACTATTTATCTTAGCAAAAAGAAAACGGAAAATTACTCCTCGCAAAGTTCAAAATGTTTCTTATAGTTAAAAAGCTACCATTCAATAGAATGGTAGCTTTTTTATGTACAATTTAGTAGAATCCGTACTTTTCTTTGCCAAACATCACAACAATTCCGCCTCATTGATCTGGATTGTTCGTGATTTCTTGGCTTTCCGCAGTGATTTTCCTTCGTTTGAAAACCAGGCTCAGCACATATTTTTCGTAACGTGCTCACTGCTGCTACTGCTCACAAAACAAAACAAGACGCCACTCCTCCTAGAATAACGTCTTGTTTTTTTTGTCT
>JTLC01000022.1 GCA_000798955.1 Firmicutes bacterium ZOR0006 | reverse complement strand
TTCATGGAACTCTTGGCTATTTAACACCGATTGAATATCGCAAGCAAAACTTTAACAATTTTGTCTAAAAAAGTGTTGCCATTCCACGCTAAGGTAGTATTACTATAACAAAAAAAACTTAAACCGCAAGCCTTTATTACAATAAATTGAGTAATTTTACACAATAATTAGGGTTTGGTAAGAAAGTGTATTTGGTGGGCGAAAATGGCAAAAAAAACTAAGGAATTTGCAAGGAGAAAAGGCAAGTTAATCAGGAAAATTAGTGGTGAAGAAAACAAACGAGCAGTATTCAAAAAATTCATAAAAAAGTAAGAAAAAAAAACTTGCATTTATCGTTTGAGAGGAGTATATTCAAAGTGTAATCAAGATACGAACTGCAAATACTCGTATTTGTAAGCGTATAGCAAAAGAGGTGGTAGTTGTTGTTAATCAACTATCGTCGCGAGACGAAAGCATCTTGCTCGGAAAGAACTCGTTAACGCATCAAGATAAAAGTGTTGCATTAGGACTTCACTTTTGATTCATCTGAACCGTATACGTTAACTAGAGATGAGCGCGTAATTTTCAGGAATATGTACTTATAGTTTTAAGGGGCTGGTACCCGATGTGCAAAGTATAAGGTTATGAATGAAATGAATGAAAACTAGCTAGTCAGTAAACAATTGTATAGGATATTACCGATAACGAAGTGAGCCAATGTACTCACAACTGGTTATCGCTCCCACAATAATTTTACAATTTCATAAATAAAAAAATCGACATACTAACGTATGCTCGCATTGTTATCTAACAACGCTAATGCGTCATGAGGCAACCATTATTGAGAATGGTTGCCTTTTTAGTTGACTTTTGTTTTACCAGAAAGGTAAGATGGAAAAAAGACAGAAGGAGATTGAGAAAAAATGGCACTAAGAGGATTTGAAAAAGTATCAACATATCAAGAGACTGCGATTCTACCTGAGCGACAAACGCGGCAAGCAGCAGGTTATGATTTTCATGCGTTAGAACAAGTCGTACTAGAGCCACAACGAGTAACATTGATCCCAACGGGTATTAAAGCATATATGCCAGAAAACGAATTTTTAGGATTGTATCTTCGTTCATCGATTGCAACGAAAAAACAAGTTATGATGATCAATAGTGTTGGAATCGTTGATGCAGATTACTATAATAATCAAGACAATGAAGGACATATTTATTTTGCTTGTTATAATTTGAATCAAGAAGCAGTCACGATTAGCCAGGGCGAACGGATAGGTCAAGGAATTTTCCAACCATTTTTGCGAGCAGAAGAGCAAAGTGAACCAGAATTGCGAACAGGTGGTTTTGGGAGTACGACATTGGTTGAATAATCAAAAAAATAGCGAAAAAAGTTGATTTCTATCGACAAAAGCGGAAAAACATGATAATATTAAATTAATGAAAACGCTTAACATTATGAGGTGATGAAAATGATATGGGCTTTAGTCTTAGTAATTGGCCTGTTCGCATTGACTACTGGAGGGATCCTTTGGTTAGAGAATGAAGAAATGCGACAAAATAACGATTTAAGTTTTTAAAGACATCTCGAAAGAGATGTTTTTTCCTTTAGTTGTCAAAATGGCATTTTAACGATATAATAAAGCTGATAAAAACAACTTTTTTGCATGCTTTTTCTCGAGAAGCTTTGGCGGAAGCTGAAAAATGTGCTAAAATAAGCAAGGAATTTAAAGGAGTGAAAGCTTATGGTACAACAATATGATGAATCAGCAATTCAAGTCCTCGAAGGTCTTGAAGCTGTTCGTAAACGTCCAGGGATGTATATTGGTTCGACAGATGGGCGAGGACTTCACCATTTAGTGTATGAAATTGTCGATAATGCAATCGATGAAGCATTAGCCGGTTATGGACGAGCAATTACAGTGACGATTCAAAAAGATAATTCAATCCGAGTTACCGATGAAGGTCGTGGTGTCCCAACTGGGATGCATGCATCAGGACGCCCAACACCAGAGGTTATTTTTACAGTCTTACATGCTGGTGGAAAATTTGGGCAAGGTGGCTATAAGACCAGTGGTGGTTTGCATGGAGTTGGTTCTTCAGTCGTTAATGCCCTTTCTGAGTGGCTTGAAGTCGAAATTGAACGTGATGGTAAGAAATACCGCCAACGCTTTGAGCATGGTGGTAAACCAGCGACAACACTCGAAGAAATTGGGACAAGTAAAAAAACGGGGACAACAGTTACGTTTAAACCAGATAGCCAAATTTTCTCAACGACAGAGTATAATTACAACACGCTACGAGAGCGCTTGCGCGAGTCAGCATTTTTAATTACTAATTTACATATGCGTTTGGTTGATCAACGTACGGGACAGCAAGAAGAATTTGTCTATGATAATGGCCTGTATTCATTTGTGAGTTTTTTAAATGAGAATAAGACACTGAGCCATGAACAAGTATTTAGTTTTACTGGTGAAGCAAATGAAATTGAAGTTGATTTTGCTTTTCAGTATACGCAAACTTATAATGAAACATTCTACTCTTTTGTGAATAATGTCCGAACAAAAGATGGGGGAACACATGAAACCGGTGCTAAAACTGCGATTACCAAAGCACTAAATGAGTATGCACGGAAGTATGCCCTGATTAAAGAAAAAGATAAAAATTTAGATGGTGCTGATGTTCGCGAAGGAATTACAGCTGTTTTATCGGTGCGAATTCCAGAAAAATATTTACAATTTGAAGGACAAACAAAGTCAAAACTGGGAACACCGCAAGCTCGTTCAGCAATTGAACAAGTAGTCAGTGAACAATTGAACTTTATCTTCGAAGAAAATAAGGAATTAGCAACAGATTTAATCAAAAAGGCAATTCGGGCACAGATGGCTCGTGAAGCCGCACGCAAGGCCCGGGAAGAAATTCGCCTTGGTAAGAAAAAAGGCAAAAAAGAAACCATCTTATCTGGAAAATTAACACCAGCACAAAGCAAGAATCCCCAACGCAACGAACTTTACCTTGTCGAAGGAGATTCAGCCGGTGGTTCAGCTAAACAAGGTCGGGATCGAAAATTCCAAGCAATTTTACCGCTACGTGGAAAAGTTATTAATAGTGAAAAAGCGAAAATGACAGACATTCTCAAAAATGAAGAGATTAGTACAATCATCCATACGATTGGTGCTGGGATTGGTGCTGACTTTGATTTAAATGCTTGCCAGTATGATAAAATTGTCATCATGACAGATGCCGATACTGATGGTGCCCATATTCAAGTTCTTCTGTTAACGTTCTTTTTCCGCTATATGCGTGAATTAGTTGAAGCTGGAAAAGTCTATATTGCATTGCCACCACTTTATAAAGTGAGTAAGGGTACCGGTGCAAAAGCGAAACTAGCATATGCTTGGACAGATGAAGAGTTAAAAGAATTGTTGAGTGACTTTGGTCGCGGCTATATCATCCAACGTTATAAAGGACTCGGAGAGATGAATGCCGATCAACTTTGGGAAACAACAATGAATCCCCAAACACGAACGTTTATTCAAGTTGCTATTGATGACGCAGCACAAGCTGATCGCCATGTGAGTATTTTGATGGGTGATAAAGTTGAGCCAAGACGAGAATGGATAGAAAGTCATGTTGATTTTACGACAAATGATGACTATGTAAATAATTTAATACAAGAGTAAGAGGTGAGGGAATATGGATGGTGGTCAAATCCGGAAAGAAACGCTCGAACAAATTATGGGTGAGCGTTTTGGACGCTATTCAAAATATATCATCCAAGAGCGGGCCTTGCCTGATGCTCGTGATGGATTAAAGCCAGTACAACGGCGGATTTTGTATGCGATGCATAAAGAAGGAAATACGCACGAAAAAGCGTTTCGTAAATCAGCAAAAACAGTCGGAACGGTAATCGGGAATTATCACCCGCACGGTGATAGTTCAGTATATGAAGCAATGGTGCGAATGAGCCAAGATTGGAAATTACGTGAAGTTCTAGTTGAAATGCACGGAAATAACGGATCGATGGATGGTGACTCGGCCGCTGCAATGCGTTATACTGAAGCACGATTAGCCAAAATTTCGGCATTACTTGTGCAAGATATTGAAAAGCAAACAGTTGATTTTGTGCCTAACTTTGATGATTCTGAGTTAGAACCGACTGTTTTACCAGCACGTTTTCCAGCATTGCTAGTTAATGGTTCAACTGGGATTTCAGCGGGGTATGCCACAGAAATTCCCCCCCATAATTTAGGTGAGATTATCGATGCAACGATGTACCGAATTGACTCGCCTAATTGTCGCCTGGAGACATTGATGAATATTGTTCAAGGTCCAGATTTTCCAACAGGAGCAATTGCCGAGGGGAAAGAAGGCTTAAAGCAAGCATATGAAACCGGTCGTGGTCGGATTATGATGCGAGCAAAAATTGAAGCGAAAATGACAGGGAACAAAAATCAGTTAATTGTGACTGAGTTACCATATGAAATCAATAAAGCGACGCTTGTTCGTAAAATTGATGAATTACGAATTGATAAAAACCTTGAGGGTATTACCGAAGTACGTGATGAAAGTGATCGACATGGACTACGGATTGTCATCGACTTACGAAAAGATGCTGATGAAAAACTCTTACGTCATGTGCTGTTAAAAAATACGGACTTACAAGTAGCATACAATTTTAATATGGTAGCAATACATGAAGGAAGACCAGTACAAATGGGCTTAACACAGATGTTAGACGCCTACATTGAACATCAGTTAGATGTTGTGACACGTCGGAGTAATTTTGAATTAAAAGTTGCCCAAACACGGCAACATTTAGTTGAGGGTCTTATTCGTGCAATTTCGATGCTTGATGCGATTATTCAAACAATTCGCCAGGCAAATGATAAAAAAGATGCAATCACACAGTTGTGTGACAAATATGATTTTACGCAACGTCAAGCAGATGCAATTGTAAGTTTACAATTATATCGGTTAACTTCAACAGATATTACAAGCTTACAAGCTGAACATGATGAATTAAGCGAAAAAATCCGTTATTTAACAAATATTCTTGAAGACGAACAGTTTTTACGCCAAGTCATCAAAGATGAATTACGAGCTGCAAAAAAACAATTTGCGACGCCGCGAAAGACAGCAATGCGTGAAGATGTGAAAGTCTTATCAATCGAACAAGCAGCATTGATTCCAAAACGCGAAGGTATTGTGACAGTCACTCGTGATGGCTATGTAAAAATGACATCGAATCGCTCGTTTGCTTCAAACAAAAATGAAGAAACGAAAATGAAAGAAAATGATCGTTTGATTGGTCAATTTGCTTTGAAAAATACAGATACACTTGTTGCTTTTGCGGATAATGGAAGTTATACGTGTGTACCAGTCCATCGTTTGCCAGATGTACGCTGGAAAGACTTAGGTCAACACATTAGTGCATTTAGTAAATTTGAAGCGAATTTGCAGTTTGTACGAGCGTTTGCTTTTGAAGAATTTGATACGAACCGCTATATTATCACCATTACGAAAAAAGGAATGATCAAGCGGACTTTACTGGCTGATTTTGCTATGACCCGGATTGCGAAAGCAAGTACGGCAATGAATGTAAAAGCTGACGATGCACTATACCGTGTCTTTATCAGTGATGGTGAAAGTGATATTATTCTCTTGAGCCGTAATGGACTGATCAATCGTTTTAGTGAAACAGAAATTCCACAAGCAGGTGTACGTGCTGCTGGTGTAAAAGGAATTAAATTAGCTGAAGGCGATGAAGTGGCGGATGCCGTTATTATTGCTGATAAACCAGTACCGTTACTGTTTATTACCGAACGAGGAATTTTCAAACATTTGACATCAGCGGAAATTAATGAAACTGGTCGCTTCAAAAAAGGTTTTGCAATTTTGAAACAACCAAAAACAAATCCTCACAAAATGATTGCTGTTGTCAATGCAAACCATCGCTTTACAATTGAGACAGCGAGTGGTGAGCAAGAGATTAACCCGACAACGATTAAGTTTACGAATCTCGATACGACACCACGACCATTAATTCAAGAAGAAATTATCAATGCCCACCTCATTCCGAATCATTTGCCAGATTTTGTACCAACAGAAACACAAGTGGATGATGAAACGGATGCCACGCTAGGTATTGAACAACAATTACAACAACGACTAAAACAAATTCAACAACAACGAAACCAACGGCTACATACGTTGTTAGATGAACTAGAATAAGATATTTGCACACTCGTTTGCCATCATCATTTACGATTGACTCATCAATCAATAAAAGATGAACGTAGGCGAGTGTTTTTTCAATCTTTTCAAAAGAAAGCGCTAACAAATATTGTAATAATAAAATAATTGAAAAAAGTTTCATTTTTTATAAAAACTTAAGTATTTTTTAAATGTTAACGTGAACAAAAGTATTTACATAGTTAATTAAAACTATTATAGTGTAAATAAGGTATTTTGATTATTTGAACATTAACAAAAGAAAAGTACCGAAATCAAGTCATATAGGAGGAATTGTTATGAAGAAGATGTACCAATCTGGTGAGTATCCACAAGAGTCAGGATTATACAAATTAGTGAGCATCATTGAAAAACAAGTTGAAAAAACTGTCGAAAGAGTTGTTGTTTATATTGGGCCACAACAAAAATTACCAAAAATCGAATTAGCTGGTCATGTGTGGGTAAAAGCCTAAAACAGCAAGAGATAAGCAACGTGAAGGTGAACAAAATGAAGAATAGACATATAAAAAAGCCATCCTTGTAAGGATGGCTTTTTTTTAAGCTTGTTGTCGGCGATCAAGTCGATTGAGCCAGGCGGTATAGATAAAGGTTACGGTTCCACCAAAAAATAACGTAAAGAAGAATGTTGATGTTCGCCAAAGTAACATCCCAACAATTAAACTACTTGGTGATTTGAAGAGGAATAAGAAAAATAAATTAAAGATAAATTCCGCCCCACCGCTACCACCAGGAAGTGGTACGAAGGAAATAATAAGCGCAACAATAGCACTAGCAGCGACACTATCAATTAAAATCGTGAGCCAGTCGCCCCCAATAGGGATTTGCAGTGAAAGGGCAATAAAGAAAGGCACAGCATTAAAGATGAAAAGTCGAACGAGATTAATGAGCAGAATCCGTAAAAAGACTAACTTATTGCGATTTACAGTTTGAAAACTCTCACGGAATTCACCAAGTGTTACTTCAAGAGCAGCGATGCGTTCTTCGAGATTTTTGATGAATTTGAGGCGAATCATGACTTTGTTAATGGCGAAATGATGAATTGACCGCGAAGTTGAAAGAATCACGAGTAAAACATAAACTGCGAAATTGGCAATCATCCCGATTAACAGCCACATGAAAAAGTTTGGAACACTTTCACTAAAATATTGAAACTTAATAATTGCGAAGCCACCACAGAAAATCATTAGCGCAACGATGTACATACTTAAGTTTAAAAGAGTAATCATGACACCATCATGCATCTTTAGCCCCTGACGTCTCATATAAAAGATTTGAAATACTTGGCCACCACTTGCCATAGGAGTTAAGGCACTGTAGAACTGACCGATAATCGAGACGATAAGACTATCAAAGAAACGATAGCGATTGTGATTTGTTTTGGCAATAACTTGCATCACATATGCTTCTGAAATCCACCACAGCAATACACAGATAATTGCTGCGAGGAGCCAGAAAGGATTCGCTGTTAATAAGAGTTGAATCTTCTCTTGGAAATCATCTTTGACTGCAAAGAAGACAACTACCGCTGTAACAAGAGTAATAATAAAAAAATACAAGAGATTTTTTTGTCGATTGGACATCAATAATCAGCCCACTTTCTATTTAGATGTTAAAACAATTATTAAAAAATTATAATTGTCGCAATTTTTATTCTACCAAGAATATTTGGTGAAAACAACTAGTAGGGCTGTTTCTTTTTAGGAAATAACTTGTTACAATAGAGAAGAGAGAATCTTGAGGCAATCTTAAGAGAAAACCGAATTTTTTTAAGGGAGGAAGTATCGTCAGTTACTGAAGATACGTACGAACGTGCAACAAAACAAACCAAAATTATTATTTGTCACTTATTCATTAGCAGTAGGTGGAACAGAACGAGTACTTGTGAACTTACTCGATAAAATAAAAGATGATTATGAAATTGAAATTGCGATTTTAATTAATAAAACGGATATGTTAGGTTCTGTCCCAAAAGGGATAAAAGTGACACCATTATTTGATGATACGCAAATTAATGCGATTACGATGGTGAAAATTTGGTCATATTCACGAAATCCGAAATGGATTCAAAAACTCTATCAAGAAAAATTACAAGGTGATTATGATGTAGAAATTGCCTTCTCAGATTGGGGTGGATGTCCATCATTTGTTGCATTTAGCCCAAATGAACGTGCTAAAAAAGTCGCGTGGCTTCACTTTGATGCCAAGGTGTTTGATTTTACGGTCTATGGCCTTATCCCTTTCGAACGGACAATGCAACTCTTTGATCAAATTGTCGGTGTTTCCAATACTGCTGAAGAATCGGCACGAGAACTCTTTCCGAGTCTAAGTGAAAAATTATCAACGATTCATAATTTAATGCGTGTTGAAGATATTGTGATGAAAGCCAAAAATGAACCGAATCCATTCCAAGAGACAACAGATACGCTCAATATTTTAGCGGTCGGGCGGATGTATCCTCAAAAAGGCTTTGAGCGCCTCATCCAAGCACATCGAAAATTGATTGATCAAGGCTATCGCTATCACCTACATTTCGTCGGTGAAGGAATAGAAGAAAAACCACTCAAGCTTGCTGTGAAAACAGCAGGACTTGACGCCCACACAACATTTTGGGGTGTACAAAAAAATCCATATAAATTTATGCATAATGCGGACTTATTTGTTTTATCTTCACGCTATGAAGGACTACCAACCGTCTGTATAGAGGCATTTTTATGTGGAACACCGATTGTTTCAACTGAAGTCGCTGGAATTTATGAAATTTTCAAAAAATATAATGTCGGTTATATCACCGAAAATAGTACTGATGGTGTGTACACTGGGTTGAAATATGCCTTGGACCACCCTGAAGAATGGGAAATGTGGAAGCAAACGGTTCAGGCCTACGCTTGGCACAATGACGTCATTTTAGATGAGATCCATCTCTTATTTCACCACTAAGTTTCAAGCTTGCTTGAAACTTTTTTTTAAACCCGACTAGACAACTTCGAAGCAGAGTGAGCAAACTGGAAGTGTCTGTATAGATAGCACGATTAAAAAATATTTGTTTTCCGAGAAAGGCTTTACATCTGCAAAAGAAACGCGATAATAGGGGTAACGAAAGAGTTTTGGAGGAAAAAATATGGCAAAGACAATTTATGCAAAGATGACAAATGATACAGATGGAGTTGTATTAGAACTCTGTGATTACGGGTACCATGTAATGGGGGCAACAGTTGAAGAAGTAGTGGAGCAAGCACAAGCATATGTCCAT
Source organism: Firmicutes bacterium ZOR0006 (assembly GCA_000798955.1). GTDB lineage: Bacteria > Bacillota_I > Bacilli_A > Culicoidibacterales > ZOR0006 > ZOR0006. The sequence continues at coordinate 20,971 of JTLC01000022.1, read as the reverse complement.
ACGCATGAGTTAAAAACGCATGCAACAATGCCAATTGCTGATCAAAATGCGAAACAACAAGTTGTTATCTTAAGTGTATAACCGAAAAACCACACGACCAAGAATTCAGAACAATCAGCAGGGCGCTGTTGTGAAGAGCATGAAGGGGTGTGGTTTTTTTATATGTATTAGCGTACAAAAAAAGCACCCAGTGGGTGCTTTGGAAATTATAATCCGTTTACTTTTGAAGCTAAGCGAGATTTGTTACGCGCAGCGAAGTTAGGGTGTACAATTCCTTTTGTAGCAGCTGTATCTAATTTTTTGTACGCTACTACTAATGCTGCAGTAGCAGCATCTTTATCATTAGCTAAAACCGCTTTTTCAACGTTTTTCACTGCTGTACGCATTGAAGATTTGAAAGCTTGGTTTGATAAACGACGTTTTTCATTCGTTTTAATACGTTTAACTTGTGACTTAATATTTGCCATTCCGTTCACCTCCGGTATTAACGTGTCAACGTTTGCATTTTAACAAAATTTCAGGTTTGATTCAATAATAAATTTTACCGCCACGAATAATTATAAAGAAACTAGCTGGAAATAGCAAGTAATAAATGGTTTTTTCTCGAAAAAAATCGTTTTTTTTATTTTCCGTTCAAATTATCCTGCCAGTACGAATCAACGCAAACAAAGCCAAAAGATGACTCTAGACATTCTCATGTTTTTCTTAAATAATACGTAAAAACAACAAGGAAAAAATAAAAAAATAAAGTAAAATTTCAATTATAAAAATTTAAAACGTAATAATTACGAAAAAAATGAATAAACAATTGACTTATAATTAATAAAACGGTATGATTACGATTGGAAAGATAAAGCGGAATCATGACGTTTTATCTCTCGGGCCCGATACATCATGAAAAGTCAGTTTAAGGAGAAAAGAAAATGATGATTAATAAACGCTTGATTGGGATGTGCCCACAAGCCAAACGGCAGATAGGAATGACGATTATCAGTCAACTTGTCGTTTTAGCGAGTAATATTGGAATTATTTATTTGTTAGGAATGGTGCTACAATACCTGATTCAGCCTGAACAACTCGATGCGGTGAGTAGCGCAACTTCAATTTTTGCGATTCAAGTAACAGCTAGTTTAACAGTTAGTCGCTTAGCCATGGTACTTCTAGCGCTATTAATAGTTAAATTTGTTGCGTATCGCTATCATGGAAAGTATGCATATTTAGCAGCTGCCCAATCACGAATGACGCTACGAAATATACTTTATCAAAAATTGTTAGATCTAGGTCACCAGGCGTCGCAAGCTGGAAAAACCGCTACAATCGTCCAAGTAGCTATTGACGGAATTGAACAACTAGAAGTTTATTTTAGTCGATATTTACCGCAATTGTTCTATTCATTACTTGCACCGATTGTTTTATTTGTTGTGATTGCGACAATTTCGTTGCCAGTTGCGATTGTTTTTATTGTTTGTGTGCCATTGATTCCACTTTCAATTGTGATGATTATGAAAATTGCTAAACGGATTTTACGGAATTACTGGGGGAATTATGCCGATTTAGGGGCAACGTTTTTGGAAAATTTACAAGGATTAACAACATTGAAATTATTTCAACAAGATGAGGCGTATCACCAGACGATGAATCGTGAGGCGGAGCGCTTCCGTCAAATGACGATGAAAGTACTAAGTATGCAATTGAATTCGATTACGGTGATGGATCTGATTGCTTTCGGTGGAGCGGCAACAGGAAGTATTGTTGGTTTACTGGAGTACCAAAAAGGGATGATTTCATTGGGTGGCTTATTTATCATTATTTTATTAGCTGCCGAATTTTTTATTCCACTACGATTATTAGGTTCATACTTTCATATTGCCATGAATGGAATGGCTGCAAGTGAAGTGATTTTCTCCGTGCTTGATCAAATACAGCCTGAGGATGTCCAACAACCAAAATCTTGGCCAAATCAACCGATAACAATTCAGACGGAATCACTCTCAGTGACATTCACTGAGCGAACGGTGCTCCAATCAATTACGGCTCGTTTCCCAGCCAATCAAGTTACGGCAATTGTTGGTGTGAGTGGAAGTGGAAAGAGCACACTAGCTCGGACATTAGCCAAACAAGTGCTCGCGACGAGTGGTACGGTGCTGTATAATGAACAGCCCCACACAGAACTAAAAAGCGAACATATTGCTCAACATATTGGCTATGTTGATGCACATAGTTATATTTTCACCGGGACAATTGCCGAAAATTTACGATTTGCTAAAGTCGATGCAACAGAAGAAGAGCTGTTTGAAGCATTAGCGCAAGCGCGCTTGCTAACAGAAGTTCAATCATTACCAAAAGGATTAGCAACACCAGTAGGACAGGCTGGAAGTGAATTATCTGGTGGACAAAAACAGCGGTTGGCATTAGCGAGAGCAATTTTAGCGGATCGTGATTGTTATATTTTTGATGAGGCGACTTCAAATGTTGATGTTGAGAGTGAAACGGCAATTTGGGAGGCAATTTTTGAGCTTGGGCGTAGAAAAACTGTAATCGTGATTACGCATCGTTTAGCGAATGTTCAACATGTTCCGCTCATCTATGTACTAGAACAAGGAGTGCTTGTAGAGCAAGGAACACACGCGGCATTATTAACAGAAAATCAACAGTATGCGAAACTCTGGTATCAACAACAACAGTTAGAACAAATTCGGGAGGTCTCATCATGAAACGCGCATCAGGACTCAAAATTATGCTACGATTAATCAAAGAATTACAGGCACTATTACCAATTATGATAGTAACAATTTTTTTAGGAGTCATCGGGTTTTTGGCAGCCATATTGATTTCTGGATTTGCTATTGTAGCACTTGGCGCTTTGCTAGGTGAACAAACAGAACTATCTTTTATGACTGCTATCAGCATCATGGGGACACTTGCCATTTTACGAGGGTTCTTCCGCTATGGTGAGCAACTGTCAGGACATTATGTAGCTTTTAAAATTTTAATGCATCTACGTGATCAAATTTTTAGCAAGTTACGTAAATTAGCACCAGCAAAACTAGAAACGAAAGCAAAAGGTGAATTAGTTGCTTTAGTAACAAGTGATATTGAAATGCTTGAAGTATTTTATGCCCATACAATTGCGCCAATTGCAATTGCGATTATTACGAGTGTATGTATCTGCTTTTTATTATTCCAAGTCCATGTTGTTTTTGCTGGTTTAGCTGGAGTCTTCTTCTTATTAATCGGGGTTGGACTACCATTATATGCTTCAAAAAGCGTTGGTCAAGCCGGAATGGCGTATCGGGAAGCATTTAATCGTGGGAATACGATTATTTTAGATTCATTATACGGTTTGAAAGAAATCATTCATTTTGGTCAACAACGAAAGCAAACAGTTCAAGTTGCTCAACAATCACAAGAATTGAATCGACACTTGGAAATATTGAAACGAGATGAGACGACAATAGCGGGTCTGAGCGATATCTTGATTTCACTTGCGCTTATTAGTGCAACGTTGAGTGGACTCGTACTCTATCAGGCGGGAACCATTCAATTGACAGCACTGTTGTTCGCCGTAGTGGTACTTGCATCTGCATTTGGACCAGTAGTCGCACTTAGCCGACTTGCGAATACATTAGGACACACGTTTGCGTGTGCACAGCGCCTCTTTCAGTTGTTGGATGAGGAACCACTTGTTGCCGAAAATCCAGGTGTGGATTATGTTGACGACGGTGATGTTGAACTTAAAGATGTTTCATTTCGCTACCCTGGTCAAAAATTAACATTGCAACATATCCGGGCTACGCTAAAACGTGGGACAAAAATTGCGATTGTTGGTCCAAGTGGCAGTGGAAAGAGTACGCTGTTTAAATTATTGCTCCGCTATTTTGATCCACAAACAGGTGAAATTCGAATATCAGATAGACCATTGACTGAAATGGCCACGCAAAGTTTACGAACACTTGAAAGTGCGATGAGTCAAGAAACATTTTTATTTAATGATACAATTCGAGCGAATATTGCTCTCGGTAACCCGACAGCTTCACTACAAGAAATTCAACAAGCGGCGAAAAAAGCAGCCCTGCATGATTGGATTACGCAACTGCCAGCGGGGTATGAAACGAAAGTTGGCGAGTTAGGTTCGCTAATTTCAAGTGGTGAACGACAACGGTTAGGGCTCGCACGTATTTTCTTGCATGATGGGGTAATTTTTCTGCTTGATGAGCCGACGAGTAATTTAGATGCGCTCAATGAAGCAGAAATTTTACAATCATTACATGAGTATGCTGGGAAGAAAACAGTCATTTTCAGTTCGCACCGCCAGTCAACAACAGCAATTGCCGATACAGTTTATCAGATTGAACGCGGGGTAATGTGCGAGAAAAAAATATGAGTAATAAAAGAGCAGTAAAGCAAAGTTTTTACCACGACTATAAATAGGTGGAGGAGAAAGAGAAAAAATGAAACAAATGCGACAAGTATTGTATGTAACAATTGGCTTCTTAGCACTCGGATGTGCTTTTTTGGGAGTGATATTACCAATTGTACCAACGACACCATTTCTATTATTGGCCTCGATTTGTTTTGTGAAGGGATCGAGTCGCTTTGATCGCTGGTTTAAAAACACGAAAATGTACCAGCTGTACTTAGCAGATTATGTTCGTCATCGTGCAATGACGAAACAACAAAAATGGACGATTTTGACGATTGCAAGTATTATGTTACTGTTCCCACTACTATTAATTGGGAGTTGGGTGATGAAAATAGGTATTATTTTCCTCTATATGGGTAAATATTATTACTTTCTTGTGAAAATTCCGACGCTAGTTGAATAACAAGAAAGTATGATTGACAATTCAGGGTTAAATTGGTATTATTACGAAGTAAAATAAATCGTAATGATTTTGAATTAAAACAACTGAATAACAACAAAAGCAAAACTAAGTCGAAAAACTTTTCCTGTTTTTAAGATAAAAGCAAAAAATGTTCTGTAAATTTACTATGAAAATTGATATAATGGCTAATGAAGTCTGTCGTTTTGTTTGCATGCCTTAGCATTGGGAACAAACTCAGACAGTCATAGAGAAATTTTTGAAGCGAAAGTAGTGAAAATATATGAGCAAAATGACGAAAGAGCAAAAATTAGAGTTACAATCACGGATGCGTAACTTTTCAATCATTGCCCATATCGACCACGGTAAGTCAACATTGGCGGACCGAATTTTAGAATCAACGGGAACAGTAAAGTCACGTGACATGAAAGCCCAATTATTAGACTCAATGGAATTAGAGCGTGAGCGCGGAATTACGATTAAGTTAAATGCTGTACAGTTAACGTATCAAGCAAAAGATGGAAATGAATACTTATTTCATTTAATTGATACACCAGGACATGTCGATTTTACTTATGAAGTTTCACGATCGTTAGCGGCCTGTGAAGGAGCACTACTTGTTGTCGATGCTGCCCAAGGTGTTGAAGCCCAAACATTAGCCAATGTTTACTTAGCAATCGATAATGATTTAGAAATTATTCCGGTAATCAATAAAATCGATTTACCGAGTGCCGAACCAGAACGTGTAAAAAATGAAATTGAAGACCTAGTTGGATTAGATACTGAGTATGCTGTGCTTGCATCGGCAAAATCAGGAATTGGGATTGAGGACATTTTAGAAGCAGTGGTTGAACATGTACCAGCACCAGTTGGTGATCCAGAAGCCCCATTGAAAGCATTGATTTTCGATTCATATTTTGATGCTTATCGCGGGATTATCGCGTCAGTGCGAATTATGGAAGGGACAATGCGTAAAGGACAAAAAATTCGTATGATGCAAGCAGGTGCGGAGTATGAAGTTGTTGAACTTGGCGTAACGACACCAACAGAGTTCAAAAAAGACGAGTTAATTGCTGGTGAAGTAGGATATGTGGCATGTTCGATTAAAAATATCAAAGATGTCAACGTTGGTGATACAATTACTGATGCGAACAACCCAGCTGAAGCCCCACTAGATGGATATCGTAAGCTAAATCCAATGGTATTCTGTGGTTTATACCCAATTGATACAGCACGTTACAATGATTTACGTGAAGCACTTGAAAAGTTGCAACTAAGTGACTCAGCGTTACAATTCGAACCTGAGACATCACAAGCGCTTGGATTTGGATATCGTTGTGGATTCTTAGGATTATTACATATGGAAATTATCCAAGAGCGTTTAGAGCGAGAGTTCAACCTTGAATTAATCGCAACGGCACCAAGTGTAATTTATAATGTGACAATGACAAGTGGTGAAAAAATTATTGTTGATAATCCATCGGCAATGCCTGATGCACAGTTGATTGATAAAATTGAAGAGCCATATGTGCGTTCGACAATTATGACACCAACAGATTATGTTGGGCCAATTATGGAACTTTGTCAGAAAAAACGTGGTGAATACATTGGAATGGACTACATTGATGAGACACGTGTGCGTATCACTTATGAGATGCCATTAGCCGAAATTGTGTATGACTTTTTTGACCGCCTGAAATCAGGAACAAAAGGGTATGCGTCGTTTGATTATGAAATGATTGGTTACAAACAATCACGTCTTGTGAAAATGGAAATTCTTTTAAATTCAGAACGATTAGATGCATTAGCAGTTATCGTTCACCGTGACTTTGCCCATGATCGTGGAAAAACAATTACGGAAACATTGAAAGAAGTTATCCCACGTCACCAGTTTGAGGTGCCAATCCAAGCCGCAATCGGTGGGAAAATCATTGCTCGTTCAACAATCAAAGCTTTACGTAAAAACGTTCTTGCAAAATGTTATGGTGGAGATATTTCGCGTAAACGTAAATTGCTAGAAAAACAAAAAGCAGGTAAAAAACGAATGAAATCAGTCGGAAACGTTGATGTACCACAAGAGGCATTCATGGCTGTCTTATCAATGGACGAATAAAACAGAGAGTGTGAGCATGGTGCCATTTATGGCAGCTGACTGACATGACAAAAAAGGAATCACGATCTGAGATAAATTCAAGTCGTGATTTCGTTTTGGCGAAGTCAGCAATGCGAGCTTGACGAAGAAGCAGAAGCAGGAAGCATGTTTGGGTGAGCATGATGCCATTTATGGCAACAACTTATACTCGTTACAAGCGTACGGATTCACGTATACTGCAATGAAAGCAAGACAGATGCAGACATAAAATTCATGATGAGGGTGATTTGCTTTTTTGATAAAGTGAATTACCCTTTTTATTTTGTTGTTTTAGTTCAAAATCATACGTGATTAAGGGAGTAGAAAAAGATGAAAAAATTATTTGCCATGGCAGCAACAATGATGTTAGCTGTTACATTAGTAGCATGTGGAAGTACAACAACTGAAGAACCACAAACGACAGAAACACGTGTCGTTGAAGATGTCAAAGGAAGCGTTGAAATTCCTGTTGACCCACAACGCATCGTCGATTTAAGTGGAGCTAGTGACACATTATCATTACTTGGTTTTGATGTCGTCGGTACTGCAAATAGTGATGGATATGACTATACGAAATTACCAACATACTTAGAAGATGAATTAGCCGGAGCCGAAATTTTAGGATATAGCTATCAAGATACAATGGATGTTGAAGCAGTCTTTGCGTTAGAGCCAGACTTAATCATTATTTCAACAGTGCAAGAGAAAATGTACGAACAATTATCAGCAGTAGCACCAACAATTATGATTGAATTATCACAAATGGATTGGCGTGCTGATTTAATGAATGTAGCAACAACAATGGATCGTGTTAGCGAAGCGGAAGCGTGGCTAGCAGAATACGATGCCAAAGCAGCAACAGTTAGTGAAGCAATTAAAGCCGAAAATGGTGCGGAGACAACATACTTATCATTCTTAGCGAGTGGTGGATCAATTTTTGTTTTTGACGGTGCTGGATTGGGAAGTGTTTTATATCAAGATTTAGGTTTAGCTAAACCAGTTGGCATGCCAGAACAGGTTGATGTAAGTTTACCAGTTGTTTCATATGAAGGATTAGCAGCTATTGAAGCAGATGAAATTTTAGCAATCGGTACAGATGAAGATATGGTCGAATTACTTGGAAATCCAATTTGGCAAAACATGCCAGCTGTCAAAGCTGGAAATGTTGTTGAATTACCAGCAAGTCCATACTTTAATATTGGATACAGCCCAATCGGACGCCTTGATTTTATCAATGAAATTGAAAGCTTATTAGCAGGAAATAATGAATAAAAAAATTCTAGCAATTGTCAGCTTTTGTTTGATTGCAGTAGCAATTGGGCTATTTGTTGCCGTATCAGCAGGAGCAAAAAATATTCCGTTTTCAACGGTTGTTGCGAGTATTTTTGATTATCAACCAGAGTTGGATATGCAACTCGTCCGAGACATTCGTATTCCACGAGCACTGAGTACCCTCCTAGTTGGGGGATTACTTGGTGTGACTGGTGCAATGATGCAAGGAGTGACAAGAAATCCAATTGCGGAACCATCGCTCATGGGGATTACGCAAGGGGCAACGCTAGCAATTGCAATTGGCTATGCATTTCCCGCTTTTTCGGGCTTATTTAGTACGAGTGCTGCCGCTTTTCTTGGCGCTATGGTCAGTGGTGGGCTCGTGCTAGCCTTCACAATGCAGCAAACACGAAGCTTAAATCTTTCGCGATTGCTATTAGCTGGAACAGCACTGAGTACATTCTTTATTTCGCTTGCGTCAGTCATTGCCTTATTGACAAATCGCTCACAAAATCTTGCTTTTTGGATTAGTGGTGGTTTTCGAACAGCTGATTGGCAAAGTGTACAACTTTTATTAGTTGTTGGCGGTATTTGTACGGTGCTAGCGATGCTATTAGCATCGCGGATTAATATTGTGAATCTTGGTGAGGATGTGGCAATTGGGCTTGGTGAAAATCCCGTCAAAATTCGAATCGTTACTTTGTTATTAATCATTCCGATGTGTGCGATTAGTGTCAGTGTTGCGGGAAATATTGCCTTTGTTGGCTTAATTGTACCGCATATGATTCGTAAAATGATTGGTCAAGATTATCGCATCATTTTACCGTTATCCTTTTTATTAGGTGGGACATTACTAGTTTGGTCGGATGTTTTAGCACGACTCGTTGATCAACCGTATGAAACCCCAATCGGATTATTCACAACATTAATAGGTGTACCATTCTTTATTTGGATGGTGAGAAAAGAGCGGAGTGCATGATGAAAAAACGGATTGTGATTGTGATAGGAATCTTAGCTGTTGTCTTAATTGCAGCAGTTTTGTTGAGTCTTAGTTGGGGTACCTACCAAATGAGTATCTCAGAAATACTACAAACATTGATTGGAAATGGCAGTAAAGTCCAGGCAACAACAATTTTTAGCCTCCGATTACCGCGAATTGCGGTTGCAATTTTAGTCGGAATCGCATTATCAACTGCAGGTTGTATCTTACAAAGTGTGACAAAAAATGAATTAGCTGAGCCAGGTATTATCGGAATTAATGCGGGGGCAGCACTAGCAGTTGTCCTAGTGATTGCCACAAGTACGACGAGTTATTATAGCCAATTAGGTGATTGGGCGATTTATCTCATGCCATTTGCGGGAATATTTGGGGCATTAGTGGCAGCAATTGCGATTTATGTCTTGAGTTATCGGAAAGGCATTTCGCCAACACGTTTAATTTTAATTGGGATTGGTGTCAATGCCGGATTAAATGCGGTCATTACCTTATTTCAACTGACTTTATCAAAAGGTGATTATAACCAAGCATTGACATGGATTAGTGGGAGCCTTTGGGGAAGTAGTTGGCAATTTTTCTGGTTAATTGTGCCGATTATTGGAATTTTCTTTGCCTGGACGTTACTTGAAAGCCGTTCGCTCGATATTTTGGATTTAGGTGATGAATTAGCAACAGGATTAGGAATTCGTGTTGAAGCAACACGCCGAAAATTTTTGTTTTTTGCGGTTGCCTTAGCAGCTGCAAGTACGGCTGTCGCTGGGAATGTTGCCTTTTTAGGATTACTTGGTCCGCATTTAGGGCGGAGATTAGTTGGCCCAGTGCATCGGCGACTGATTCCAACTGCGGGTTTAATTAGTGCCATTATTATTCTGTTCGCTGATACAATTTCACGGAATTTGTTTTCGCCAATTGAAATTCCAGTTGGAATTACAATTTCAATTGTCGGTGTACCATATTTTATTTATTTAATGTTGAAAATGAAGGAGTAATCATGATGGAAGCAACAATTACAGCACATGACTTATCGGTCGCTTATGATGATGTGCTTGTGCTTGATAAACTTAATGTCGCTATCCCAAAAGGGAAGATTACAATGATTATTGGGACAAATGGATGTGGGAAGTCAACACTTTTAAAAACAATTGCCCGGATTTTGAAACCGAAACAAGGGGAAATTGTGATTAATGGTGAAAATATTAAGTCACAAGCACCGAAAGCAATTGCTCAGAAAATGGCTGTTTTACCACAAAGTCCAGTAGTACCACCAGGATTGTTAGTGAAAGAATTAGTTGCCTATGGTCGCTTTCCGTATCAAACTTTATTTGCTGGAATGAGCGAGCATGATTTAGAAATGATTCAGTGGGCGTTAACAGCTACAGGAATGAGTGAATTTGCCGAACGGAGTGTTGACCAACTGTCAGGTGGTCAAAGACAACGAGCTTGGATTGCGATGGCACTTGCGCAAGAAACAGAAATTCTTGTGTTGGATGAACCAACAACATACCTAGATATGGCTCACCAACTAGAAGTTTTGACCTTGTTGCAGCGTTTAAATCGCGAACAGCAGCGCACAATTGTAATTGTCTTACACGAATTGAATAACGCGACGAAGTTTGCCGATCATATTATTGGTCTTAAAGCGGGGAAACAGGTGTTTGCCGGGAAACCATTAGATGTGATTACACCAGAGAATCTTCAACAATTATATGGAATTCAAGCCAAGTTACAACTTGATGAAAGCGGAACATATCCGATTTGTGTTGATTTTAGCTTGGCAACTGAGGAGTAAGAGATTTTGAAAACAATAGTAAGAAACCGGAACGTTTTTATTTTGATTACGGGCCAAATTATTTCTTTGTTTGGGAGTGCGATTCAACGATTTGCACTCTCTTTATATTTATTGGATTTGACTGGTTCAGCGAGTATTTTTGCTACGATTTTAGCACTGTCAATGATTCCTATTGTCATTTTTGCACCGATTGCAGGAATGATTGCAGATCGAGCAGATAAACGGAAAGTCATGATTGGTCTTGATCTTGTCAGTGCACTTGTGATTGTTGGGTATCTAGCCATCGTGTTAACTGGGCAAGATGAAGCGTTCATTGTTGCTGGAGTGATGATGGTTTTATCGGCAGTTTCCACGATTTATCAAGCGACGGTAACAGCAAGTTTGCCTGCATTAGTAGATGAGACAGAATTATTAGCAACTAATGGCTTGGTCTATCAAGTCTCTTCATTAGCGAACTTTTTAGGACCAATCTTGGCTGGAGTTTTGTATGGACTCTTTGGCATTAAAGTAATTCTCTTGATGAATGCTATCAGCTTTTTTGCCTCAGCATTGTTAGAGTGTGCGCTAAAGATTCCACATACACGTCAGCTGAAGAAACAAGGGATTGTTCGGTTGTTTCGCGAAGATATGCAAGCAAGCTATCAGTACTTACGCAGTAAAAACCCAATTGTCTTGCGAATGATCATGACGGCAGGATTGTTTAATTTATTCATGGTTCCATTATTTTCTGTTGGAGCACCATATATTATTAAAATCACACTCGGTTTAAGTTCGCAAGTCTATGGAATTGTTGAAGGCGTGATTGCCTTAGGTATGATTATTGGTGCTTTTTGCATCAGTTTTCGCCCAAGACTGCTAGCTGTCACACAGGTGCATCGGCTTTTATATGGTATTAGTTTAGCAATGGTACTCATGGGTGGATCGCTACTTTTAGTGGACTATGGGGTGCCTGTCGTTTTCAGTTTATTGATTTTTATGGTTGGTGGTATGGCAATTATGTTCATCTTAGGTGTAGCAAATGTTATTACGAATACGTATGTGCAATTGCAAACCGAACGGGAAATGTTAGGGAAAATCAGTGCCTTTGGTGCGGCTTTTGCTACTGTCTGTATTCCTTTTGGCCAACTACTTTTTGGTGGTGGTCTCGAGAAATTCAGCAATCAAATTCCTTTATTAATCAGCGTATTTGCGCTAGCAACATTTTGTGTCACCTTACTAGTTCGACATAATAGTCGAGCAATCTTACAACTAAAAACAAAAAAACAAACGTAGCGAAAATAATGATGAGCACACGTGTCTTTGATAGCATGTGTGCTTTTTTAATGCTAAAAAACTGAAAGTAAAGGTGGTATAATAAAACGAAAGATAAAAGGAGCAAAGCAAACATGATTGAAACGCACATTCAAACAATTTTACAAACATTAGATCCACAGCAAAAGCTAGTTGTTGTGACAAAAACAGTTTCGATTGAAGATATGCAGCGAGCGTATCAAGCGGGTGCACGAATTTTTGGGGAAAACCGTGTCCAAGAACTTCTCGAAAAATATCCGTTTTTCGAAGATAGCGAAGTGGCTTGGCATTTGATTGGAAATCTTCAAACGAATAAAGTTCGCTATATCATTGATAAAGTAACAATGATTCAATCGCTCAATCGTGAAAATTTAGCGAGAGAAATTCAAAAGCAGGCACAAAAGCATCAGTTGGTGATGGATTGCCTTGTCGAAGTCAATATTGGGAATGAGCCAAATAAACATGGATTAGCGATAGAAGACATTCATGCCTTCTTAGCTTTTTTAGCACACGAGTGCCCAAATATTCGCGTCTGCGGTTTAATGGCAATGGCCCCTTATTTACCAGCAGCAGAAACGCGGCCATACTTTCAACAGATGTTCACCTTATTTCAAGAATGCCAAGAAAGTGCAACGACAACACCAGCTTTTACAACACTATCAATGGGAATGAGCCACGATTGGCAAGTTGCTATTAATGAGGGAAGTACGATGATTCGTATTGGAAGTGCTATTTTTACTGAGGAGAGTGTAAAATGAAAAAACAGCTAACGATTATTATTACAGGTTCTATTGCCGTCGTCAAAGTTGCCGATATTTGCCAGCGACTGTTACAAACGGGTGAATATGACCTCAAATGTGTGGTGAGTGAACATGCCCAACAGTTATTTGATTTGAGCGAGCTAACAACAATAATTGGTGAAAATCAGCTGTATACTGATTTCTTTGATGAAAGTACTGGTGTGACTCATATTGATTTGGCACAACAAACGGACGCAATCATTGTCTTACCAGCAAGCTATAATATCATTGGTAAAATGGCAAATGGTATTGCCGATGATCTGGCATCAACAGTACTTGCTGCTGCTAGTCAAAAAGTTTTGTTTATTCCAGCGATGAATACAGTTATGTATGAAAATCCTATTTTCCAAGAAAATCAACGTAAACTCGAACAGCTTGGTCATCAATTTATGCCACCTGTAAGCGGGATGCTCAAATGTGGAGTTGAAGGCATTGGGAGGTTACCAGAGCCGGTTGCAATTGTTACTGAGATTGCTCGTTTCTTGGCACAACGACCGCTGAGTCGCAAACGAGTATTAATAACAGCGGGACCAACCCGAGTATATTTAGATCCAATTCGGTATATTTCTAATACTTCATCAGGAACGATGGGGTATGAACTCGCTCGCGAAGCCCAGCGCTTAGGTGCGCAGGTGACACTTGTATTAGGGCCGAGCGCTTTAGGTGATTTGCCGGGGGTCGAGATGATTCGTGTTGAAACACCACAGGAAATGTATGAAGCGTGCGAAAAAGAGTTTGCGTATAGTGATGTCGTGATTATGAATGCGGCTGTTTCTGACTATAAACCGAAAACAGTTGCTACGAAAAAAATCAAAAAAGCTGGCGAGACATTGATATTAGAGCTAGAGCGAAGTATTGATATTTTAGCAACCCTTGGTCAACAAAAAGTCCATCAACTACTCGTCGGTTTTGCTGCTGAGAGTGAAAATCATCTTGAGAATGCTCGCGGAAAATTAGTCCGAAAAAATGCTGATGTAATTATTGCTAATGATGTTGCTCACTTTCGAGCTGAACTCCATCAAGCAACCATTGTGACACGAACGAAGACAGTGCCTTTACCAGCAGTGCCAAAAGCTGAGTTAGCAGTCCAAATTTGGCAACAATTAGTCCCACTTGTATAGAAAGAGAGAATTGAAATGAAACAAGAGCGTGTTATTTTAATTGGTGTGCAAACAACGCAAGCGAATGAACAGTTTGCCTATTCATTAGAAGAATTAGAGCGTTTGACGCAAACAGCTGACGGAGAAGTTGTGATGGTTGTGACGCAAAAAGCTGAGCAAATCAATGCGAAAACCTACCTTGGTTCGGGAAAGCTTGAAGAGTTACAACGCCTTGTCGAAGAAAAAGAAGCGGATACCGTTATTTTCAATACTGAATTATCACCAACACAAGTCCGTAACTTACAAGCCGTTTTATCAGAAACGTGTAAAGTCATTGATCGTACCCAACTTGTCCTCGATATTTTTGCTAAGCGTGCACAAACAAAAGAAGGGCGACTTCAGGTTGAACTGGCGCAACTAGAGTATTTATTACCGCGTTTACGTGGACAAGGAACCCAACTATCACGACTTGGTGGGGGAATTGGGACGCGTGGTCCTGGGGAATCAAAATTAGAAACAGATCGGCGGCATATTGTCCGCAAACTAGAAGATATTCGCGAGGAACTCGCAAAAGTACAAAAACATCGTGATCGGCAACGACTCGCACGTAAATCTGCAGAACAATTTCAAATCGCATTGATTGGTTATACCAATGCGGGGAAATCAACAATTTTCAATCAATTAAGCAAAGGCCATTCATTTGCTGAAGATAAGTTATTTGCGACTTTAGATCCATTAGCGCGGCAGTTTGTTTTGCCAAGCGGGATGGTTGTCATCCTCTCGGATACGGTTGGTTTTATTCAAGATTTACCAACTCGAGTTGTTGCAGCCTTCCGCTCAACATTAGAAGAAGCGAAAGAAGCTGACTTGCTTTTACACATTGTCGATGGTGCAAATGCAAACTATGTAGGTCATGAACAAACAGTAGCAGCATTATTACAAGAACTTGAAGCAGATCAAATACCGATGTTAACTGTGTACAATAAAAATGATAAGATACCGGCAACTTTTCTGCCACGTCAACTGCATCATGTACGGATGAGTGCACAAAATCAAGCTGACTTACAACGTCTAGCAACTGCTATCGAGGATCGACTCTGTCAATTGTTTGAACCATACCATTTTTGGTTACAACCCGAAGAACTCGATTGGCACCACCGCTTAAAACGGCAAACAATTTTGAAAAGCTTTGAATATGATGAAGGCAAAGGAGCATATGAGGTGCGAGGCTTTATGCCGAAAACCGGTACTTTTAGTTCCCATGTTCGTCAACAATTTGCACGTTAAGCAACAACAGTACTCGAAATTTTAAGGGTACTGTTGTTTTTTTGTAGGAAAAGTAGAGAAAAATTAGCAAAAACCCCGAAAAACTATGATTTGCTTCAGGAAAAAACTGTGATTTTTTCGAATTTTGCTAAAAAAATTGGCGCATTGCCTAAAAACTTGAAAATAACAAAAAAAAGGAAAAGAATGTGGTACAATTGTTAGAATTACAATATCATTCAGTGGAGGGATTTCAATGGCAAATATGACATTATTTACACCTGGTCCAGTACAGGTGAAACCAGAGTGGATGGCAATGATGAGTCAGCCATTTATGCACCATCGTGGCCATGATTTTGCTGAATTGATGGCCCGACTACAGCCAAAATTACAGTATACATTTCAAACGCAGCAACCAGTGATGGTCATGGCGGGATCAGGAACGCTAGCAATGGAATCAGCAGTGAGTAACTTATTTGCAGTTGGTGAACATGTACTCGTTGTGAGTATTGGCTATTTTGGTGATGTTTTTGCTAAAATTGCTGAGACAAAAGGTTTGCAAGTTACAAAATTGACATTTCCGAATGGAAGTGCTGCTGATCCACAAGTGGTTGAAGCGGCCTTGCAAGCAGATAAAACAATTCAAGGAATTTTAATTACCCATCATGAAACCGCCAGTGGGATGGTGAATGATTTAGAGACTATTGGGAAAATTGCGCGAGTACACGATGTGCTTGTTGTCGTTGATGCCATTAGTGGTCTCGTTATTCACCCACTGTTGATGGATGAATGGGGGCTTGATTGTGTGCTAACCGCCTCACAAAAAAGCTATTTCTTGCCACCTGGTCTCGCATTATGTGCGTGTAGTGCACGTGCATGGGAATATATTGAAGCCCAGCCGCCAAAAAGTTATTACCAGGATTGGCGCGTATACCGTAATTTTTTGCTTCAAAAACAGCAGACACCATTTACACCACCCGTTCCGTTGTTAATCGGTCTCGAACTTGCGTGTGATGCAATTATTGCTGAGGGGCTTTCGCAACTGCAACAACGTCACTATCATTTACGTATCAGTATCCAAGACCGGCTGAAGCAACTAGGTTTTAACTGCCCAGTTTTACAACCGGAAGCGCAAGGAAATGTCCTTGTTGCTGTACAAATGGCGAGCGGTGCAAGGGCACTAACGGCTTTCTTGGAGGCACATGGATTTATGGTAGCACCAGGACAAGGTGAAGAAATTGATACGGTGTTTCGTATCGGGTGTATTGGTGACTTAACACAAACTGATTTTGAACGCTTATATGAAGCATTAGTTATGTACCAAAACCAATAAAAATCAAATACCTAGGGGGAAATGAGATGAGTTTTGCATTTGAAATGGGACGCAATAGTGCGATTGCGAATTTTACACGGCAATATTGTCAAACGGAAACAGAAGTTTTAGCAAGTGAAGGATTCAACAAAGTTCTCACAAGTTATTTAACGTGGATTGAAAAACGTCAAACACGAACATATCAATTTTTAACACAATATTATTCACCTGAAGAAATCGGAACTGAATTACATCGTCTTTTTAAATTATTACTTGTTTTTGAAGCATGTGAAATTCGTGGTGAAACTTATCAAGCGATTCTTGCGGAAAAGCATGGTGTTATTGAAGTAATTGAGGAGTTTTATGATTACTGGCGCAGTTTAGAGCGTTATGCTGTCATCTATAATTCAGAACATCGCCATACAACTGGCTTACAAGCACGGCAATTTTTAGAAACAAATACAGATTTTGCGAACTTAATTTTAAGTATGTATCGTCAAATTGAAGAAACAATTCAAGGTCATCACCACCAAGTGTATCGCCAACTTATTGCAGGAGTAAACGCTGGAATGATTGTTCATCAACCAAAGACACAGCTGCCAGAGCAGTATGCCTTTTTAGAGCAGACGGCAATGATTGAATCAGTTGTACTGCACCCACCATTTATTACCTACCCAGCGCAAACAACACGAAATGGATTGTTTAATGAAGTAACAGAAAACCCGTTACATGCATCTGAGTATCAAGCGAAACAATTTTTCTGTTTCCCAGTAAAAGTTGGCTCATTATTAGCTTTTGTTTACTTTCATCGCGATTTCATGGCTCAAGGAATTACTTTAGCCAACTTATTTGAAATTGCAACACCAACAGATACAGCAACACGGAAACCAGATCTTATTTATGTATATGGAATGCCTGAAACAAACGGACAACAAGCATGTTTCTACCATGATCAAGAAGAAGCAATGTATTTTGGCTATACAACATACAATGAAGCACATGATTACTTTGGATACATGAAAAAAATGTTACTGACATTACATAATGTTGCAATGATCAATCAAGGAAAGTTACCACTTCATGGTGCAATGGCTCAAATTGAATTCTTTGATGGCAAACAAGCCAATGTTGTCATCATTGGTGATAGTGGTGCTGGGAAATCCGAAACATTAGAAGCACTACGAACTGCAAGTGAAGGGATTATTCGTCAAATGACAATTATGTTTGATGATATGGGAACACTACAGTTAGATAAAGAAGGAAATATTGTGGCAACAGGAACAGAAATTGGTGCCTTTGTACGTCTTGATGATCTCGATACTGGGTATGCGTATCGTCAAATTGATCGTAGTGTCTTTATGAATCCCGATAAAGTGAATGCTCGTTTAGTTATTCCAATTGCAACTTATAAGGAAATTATGACGCCACAGCCAATTGATCTCTTCTTGTATGCGAATAATTACGAACACGGTGAAGCACTTGATTTCTTTACTGACGTCGCAAGTGCACAAGATGTTTTCGTTGCTGGAGCACGAATGGCTAAAGGAACGACACAGGAAGTTGGATTAGTAAAATCATACTTTGCGAATCCTTTTGGACCAGTTCAACGACAAGAGCAAACAGACGGACTACTTGATCAATATTTTACTGCATTATTTGATCAAGATATTCAAATTGGTCAAATTCGTACCGAATTAGGCTTTGCGGAAAGTGTTCAAACAGGACCAGCAAAAGCAGCACAAGCGTTGCTAACATATTTGCAAAATAAATAAAGCTGCCTTTTAGGAAAGAAAAACGACCGTGAATAGCGGTCGTTTTTTATGTCTTTGGAAGAAGTTTATTTATTTACTGATGAAAGAATTCAATGACTGCTTGTGTTCCTAAGTCATTAAATTTAGGATCGGCAGCGACAAGTGATTCGAAGATAGCCAGTACACGCTCAACACCAGGAAGGGTTAAATTTTGGGCGTGAGCTTCAGCGACGGCAATGCGCATATCCTTGATAAAGTGGGCAATATAAAACCCTGGGGCAAAGTCTTTTTCAAGTGCTTTCGGACCATTATTGTTCAATTGCCAACTCCCAGCCGAACCACTCCCAGCCGTTGTTAACATTTTTTGGGCGTCAATTCCTTGAGCCTGGCAATATGCTAATAATTCGGCAGTCCCTAATAACGTGTTGGCGATAGCAATTTGATTGGCCATTTTCGCATGTTGACCCATACCAGCTGGACCAAAATGTTGAATTGTTTTACCAAATAATGTTAGAAGGGGATACACAAGGTGGTAGTCAGCAATATTACCACCAACCATAATTGAGAGCGTCCCATTTTTTGCACCAAGATCACCGCCAGTCACTGGGGCATCAAGGGCATGTAACCCTTTCGCAACAGCAACATCATGAATTCGCCGAGCCAATGTCGGCTGTGATGTCGTTAAGTCAACAAGAACTGCACCAACCTTGGCATTTTCTAGCAGACCAAACTCTTCATCGAAATAGACAGATTCAACATCGCTTGGTAGTCCAACCATTGTAAAAATAATATCACATTGCTGTGCAATAGTTTTGGGATTTTCCGCCCAGATGACACCAGCGTCAAGTAAATCAAGTGCTTTCTCTTTTGTTCGGGTATAGCCAATAACCGTATAGTCATGAGCGAGTAAGTGGCGAACAATGGCACTTCCCATTACACCAAGCCCAATAAAACCAATTTTTGTCATGGGGTTTCCTCCTTTTTCTTGATATTGTTAAGTATAACAAAAAAGTACGCAAACATGGCGAAAAAGCTTTTAATTTATTCGAAAGAACATCTGAATTTTTTCTTATGGCATTTTCACAGCGAAAAAAAAGGAAAATATGGTACAGTAGAGAAGAAGAGAGAGGAGTGATTAGATGAATGTTGAAGTGATTTGTGTTGGAACGGAGTTGTTATTAGGTGAAGTTTTAGATACGAACTCTTTTTATTTAGCGAAAATCTTAGCAGCCCATGGATTGAATCATTATTATCGGAGCGTTGTTGGGGATAATCCTCAGCGGATGAAGGGGGCGATTCAGACGGCTTTCGAGCGCGGTGCGGATGTCGTGATTATGTGTGGTGGTCTAGGACCAACCCAGGATGACTTGACGAAGCAAGTTGCTGCAGAGTACTTGGGCTTAACATTAAGTGAGGATCCATTACAGCGACAACTCATCGAACAAAAATATGCACGTCTGAGCGAAACAAAATTACCGGAGCGTATTTATGTACAAGCAGCCTTTCCACCGGCTAGCCAGATTTTTCCAAATGATAATGGAACAGCGCCAGGGTGTTTAATGAAAAACGGTGAGAAAAGCATTCTTGTTTTACCAGGACCCCCAAAAGAATTGGAGTTGATGGTTGAACGGTATGTGTGGACATGCTTTGCTCAGTGGCAAAATGGAGCTGTTTATTCGCGGGTGTTTAATTGTTATGGTTTAGGTGAAAGTGTGATGGAAAGTCGACTAGCTGATATTGATTTAACACAATCACCGGTAACACTAGCCCCATATGCGAGTGAGGGTACATCGCGTGTTCGGGCAAGTGTAAAAGCATCAGATGAACAGCAAGCCCAAATTGCGTTAGATAATATGCAGAAGCAAATTGAAGCCCGCATCGGTGAAGCTATTTATAGTGTTGGCCAAAAAACGTTACCAGAAGTAGTCAGTACGCAATTAGGAGCGATACGATTAGGTATTATTGATACGAGTGAGAGTGCTCAATTATTTTGGCAAGTACAAGCTACAGTCTTAGCACAGCAATTTGCGGAACACTTGACGGGACCATTTCAACAATTATTTGAACAACTGCAAGTCAATACATTGCCACAACTCATTCAACGATTTTGTCACCATTTTCAGTTACAAGGAGTTGTTGTATTTGAAATGCAACAGGAACAACAAGATGATTGCCACTATCAAATCAGTTATTATCTTGCTAGTGGTATACAACAGTGGCAAGTACAAGTACAATCACTAGTACCATATCATCACCAACCAGAGCGAACAGTTGTCAAATTAGCTGGTGCCTTCTGGCAACATCGAAATTAAAACAGGAGCGATATTCCCAAAATAGGGAGTAAGCAAGTAACATTCTACCGTCTATAAATACTTCCAGAAATTGAGTACGATAAAAGTACGAAATTGAAGGAGGTATTTTTTTATGAATGAACAACCAATTA
>JTLC01000021.1 GCA_000798955.1 Firmicutes bacterium ZOR0006 | reverse complement strand
AACATGCTTTACTTTAAATATAAGTGGCCTACTTTTTTATTAGCAAAAGTGGTCTACTATTTTCATAGCAAGTGGTACACTTTTTTCTTGACGAATATAAACAAGTGTGTTTTTAGTTATTTTGATTTATTTTACACTGAGTTCGACAACAATCCCTAGTAGTGACGTGACAACTGACCCAAACGTTGAGCTCTATGTTGTTGATCGCTAAAAGCGTGTGATTTTTTGAAACTCCTCAGAAAAAAGGAGTTTTTTTGTTGGATTGTGCTATAATAATAGTTGAAAAATTCAAAAGGAGAGTGAAGGGTATGAATCGGAAACAGATTAAATTACAGGCCCGGACAACAGTCCAAAAAAACCTCGTAATGGCAGCAGCATTATTTATCATCCCAGTCGCAGTTCAAAGTTTAGTCTCAATGGCACTTGGTTGGCTCGGTGGCTTTGGGGGATTCCTAGCAGGAATCGTGACCTTTGTCATTAGTGCATTTACGAGTGTCGGGTATGCAAAAGGATATCTCCGTTTACACCGTGAAGGTAAAGGTGAATTGAATGACCTCATTTATGGTGTCAATAAATGGGAACGGACAATTATGTTAGGTGTGTGGTACTGGCTCTTTACATTAGCTTGGACTTTAGTACCAATGGTTGTCATTATCCTCGCCTCAACAATTGGTGGGATTAGTGCGGCAACGACAAATAATGGTCTGTTAGCGAGTCTAGCAGTGTTAATCGTCCTCGTAGCTTCGATTGCAATTAGCCTATTAGGATTCTTTATTCAAATTCGGTATGGTTTTGCCGCTTACCTTTTAATTGAGGAGCCAACACTTGATCCGAAAGCATGTATTAGTGAAAGCAAACGGATGGTTCAAGGACATTATCGTGAATTAATTATGTTCTACTTGAGTTTCTTTGGTTGGTTCGTCTTGAGCGCCTTTACCTTTGGTATCGTTGGCCTCTTTGCGATTCCGTATATTTTCACTGCCTATGCTGGCGTTTATGATGATTTCCGTAAACGTGAGCGTGGTGTCACATCAACAGTAACACAAGTACCTAATCCAACACCACCAAGTGGTGAATAAAAATGGCTCGCTTCGGCGAGCTTTTTTTAAGCAGAAATTTAGGTGAGAAAAACAACAAAAAACTTGCTAGTCGTGAACGTTTCTTGTACAATCAAAGCGCAATTTATGAAACGTGAGGGGGAAGTGTGATGGAACAACGCACAATTTGGCAAGATAAACGACTTTGGTATGCGGGGATCATCACCATTATCGTTGGATGTATGGTGTTTTTGAGTCAAAATGTCACCGAAATTTTGAGTGTAGGGATTACGCAAGGGTTGAATCAGCTAGCGACAGTGTTAACGGTGGAAAATCTCGCTAATTCCGGAGATGTGATTATTTGGACAATGGTTTCAGCCTTGGGCTGGCGACTAGGCGGGGCTTTCGTTTTTGCAATCATCTTATGCGTAGCAGGGATTATCAGTTATCGTCGCTACCGGCGGTATGTACAAACACAAGCGCAATCAATGCATTGGTATGACTGGTGTCTCGTGTTAACAGGACTGATCAGCAGTGCGATTCCGTTGCTCATTTTTGGGTTAACCGTGATTTTCGGTTTATTTTATCTGTTTAATACCTTCCAAGCTTGGAATCAACTCACAATTACAACCTTTGAACCAATGATTACTGTCATTCAAGAATTTTTTGCGATTTTAAATGGGTTTACGTTAAGTGTTGAAAATGTGAAGGAATTGGTGGCTTTTCTACCGGGAGCAGTTGAAGCATTTAGCAATGCGGGTAATATTGCCATTTTATGGACCCAAACGCTCGATATTATTCAACAGATTCGTTCATTGAATCTTATTTTTGAATGGAGTAAAGTATTGGCAATTGCTAGTATGCTTATAAGTGATGTCGCTTTAGTAGTGTATCTTTTGAAACCACAACTAGAAATTAGCGAAGAAATTATCATTAGCGAAGTACCAACACCGACACCACCAAGCACTCCAGACGAAATTGACAAATAAGTATCAAGATAAAAAAGTGCTCGCATCGCTTGAACAACAAGCAATACGAGCACTTTTTTTATGGTTCTTTTGATTGGCGCCTATGAGCGGAACGCTGGGGAAAGAAGCGCCAAACGAGGAGAAAGGCAAAGCTCATTAAGAGGGCTGTCATCGCAAAAATGAAGGCTAAGTGAGCAAATTCAAAAATAATTCCCGCAATAAATGTGAAAATAAAGGTACTAATTCCGGCAGCAAACATCGCGCGAATAGTGCTGACTGTCGTAAGCACATGGGCATCAAAATATTCATTGAGGAATTGATAAATAGCAGAAATTGTTAAGGGGAAAATGAGCCCTTGAATCATCATCCCGACCATGACAATGAGGAAGTGAGGAGCGAAGAAAAAGCTCAGTTGGACAAGCGTTAAAATCAAACAAATGGCTAAAAAGATGCGTTTAATCCCAAAGTGATTGATCAGACGTCCTGAAAATTGAAAAGTTGTAATTTCGAGTAAAGTTGGTAAAAACATCGCAACACCAATAACTGATGACATCGCTCCGAGCTGAGTTAAATGTAAGGCTAAGTAATTATTGACTGTTAAACTGACGCCACCAACAAAAAATGAAAAACTACAAATAAAGATAAAAGGCTGATAACGGACTAACTGTTTCACTGCGTGCCAGTCAATTGTTTCGGCTTGTTTAGTTTGATGTTTAGGGAAAGTAAAGGTGATGCCAACAGCGAAGAGGGCGAGAACGGTAAAGAGGGTAAAGGCTGTTGAGAAGCCACCGAGGAACTGAAGAATAATTCCCAGAGCTAATGAGCCGATGCCCCAAGCAATTGAGCCAAACCAACGGACTTTGCCGTATTCAATAGCGGGCTCATAGCGTGCGGCTTCAATGACAGTCGTATCAGCGAGCGTGAAAGTTGGTTCTAAAAAGAGCGAAAAGATAAATACCATCGTGACGATTGGCAGAAAGCCATTGATACTTGGTAATAAGAAAATACACGTTGCGGCTCCGAGCAATAAAATTCGCAAAATGCTGCTACGATTTTTGAATCGATCAGCTAAAAAACCAACAATTGGTTGACTGATAGTTGCGGCCAAAGAAATTGTGGCGAGGGTAAACCCGATTTCAGTGCCAGATAAGCCCTTTTGTTCGAGAAAAACGGCTGTTTGTGAGAAAATCATTGCCGAGGCAAAAAAGAAAAAAGAATAAAATAATCGAAAATACCAGAGTTGTTTCATGGTGTGAAGTCCTTTCTGAAATGAAAAAAGTTGTCTGAATATGGGCGCAAGTGAGACTGAATGAGTAACAAAAGCGAATACCAAATTGTCTGTTTTTTAATCGGTAATTAACCCTTATCGTAACGAAAAACGCGCGGAATGTCAATTTGTTGTGAAAGTCAGAAAAACAACGTAAAAAAATGCTTTTTTTTCATTCGAAATCAGGAAAAAAACAGACAAAAAAGTCTGACTTATGCTATGATACAAGGGCAGAACGATTCCCTTGAAGGGAGTCAGAAAGAATAGGTGATGCCACATGTTAACAATTGATTTTGGCCAACAAATAGAGGGCGATTATCGTCAAGAAGAAGCATTTATGACGCAACTTTTAGAGAAAGTTTTTGAACTTGAGGGACTTGCTGATGATAATATTGAAATGAGTCTGACATTACTTGATAATGCGCAAATTCAAGAAATCAATCGTGAATACCGCGACAGAAATCAACCAACAGATGTCATTTCTTTTGCATTTGAAGATAATGATGATGAATTTCCGATTTTTGGCTTAAGTGCCGATATTCCACGTGTGTTAGGTGATATTTTCATTTCTCTTGAACGTGCACGTGAACAAGCAGCAGATTATGGTCATAGTTTTGAACGAGAACTTGGCTTTTTAGCTGTTCATGGCTGCTTACACTTACTTGGATATGATCACGAAACAAAAGCAGATGAAGTTGAAATGTTTACACGCCAAGAGGCAGTATTACAAGCCTTTGATTTGCAACGGGCAAAATAGAAAGGATTGAATAAAATGAATTATCAACCATTAATTGACGCCGCAACTGTGGCGATGCAGCATACATATTCTCCGTACTCAAATTTTCCAGTTGGGGCGGCGTTATTATTAAAAGATGGAACAATTATTATGGGGACAAATGTTGAGAATGTTTCATTTGGTGCGACAAACTGTGCTGAACGAAGTGCAATTTTTGCCGCTATTAGCCAAGGATATACCAAAGCAGATTTTGTCGCTTTAGCAGTGACAGGTAAAACGGCGGATCCGATTGCACCATGTTGTATTTGTCGACAAGTGTTAGTCGAGTTTTTTGAGCCAACATCACCAATTATTTTACATACAACAACAACAAATGAAGCCAAAGAAGTCACAGTAGCCGACCTAGCACCATACAGCTTCAAAAATATGGAATAAAAAAAAGAGTGCTGACTGCGGTGCCATCAAAGTAAAGCAAAGGGCATCAAAGCGACATAAAAAATAAGGAAACAGAGCTCCACAGAAGATGAGGGTTCTGTTTTCGATTTTTTGAGCTTTGAAGCAGGAAGCACGTTTCAAAAAGAGTGCTGACACCGGTGTTTCAAAAAAGGAATGCAAGGAAACAGCTACTTCTGGTGACCAAGTGGTAGTCATGACAAACTTGGAGGAAGAAGACAAGAAGTTGACATGATGGGCTTGGCGAAGAAGGAGAAGGTGGAAGCACGTTTCAAAAAGAGTGCTGACGTCGGTACTATCATACGTAGTAAGTCAAGGATAGTATCAAGGCGGTAGGTGAAAAAAGGAAAAAATGTGAACGAAGCATTCAAACATTTATTTCGTTTTCACAAGCCTTGAAGACGGAAGCACGTTTCAAAAAGAGTGCTGATACCGGTGTTTCAAAAGAGGAATGCAAGGAAACAGCTACTTCTGGTGACCAAGTGGTAGTCATGGCAAACTTGGAGTAAGAAAACAA
>JTLC01000020.1 GCA_000798955.1 Firmicutes bacterium ZOR0006 | reverse complement strand
CATTCAAAATCGAACTTAATAACATTGTATAATCAATCAAATAAATGGTATTGGAAAATAGTGCAATTTGTTATTCCAATTTAGGTGTTGTTCAATTTTTAAATGTTGACCATCTTTTGTCCCTTTTGTTAACTCATAAACACCAAGTGGTCCCATGATTCCTGGATGAATTGTAAATTTATCATAATCGATTTGGGTAAACACTGTATCTAAATGCATGAATGCTCGTGATTTAGGAATATCAAAAGCAAGTACCTTTTCAAATGTAGTTTCACTTTCATAAAACAACTTCCGTGCGATTGCTTCAACCGATGCTGAATCCGTTCGTTGTGAAACCCCGATTGCTAACGTTTTATCATTTAAAACAAGAATATCGCCACCTTCAATTGAAGTTGGTGCAGTCCGCTCATAAAAATACGGCACATTTTGGCGATATTCAGGATGATAGCGGAACACATAATCAGAGAAGAGCGTTTCTCGGTTACGTGTTACCGAATACATATGATTCATTGAAATACCATTCCCAATCGTACTAAATGGATCACGTGTAAAGTAGAGGTTTGGTAGTGGATCAGCAGCGAACGGATATTCTTCATCAATATAGTCACCAAGTGAATAACTTCTAAAATTTGGCACTTCATTTTTGCGAATTCCGGACATCATTTTACGAACCATTGTCTGAATATCCATCATCATTAAATACTCAGTGAGTGCTTGCTTTTGTCGCCGGCTCTTTAAATGTGTTTCAGCTAAAAAATCTTGAATAAATTGTGCACGTAATCCTGCATCAGTTGCTAATGTTTCAGTAACTAACTCATCAAGATAACAAACTTCAACACCATTTGTCCGTAAAGTCTGTGCAAAAGCATCATGCTCTTCTTGAGCTACTTTTAAATATGGAATGTCATCAAATAATAACCGTTCCAAATAATCTGGCACTAAATTTTCAATTTCTTGTCCTGGACGATGGAGTAATACTTTTTTTAATCGACCAATTTCTGAATAGACATTTAACATTGCCTGCTCCCCCTTTGATACACCCAATATCTCGGTGCTCATTTTAATTTCCAGAAACGCTTGTAACCGCTTCCTTTTACATTTTCAGCTTACTCCTTATTTTTCAAGTCGTCAATAGTAATACTTTTCTTTTTGTTTAATATTTGATAATTATGAATTTAACATGAATGCGCTAATGACATACTGATGCTTTTTTCGTCATTCATACGCACCTATTGGGTGCTTTTATTTATTTTCACTTAATTTTTGGGCAACAAAAAAACCAGCTCCAAAAAACTGGTTTTTCTCCTATTCTATCGCGTTTGCTTCAGTACATACCAACCTAACAATACACTAGCAATGATCTCGCTCACTGGTATTGTGAGCCAAACACCACGAACACCAAACAAAGGAACTAACCACACTAAATTCATAATGACAAGGATGAGTCCGCGTAAAATCGAAGCTGCAAAAGCTGCTTTAGTTTGTTGCACTGCTTGTAAGTAAGCAATCATAATCATATTCATACCACTGACGAAAAAGGCCAGCATATACAATTGAATAGCTTCCTTCGCTACCGGTACAAGTGCAGGCGTATCAGTATTAAAAATCCCGACTAATTGCTCAGGAAAGCAATACGCAATGATGTATGTGCAACAACCAATCGCAAAGGTGATGATGAGTGCATACCGTAAAACTAATCGTGATCTTGAATACTGATTTGCACCAAAATTTGTACTCACAAGTGGTTGCAAATCCTGCGCAACACCGCTAAAAACGGCAACAACCATAATTGCTAAGTTTGCCACAATACTGTACGCCGAAACAGCTAACGATCCTGCTAAATTTTGCAATACACTATTAAACAAAATAATGACCATTGCCGCACTTAATTCCATGAAAAAAGTCGCACTTCCACTAAAAAGAAGCTTTCCTATATCAGCAATTCGGAAATGAATGCGTTGCAGACGCAAAGTTGCTCGTTTCGAAAATAAATAACTTGCTAAAATACTCACACTTAGCAATGGTGAACATAGTGTCGCTAATGCTGCTCCTTGCATCCCCTGATTCCACACAATGACAAAGAGCCAATCTAAAATAATATTGATAATGCTTCCTAGAACCATTGCAATCATGACAAGTCGCGGTTTCCCTTCATTTCTCGTCATAACTAAAAATACATAATTAATCATAAAGAGCCAAGAGAATGGAAAAATAATTCCCAAATATTGCTGAACAAGTTCAAGAAGATTTGGTGGCGTACCAAGTAACTGAATAACTTCATGCGAAAAAAGCGTTGTGACCAAGGAAATCAATAGCCCAATAGTCAAATTCACAATAAAACTCAGCGTATACCAATAATTTTGTTGTTGAACATCACGCTTTCCTTTTGCCACGGCTAACAAGGTTGCACCACCAATCCCGCACATTAAACCAAAGGCCACATAAAAATTAAAAATTGGAATTGCAAAATTCAATGCCGCTAATCCATCAGCACCAACACCAATCCCAATAAAAGCTGTATCAGCAAAAATATAAGCACTCGAAGCCACGACAGCTATAATGCTTGGAATCAAGTACGTCGCAAATGTTTTGCCAATAGGGGCAGTTAGTAAATCAATTTTAGCCATCTTCATTCCTCCTCATATTCATCCAATTGTACCTGATTTACTTGGCAAAAACAACTTTTCTCAGCTGGAAATCAAAAAGAGGCTGCCTCGCTACATGCGAGACAGCCCTCTTTTTACTGTTTAACAATATATTTTTCTGTTATTTTTGTTGCGAAAGCAATATATAGCCAAGCAATGAAAATCATAACAAGTGCACTCATCGTCACAACAAACGGCAATGGCTCAAAGCCAAAGAAATCACGTCCAAATGGAATAATGAAGCTGAGTAAGAAGGCAAGCCACATTACAATAATTAGTGCCCACTTCCACGCATTCATCGGTTTTGTAATGCGATAGAGAATAATCATTTGTACAAACCCTGTCATAAAGACAATAACGGTATTCTCAGCAGCAAAAGTGAAGCCAAGTGTCGTTTTCAAGACAAACACCACTAACACGATCAAAGCAATTGCTGTTCCTGCTGGAATAACTGTCGTTAAAATTCTTCGTAGGAACCCTGCTTTAATCGGTTCATTGTTTGGTGTTAACGCTAAGAAAAAGGCAGGTGCTCCAACAGCTAATGTGCTAATAAAGGTTAACTGAATTGGCGTAAATGGGTATTGCATCCCAACAATGATTGTCAAAATAGAAAGCAAGAATGAATATAATGTTTTGACTAAGAATAAACTTGCTACCCGCTGAATATTATTAATTACACGGCGACCTTCCGCAACGGCTTGCGGAAGCACTGCAAAATTAGAATCCAATAATACCAACTGTGCAACCGCTTTAGTTGCATCACTTCCTGAAGCCATAGCAATTCCACAATCTGATTCTTTTAATGCCAAAACATCATTGACACCATCACCAGTCATCGCAACTGTATAGTTTTTTGCTTGTAGTGCTTGTACAAGTAATTTTTTCTGATGTGGTGTAACACGTCCAAAAACAGTCGTTTTTTCGACAATTTCTGCTATTGCTTCAAGATCTTCTGGTAGAGTCCGTGCATCAATATAATTTTCGCTCCCAGCTAGTCCTGCACGTTTCGCAACAGCAGCAACAGTTACTGGATTATCCCCTGAAATTACTTTAATCTGTACACCTTGTTTCGCAAAGTAAGCCAGCGTTTCTGGTGCTTCCGGACGAATTCGATCTTCAAGTGTAACAATTGCTACTGCTTGTACGTTCACTGGGAGCTCTTCTGAATTCATCATTTCAGGACTATGCGCTAAAATTAATACTCGCTGTCCTTGGCTTGCATATTTTTCAATTTCTTGTTGATAGTTAGTATAGTCATTTGCTAGTACCATTTCTGGTGCTCCAAAGACAAACGTTCCCTTTTGTTCAAAACTGACACTGCTCCATTTACGTGCTGAAGAAAAAGCAACTTTATGCACTACTTCCCATGCCAATGCTTCAGGATAGTAGTCCATTAATGCTTGTTGAGTTGGGTTAGCGTCCGGAAGTGCCGTCACAAAGGCACGTAATGCAGCGTCAATTTCTGCTTGTGTCAACGTCGCTGTTGGATGAACGCCAGCAACATCAAGAACACCTTCTGTAATTGTACCTGTCTTATCAAGACAAAGCATATCTACACGCGCAAGCGTTTCAATAGCTGGTAATTCTTGAACCAGTGTGCGTTTTTGTGCGAGTTTAATCACTCCCGCTGCAAAGGCAACACTTGTTAACAAGACTAATCCTTCAGGAATCATTCCAATAATTCCTGCAACAGCACCAATAATTGCTTCTTGCCACGTTGTTCCTGGTACACTGAACTGTGACCAAGCTAAAAATAAGCCTAGTGGTACAATCATGACTGTAACACCCTTAATGATTTTGCTAATAGCATCACGTAATTCCGAGTTTACCAATTTAAATCGTCGTGCCTCATCTGCTAATTTGGCACTATAAGTATCTGTTCCAACTCGAATCGCTTGTACATAAGCAAATCCAGAAACGACAAAACTTCCGGCATATAATTCATCACCGCTCACTTTAATGATTGGATCTGCTTCACCTGTCAGTAAAGATTCATCAACCTCTATTGTTTGCCCCTCTAGCACTCGTGCATCCGCACTGATTTGCATACCGGATTGTAAAATCAAAACATCATCTAACACGATTTCTGATACCGCAATTGTCAATGACTCTCCATTACGGATGACTTTTACTTCTGGTTGATTGAGTAACGATAATTTTTCTAATGTTCGCTTCGCTTGAATTTCTTGATAAATCCCAATGACAACATTGGCAACAACAATAACAACAAAAAATGCATCTTTCAATGAACCGGCACTCAATACTAACAGTGCCAGGACAACATTTAAAAAGTTGAAAAATGTAAAGATATTATTGCGAATAATTTGGCCAATTGTTCGTGTTGGCGCCTTTGGTTGCTTATTATCTAAGCCCTTCGTTAGGCGGTCTTGGACTTCTGCTGTCGTTAAACCTACTATTTCATTTTTATTCATTTTCGTTGTTCCTACCTCATCTTTTTTAAGAAATTTCGATGTTTTTTCTCGTTTTTCATGACTCTAGTCTTACATGATTATAACATTGCTTTGGTATTCAAACAATAAAAAAGAGCGATTTCACTCACTCTTTCCACTTTGCCGGAATCCCTACTGCAGTTTTATTATCGGGAATATTTTTATTGACGACAGCATTTGCTCCAATTTTGACATGATTGCCAATGACAACTGGTCCTAATACTTTGGCTCCAGCACCAATTATCACTTGATTTCCTACTTGTGGGTGTCGTCGCTGACCATCATAACGTCCATTACCACCCAATGTTACACCATGATAAATGGTCACATCATCACCTACAATAGCGGTTGCCCCAATCACAACGCCACTCCCGTGATCAATAAGCAAGTGCTTCCCTATTTTTGCACCTGGATGAATTTCAATCCCTGTTGTTGCTCTAGCAAAGAAACTAATCATCAATGCCAAAAATATCAGGTGATGCTCAAAAAGAAAATGCGCAATTCGATACCAAAACAATGCATGTACTCCCGGATAAAACAATGCAATTGTTAAAAACGATCGTGCCGCTGGGTCACGCTCTTGAATCGAGCGAAAATAATCCATCCTCATTAATCAAATTGTGTGGTGCTTAAATATCGTTCACCATTATCCGGTGCAACAACCACAACTGTTTTTCCTTTACCGAGTTTTTTTGCGGTCATGAGTGCCGCTTCAATTGCAGCTCCGGCAGAACTTCCTAATAGTACACCATATGTTTTCGCAATTATTTTTGTTCGATCAAAAGCAACTTGGTTTGGAATTTGGATAATTTCCTGAATCAGTTCAGTTTCTAAAATTGCTGGCACAAACCCGGCACCAATCCCTTGAATTTTATGTGGTCCTGGCACTCCGCCTGATAATACTGGTGAATCGCTCGGTTCAACCGCAACAATCTCAATCTGTGGATAGATTTTTTTCAATGCCCGGCTAACTCCTGTCAATGTTCCCCCAGTACCAACACCAGCAACAAAAGCATCAATTATTTGACCACTAAAATCATGAATGATTTCTTGTCCTGTAGTTGCTTCATGAATTGCTGGATTTGCAGCATTTTCAAATTGACGTAACATATGGTAGTCATCATGTTCTGCTAGTAACTCTTCCGCCTTCGCAATCGCGCCTTTCATCCCTTTTGGACCTTCTGTAAGCACTAAGTCAGCACCATATGCTGCTAAAATTTTCCGTCGTTCAATACTCATTGTCTCTGGCATTACCAAGATAACGCGATATCCTTTGGCAGCACCAACAAGTGCCATACCGATACCCGTATTACCACTCGTTGCTTCAATCAATGTCATTCCTGGGCGTAATTTCCCTGTTTTTTCCGCATCTTCAATCATTGCTAAAGAAATTCGATCTTTTACTGAACCACCAGGATTGAAATACTCAAGTTTCACATACACATCTGCACTATTTTCATCTTCTTTTGTCAACTTGATAATTGGCGTGCCTCCAATTAGTTGTTCCATACTTGTATAAATCATTTTGCGTCCTCGCTTTCTTTTTTAAGTAGTAGTTCTATCTTAAAGATTCTCGTTGCAAAATACAAGTTTTTTTACTCCTACTCCTCTTTTTATTCAAAATCAAATTGAAAACGAGCATATCCATTTCGAATGCCGCACGGCTTTAATTTTTTGATTTTTTGATAATATTCAATGAGTTTTTCGTTATTTGCCCGACAATCAAGCCGTAGCCCTTGCCCCTCTTGTCGCGCTTTTTCTTGGGCAAACCGTAATAACTTACTACCTACAGCCAATCCTTGTGCCTCAAGTGCAACAACAAATCGGTGTAGGTATAAATATCCTTGCGGATCATCCCAGAGTTGGCAATCAAATTCTTGTGGTGGCGTAATGACCACTGCTCCTAAACATGTATTTGCTTTTTTAGCAATATATAATACTTGATTGTGGTAATCACTCTCAATTTGGTGTGTTTGTTCAAACGTTGCAAATTGTTGCCATTGTTGGATACCTTGCTGTTTCAACCACTCTGCACGTGCAACGAGCAGTTGTCGAATTGGAACAATGTCCGCACTCGTAGCAGCAGTAATTTTGATTTTTATCGCTTCCATCTCTCATTCTCCTTTTTTATTTCCTAACTTCACTTTATAATTATATATGAGTTTATTTATCGCTTCCATCTGGAAATGACAAAACACACAATATAATCATAAGAAATGAGGAAAAAAACATGACACAATCTTTACGCTTTCGAACGGTTATCGATAGTGAAACCAAAACAGACTATTTAGCGGTTGAACAATTACATAAGCAATTATTTCCTGGGAAAAATGTCGGTAATTTAGTAAAAGCCATCCGTAAAACATCGACATTCAATCAAAAAGCATCACTCGTTGCCCGTGTAAAAGGCTCTGTTGTCGGTCATATTATGTTTAGTAGCTTAAGTTTTAGTAATGGCGATGACACATACACAAACGCCGCATTTATCGCCCCTCTTGCTGTTGCCCCTGACTTTCAACATGCTGGTGTGGCTTCAAAATTACTGCAATCTGCCTGTCAAAAAGCAGCAGAATTAGGATATGATAGCATTTATGTTATCGGTGATCCAGATTTTTATCAACAGTTTGATTTTCATGTATGTACTCTAGCACAAACACAGTTTCCCTTGTCTGAACAATCGCTTCTAGTCCATACATTTAAACCTAATCAGCAAAAAGGTGCTATTCATTTTACCATTGATGAAGCACTTTTGGCATTTTTATTAACCAAATAAAAAAAGAAGTAGGCATTCAACACCTACTTCCTTTTTATGATAAATCGAGTGAATAATATAAATCTTCTCGCGAAAAATTTTCTTCTGGTGAATAAAGTAAGTAGTAATCACTCGTAATTTCATGATTAACATCAAATTCAATCATAATATGCCGTAAACTGTGTGGTGGGATACTATTAGAGCTCTCATAATCAAGTGTTTTTATCACACGTGCAGCATGTACATGGTCTTGATAATAGGGTTCAATCGAGAGCAAAACTTGATCGTGATTGATAACTAACGTCTTATCTTGGCGGTTTTCAATCGCTATTTCCATCGTAACTACATTTGTCATTTGTTTAACTTGAACAAGTTCCATTCGTAAGAGTGGATTTTCAATAGCACGTGGCACCGTATTATTTACTTTTGTGTCTTGACTATAAAGTAGAAATAATCCTCCACCTAAAACTATGACTAAACTTGTTGCAATAAAAACAAGATATTTCTTCGCAATCATTTTTCCACCTCACATATATTATTGATTTTACTACTTTTCTTTTGCTATCGCTATTCGTATCTCATTAAACGATATTATGTTTTGATTAGTGCTATGAGTTCATGTTTTCCGATATAACTATCGTTTTTCTCCTTTTCCTTGCCAGAGAGTGTTATAATAAGGGAGAATGTTTATTTTATAAAGGAGGACTGCTTTATGCTGTCATTTTCAGAAAAAAAAGCTTTAATTGAGGAAAAATTCCCATTATTAGCACCAAATCCGGTCTCATTAGGACGAATGAATTATCAATTCTTGGAAAGTACAACTGATAAAAAGAATGTTGTATATCATTTACATCCGAATGGAAATGGATTTGTATTTGTCGGTCAAAACAGTAATTATCCAGCTGACACTAAAGGTCTTGTCAATATCCGCGATTTTTCGGAAACAGATTTATGTAAAATAATTGAAGAATCAATTAAAATTTTATCTATTCCTGTAATTGTAGATATACAAGAAGAAGGAATTACCGAAGATTGGATTAACAAAAACAATATTGTACTAACCTTAGTTGAAGATCCTGAAGAAGAATTGTTCTCAATTTATACTGAAGATGGTCTCCTTGATGCTATTTTTAATACTTATAGTGAAGCAATTGATTATCTTGATCAAGAAGGTTTTGAACTCTACTAATATTTAGTTATAAAAAAAAGGCCGATGGCCTTTTTTTATAGCAAATATATTTACTCAATTTTTTTATTTTTGTTTTGTGATATACGAATGTAACAATTTAATTGTTGCTTCGAGTGCTGAAACATGTGTTCGCTCCATTCCATGTGATGCATGAACCCCAGGACCAATAAGTGCGCCTTTAATATCGTTGCCGCCTCGAAGTGCAGCAACAACATCACTACCATACATTGGATAAATATCTACAGCAAATGGTAATTCAGCCAACTTTGCTAACTCAATCAACTCCGATGTCATTTCATAATCATATGGACCGCCTGAATCTTTTGCACAAATTGAGACATCATATTCTGTACAACTCAAATCATCACCTATACATCCCATGTCTACAGCAATCATTTCAGTAATATCACTTGGGATATACGAAGAGCCATGACCTACTTCTTCATACGTCGAAATAAAGATTTTTGTTGTAAATTCTGGAATTATTGCTTCTCGACTCCACCACTCTAAAAGTGTCAATAAGCACGCAACACTTGCTTTATCATCAAGAAACCGCGATTTAACAAAGCCACTAGCAGTAATTTGTGTTTTTGGCTCAATAAAAATAAAGTCACCATTCATAATTCCTAATTCTTTTACATCAGCTGCATTTTTAACACACTCATCTAAACGAACAATCATATTTTCAGGCGTACGTGCTTTCGTTTTACTATCTTCATATACATGAACTGATGGGCTAGTACTTAAAAAGGTCCCCGTATATTCTTGACCATCTCGTGCCCGAACACGACAATATTCACTATCCAGACTTGGTACTGACGGACCACCAACAAGTGTAAATTTCAAATTCCCATCGCTTGTAATTGAACGGACCATTGCACCTAGCGTATCAACATGCGCAGATAACCCAATTACTCGCTCACTACTTCGCCCGGGAACAGTAATAATTGCTGCACCTTTGTTTGTTAATTGCATATTATATCCTAACGGTTTAATCACGTTCTGAATTTGTTTCATAATTGGATCGCAAAATCCACTTGGACTATCTGTTAACAATAATTGTTCTAATGTCTCTAACAAAAAATCTGCATTGTACATGTAAATTTCCTCCAGTTAATTATATTTTTCCCTTATTATACGCTTAAATCATTAAAATTCCTAGCATGTAACAAAAAAAGCTGCCAAAACATGCTTCTTTCTGTCGGATAAATCCATTCCCTCTATTATTTATCTTGTTTCTTTTTTGTCTTCCGCAGCTTTAAATCTGGGTCTTCATATCATGCTTTTCCCTCATGGTTCGCATCGCGAACATCGGGTTCAGCACATATCTTTCGTAACGTGCTTACTGCTGCTACTGCTCGCAAAACAAAACAAGACGCCACTCCTCCTAGAATAACGTCTTGTTTCTTTTTTGTCTTCCGCAGTTGCTCTTGCTTCGCAAGACCGC
>JTLC01000002.1 GCA_000798955.1 Firmicutes bacterium ZOR0006 | reverse complement strand
TTCCAAATATGTACACAGAGCAATTCTTCCAATGGTTCGTATGGATCGGAGGATCTGGAGCAACAATTGGTTTAGCAATTTTAATGGCATTCTTCGCGAAGTCACAGTACCTCAAGCAATTAGGACGTGTAACATTCGTACCATCATTATTTAATATCAATGAACCAATTATCTTTGGTGCACCAATCGTAATGAACCCAATTTTAATCATTCCGTTCATTTTAGCACCATTAGTAATGATTACAACAGCAGCATTAGCGATGAACTTCGGTTTAGTTGGGCCAATGGTTGCTCGTGCACCATGGACATTACCAGGACCAATTGGAGCCGCAATGTCAGTTGAATCAGGCGCATTCTTTGCCTTCTTGCTCTGCGTTGTCAATATTATTATTGCCGTAGCAATTTACTTCCCATTCTTTAAAGCGTATGATAAGCAAATGGTAAGTCAAGAAACAGAAACAGAAACAGTTTCAGCATAATAAAAAAGCCGTTCCGATTGGAATGGCTTTTTTTTAGTTTCAGCAAACGGTCAGTGCGGTTTGCGTTTGAATTTCATAATTTGGTGAAAGTTGTTGTAAAAAATCAGCAAAGAGCATTTGAATTGGAACGCTCGATTGTCGCGTAATATATTCTTGAAAGTTAGGATAACCGCCGCCACCACAGGCACGGAAACAATTCATTGTGACTTCATACTGAGCCGTTGGTGAGAATGCTTCGTGACCAACTTTTTCGATTGTAACCCAATTTTTTTCATTATGAGCGGGAACGTGAATCGTATAAGTAATACCTGACCATAAGTCATAAAAGTAATTTGGTTCATCAGTTCGTTCGATTTGTTGTGTCAGTTGATTATAGTAAAAAAAGTCACCAAGGCGTTGAAGTGCTGTTAATAATTCTGAGCCTTTTAGGGAAACTGTGACTAGTAAATCATCATATGCAAATGCTTGGAAAAGTTGATGGCGACAAAATTGGCTATCAGTAAGAGCAAAGGACTTTGGAATACTTACGGTACTAATTTGTGTGCGCCCCCACGTTTGTTGAAAATCTTGAAGTAAATCAATAAGTCGGTGGGGTGATTGGAAACATGCATCTGGCTGAAAGTTGATTAATGGTGTTGCGATTTTTGCGAGGGGCTCTTGGAGCCAAATTTTTGTTTTCTCAAATATTGTTGCAGTAGTAGTGACAAATTCAGGGTCTGGCAGATATGTAGCTAAATCGTGTGTATGACAAGTCACATCGCCTAAAGACCAACGCTGTGTTAGCGCATTGTAATCGAGCGTGAGAGTAAGTTCATTCAAACTTTGAGCATAGCTACCAGCTTGACTGTAAAAGCTGTGACAGGCATGACCAAAAAGGGTTTGGTGCTGATGACCAGTCAATAAAATATCAATCATCGGGAAGTTTTCGAGAAGTTGATTGCCAATGTTTAATGAATCAACGGGAAAGAGCTGTTGTTTAGTCAAAGGATCATAAGTGAAACCACCGTGAAAGGCACAAATTAGGCAATCATAGTGTGTTTCGGGGATTGTTTGTAGGAGTTCTTGTAAGATAGTTTCAGTTTCAGCAAAGTGATATTTTTGGGTGTTAACCGGTATGGTGAGACCAATAATCAAAAAGCGAATCCCTTGCTTTTCCACAATGAGATGTGATGCCACATTAGGAAGCGGTGTTTGTAAATTGGCAGCTAATAGTGGTGCTTGCAGTGGCAATAAGAGTGAAGTAAGCGTTGCTGGTTCATAGTCGAATTCGTGATTTCCAGGAATGACCGCATCATAGTGATTGTGATTAAAAAAAGAAATGACGGGATGTGTCATTTGTGGTTGAGTATATTGCAAATAAGCGGTAATGGCTGATCCTTGTAAAAAATCACCAGTATCAATTATTAATGAATTATCGAGTGTTGTTTGACGTTGAGCAAAGAAAGTTGCAACGTGAGCTAAAGAGCTGGCATAATTTTCACCAGTCAATAAATTTTTTGTTGTACAACGAGAATGGAAGTCAGTTGTATGAAATAATGAGAGTTGCATAAATGTCCATCGCTTTCATCGGGTATATCCAAATTATACGAAAAAAAGTGAGCAGCAACAAGTAGACAAAAACAATAACTTTGAAGAAAGTAATCAGATGGACGAATAATCTGCAATCGATTATAATAGAAAAGATGTCAAATGAGGTTGAGAAATGAGGAATAGGAAGATGAAAAGAATTGATGGAAAAGCCCATGCCCAAACGATTTATCAAGAGTTAGCCCAAGAAGTAGAGAAAATGGTCCACAAGCCGCATCTAGTTATTGTTCAAGTTGGCAATCACCCGGCAAGTGAGGCGTATATTCGGGGGAAAATGGCTGCTGCGAATCAAGTTGGGATCCATGCGGTAATTGCTAATTTTCCGGGAACAATTACACAAGAGCAGCTCATTAATGAGTTGGAATGTTTCAATCAAGATTCGAATGTCCACGGTATTATTGTGCAATTACCACTTCCCGATACATTTGATGAACACCGGATTGCGCAAACAATTGCACGTGAGAAAGATGTTGATGGCTTTCATCCGGCAAACTTGGGTGAATTATTGATTCATGAAACTGATTTGGAACCATGTACCCCAAAAGGAATTATTGAACTGTGTCGCCGTGAGCAGATTTCTTTACAAGGAAAACATGTTGTTATTGTTGGGCGCAGTAACATTGTTGGGAAACCAGTAGCGTTATTAGCACTACAAGCGAATGCAACTGTAACAGTCTGCCACTCGCAAACGCAAAATTTATCCGCATTAACACAACTTGCCGATATTTTAATTGTCGCTGTTGGCCGGGCGAACTTTATTACTGCCGAAATGGTTAAAACTGATGCAATAGTGATTGATGTTGG
This sequence comes from Firmicutes bacterium ZOR0006, assembly GCA_000798955.1. Taxonomy (GTDB): domain Bacteria; phylum Bacillota_I; class Bacilli_A; order Culicoidibacterales; family ZOR0006; genus ZOR0006. The sequence continues at coordinate 39,062 of JTLC01000002.1, read as the reverse complement.
TATTAATCGCATTGCTGGAAAATTAGTTGGCGATGTTGATTTTCATGATGTTGAAAAAAAAGTTCGTGCAATTACACCAGTTCCTGGTGGCGTTGGCCCAATGACAGTAGCAATGTTAATGACAAATACTGTTGTAGCAGCAAAAAACCAAAGCAAAGAAAACGCTTTTCTTTGTGCAAATCACCAAAAAAAATAGGGGAGATTGTGAAAACCTAAAAAAGACTTGTCTATTTACCTTAATGTTGTTATTATCATAAGTGAAAAAACTATTAATAAGGCGGGCGCCATGTCGTCATGCCAAACTCGTATAATAGCAAGGATATGGCTTGCAAGTTTCTACCGATTTCCCGTAAAGAAATCGACTACGATGTACCTAACTTTTTTGCTTAGCACTTTTTTTGAGCTAGGCGAAAGATTTTTCCGTGTGCATCGCGAATTCAAGGAGGATGACCATGTACGCGACAACAACACCCGTTATCAAACTATCGAATAACCACACAGCAAGAGTGCGTGTTTTTTAAACGCCATTGCTGTGTTTTTTTGTTGTATGTCGTGGAAATGGCCAGAAAAGGAGCGCGAATAAATGAAACCGAAAATAGGAATTATTATGGGCAGTCAATCTGACTATCAAACAATGAAAGCAACAACAACAGTATTAGATGAATTAGCGATTACCTATGATGTCAGAGTTATCTCAGCTCATCGGACACCGGAAGCAATGATTACATATGCGAAGCAAGCGCGAGAAAATGGCTTGCAAGTGATTATTGCTGGTGCTGGTGGTGCCGCGCACTTACCAGGAATGGTTGCTGCGTGTACAACCTTACCAGTTATTGGGGTGCCAGTACAATCAAGAGCATTAAATGGACTCGATTCGTTACTCTCAATCGTGCAAATGCCAGCTGGGGTGCCAGTTGCAACCGTAGCTATTGGTGAAGCAGGAGCAAAAAATGCCGGTTTACTGGCCGCACAACTGTTAGGGATGACAGATGTGAATATCGCTACCCAACTTGATAACTACCGTACAGCGATGAAACAAGCAGTTGAAGCGACGAGTGACTTAGCTGAGGTTCGGTCATGATCATTACACCTTATCAAACAATTGGCATCATTGGTGGTGGACAATTAGGACAAATGTTAACATTAGCTGCTAAATCAATGGGATTTTATGTCGTTATTCTTGATCCACAGGAAAATTGTTGCGCTGCTCAAGTAGCAGATGAGCACATTGTCACTGCTTATGATGATCAAAAAGGTTTACAATTGCTTGCAGAAAAAGCAGACGTTCTAACGTATGAATTTGAAAATATTCCTGCTACTGCTTTGGAAGAAGTTATGATGACAGGATATTTGCCACAAGGGACCAAGCCATTACACTTAACGCAACATCGACTTCGTGAAAAACAAGCTTTAGCACAACTCGATATTCCGATTGCACCATTTCAAGCAGTTACAACTCAGGCCGAGCTTGAAACAGCATTACAAATAATTGGTTATCCGGCCGTTTTGAAAACGTGTTTTGGGGGATACGATGGGAAAGGACAGTGTGTGTTGTACACACCAGCCGATGTTGAGAAAGCACAACAACTTTTACCAGCGGATTGTGTATTAGAAGCATTTATCCAATTTGATTATGAAGTTTCAATCATTACGACACGAAGTGTAACTGGTGAGATGACGACATTTCCAATTGGATTAAATGAACACCGCAATCAAATGTTAGCACGAACACTCGTACCGGCACCTTGTTCACAAGGAATTGTCAATCAAGTTGAAGCGTTAGCACAAAAACTGATGGAACATCATGAATTAATTGGGACAATGGCAATTGAATGTTTTATTGCTGGCGAAACGGTTTATATTAATGAATTAGCACCACGGCCACATAATTCAGGGCATTATACGATTGAAGGCTGTTTTGTGAGCCAGTTTGAGCAGCATATACGAGCAATTTGTGGCTGGCCACTGGGTGATACGAGCTTGCGACAAGCAACGGTAATGATAAATTTATATGGCCAAGATATGCCTAGATTTCTCCAAATGGTACCGGAATTACCAACCAATGCATATGTGCATTGTTATCAAAAGGGAGAGATGAAGGTCAATCGAAAAATGGGACATGTGACCTTTATTGACACACCACAAGCTTCTGCAGAAAAAAATGCAAAAATTGTGTATAATAGATTAGGATATTGTGATTCAAGTACTGGAGGAAAAAGAAATGATTAGTCGATACACTCGAGAAGCAATGGCACAAATTTGGAGCGATGAAAATCGTTACCAAGCCTGGTTAGAAGTAGAAATTTTAGCAGCAGAAGCATTTGCTGAAATGGGAGAAATTCCTCAAGCAGACGTAAAAGCCTTACGTGCAAATGCTGGTTTTGATATTGATCGCATTTTGGAAATTGAGCAAGAAACACGTCATGATGTCGTTGCCTTTACACGTGCAGTAAGTGAAACACTAGGTGAAGAAAAGAAATGGGTTCACTATGGTTTAACATCTACTGATGTTGTAGATACAGCATATGGATACTTATATAAACAAGCGAATGAAATTTTACACACTGATTTAGAGGCACTAAAGACAGTACTCGGACGTCGTGCAAAAGAACATAAGCATACAGTTATGATGGGACGAACACATGGTGTACATGCTGAACCAACAACATTCGGTTTAAAATTAGCGTTATGGTACGATGAAATTCGTCGTCAAATTGAGCGCTTTGAATTAGCAAGCCGCGATATTGAAGTTGGGAAGATTAGTGGAGCTGTTGGGACATTCGCCAATACGCCACCATTCGTTGAAGAATATGTATGTAAAAACTTGGGCATTCATCATGCTAATATTTCAACCCAAACACTGCAACGTGATCGTCATGCCTTTTATATGGCAACATTAGCGGGAATTGCAACAACGTTAGAAAAGATGGCAGTAGAAATTCGTCACTTACAACGGAGTGAAGTCCGCGAAGTTGAAGAATACTTTGCTAAGGGTCAAAAAGGGTCAAGTGCAATGCCACATAAACGTAATCCAATTGGTTCGGAAAATATTACTGGATGTGCCCGTGTTATTCGTGGATACATGGTGACAGCCTACGAAAATGTCCCTTTATGGCATGAACGTGATATTTCGCATTCAGCGGCAGAACGAATCATTGTTCCTGATGCGACAATCTTATTAGACTATATGTTAGGACGCTTTACACGAATTATTGATCAATTAACAGTATTCGAGGATAACATGCGTGCGAACATGGATAAAACATTAGGGTTAATTTTCTCGCAGCGTGTGATGTTAACACTGATTGATGCTGGATGGGCACGTGAGCAAGCGTATGATACCGTGCAACCATTAGCAATGCAAGCGTGGGAAACACAAGTACCATTCCAACGTTTAGTTCAAGCCAATGAAGCAATTACAGCAACATTAAATGAAGCCCAAATTGCAGATTGTTTTGACCCAAGTTATCACGTGAAAAACGTTGATGCAATTTTTACTCGTCTTGGTTTAATTGACTAAGATATCTATTTAGAATGAATACCGACTACATATATCTTCAGAAATTGGTCTGAAAGTCTCTACCCCTGAGCCATAACTCGGGGACTATGTGGAAGTGTTTTTCTTGCTGCCAAAAACGTTGTTTTTGCCGAAATGAAAGCATTTTCCTGAGATGAAAGCGACCAACTGGTCGCTTTTTTTATTTACTTTGAGGAGGAAAATACCTAATGCAAACGATCCGCTTATTCGTTGAAAAGAAGTCAGAATACAATACCCAAGCCCAGGCGCTCCAACATGAATTACAAACTTTTTTACAAATTCCAATCACACAAATTCGTCTCTTCGTCATTTATGATATTACGAATGTGAGTGATGAATTATTGACGTATGCGAAAGCGAGCGTCTTGGCTGAAGCAGTAACCGATACTATCAGTGAGAGCGTTGATACAACTGATTATTTTGCTTTTGCTCAAGAATTGTTACCAGGACAATTTGATCAACGTGCTGATAGTACAATGCAATGTTTACGTTTAATTGAAGCTGATACACAAGCAACAGTTCGTTGTGGACAACTTATTTTAGTTGCAGGTACGATTACGGAACAACAGCAACAAGCAATCCAAGAGTATTGTATTAATCCAATCGAATCACAACTCAAAGACTGGCAAGCGCCAATCATTGCCGCTAGTCAACCAACAATTGAGCCAGTACCGGTCCTAGAAGGTTTTATTGAAGCTGATACGGCAACATTACAGCGCTTACTAGCAGATTATGGGTTAGCGATGACATTTGCTGATTTGTTACATGTACAAACGTATTTTCAAAGTGAAAAACGTAATCCGACAGAAACTGAATTAAAAGTGTTAGATACGTATTGGTCAGATCACTGTCGCCATACAACATTTGAAACTCATATTACTAATGTAAAAATTGCGGATACGACGATGATGAAAGCTGTACAGCAAGCATATGAACGGTATCAAACACTACGAAGTGATGTTCATCAAAATCAAAAGCCGATGTCATTAATGGATATGGCAACAGTTGTGATGAAACATCAACGTCAAATTGGACAATTAGCAGACTTAGAAGTTTCAAGCGAAATCAATGCTTGTAGTATTTATGTCGATGTGGATATTGATGGGCAAAGTGAACCATGGTTAGTGATGTTCAAAAACGAAACCCATAATCATCCAACAGAAATCGAGCCATTTGGTGGTGCTTCAACATGTGTTGGTGGAGCAATCCGTGATCCGCTATCAGGGCGTTCATATGTGTATCAAGCAATGCGAATTACGGGTGCTGGTGATATTACCCAACCGCTATCACAAACGTTAGCAGGGAAATTACCACAACGTACAATTTCAAAAACTGCTGCTCATGGGTATTCGTCATATGGAAATCAAATTGGAGTGGCTACAACATATGTCAAAGAAATTTTTCATCCAGGGTATGTAGCAAAACGCATGGAAGTTGGTGCTGTAGTTGGTGCTGCACCTGCAAGTCACGTGCAACGGCTGGAACCAGAAGCCGGTGATGTTATTTTAATGTTTGGTGGTCGTACTGGGCGTGATGGTGTCGGTGGAGCAACGGGTTCTTCAAAAGTACACACAACTGAATCCTTAACAGTCGCAAGTAGTGAAGTGCAAAAAGGAAATGCTCCTGAAGAACGTAAAATTCAACGTTTATTCCGCAATCCAGAGGTGACGCGTCTAATTAAAAAGGCGAATGACTTTGGGGCCGGTGGTGTCAGTGTTGCTATCGGTGAGTTAGCAGATGGCTTGATTATCAATCTTGATCAAGTACCAACAAAATATAGTGGCCTCAACGGAACAGAACTTGCTATTTCTGAGTCGCAAGAGCGAATGGCAGTTGTTGTTGAAACGAAAGATGTTGCCGCATTTATGGCTGCTTGTTATGCTGAAAATTTAGAAGTTGTTCAAGTAGCAACAGTCACGCAAGAACCACGCTTAGTGATGAACTGGCAAGGCGAAACAATTGTGAATATGAGCCGTGCATTCTTAGATACAAATGGTGCTTATCAAGAAACAACAATTGAAGTCGAAGCAATTGATGAACAATTTACACCATTTGCTCCTTTGTATGCAGGTAGCATCACGACCCAAGTACAACAGAGTTTACAAGCATTAAATAGTACGAGCCAACAAGGAATGGGTGAGATGTTTGATTCAACAATTGGGGCCTCAACAGTACTCCTTCCATATGGTGGAAAATACCAACTGAGTGAAGCTGAATGTAGTGTCCAAAAAATTCCGACATTGAAAGAAACAACAACGGCAACGTTTTTAGCACATGGATTTGATCCAGAAGTATCTGCTTGGTCACCATTCCATGGTGCAAGTTATGCTGTCATTGAATCACTTGGAAGATTAGTTGCTAGCGGAGCTAACTGGCGAAATACACGTTTCTCATTCCAAGAATACTTCGAACGATTAAATGCAGATCCAAAACGTTTTGGGAAACCATTTGCCGCTTTATTAGGAGCGATTCAAGCACAAGACCAATTTGGTTTGCCAGCAATTGGTGGTAAAGATAGTATGAGTGGGAGCTTTGAAGAGTTAGATGTACCACCAACTTTAATTGCGTTCGGTTTAGCGACAGGAAGTACACAAACGGTGATGTCACCAGAAATTAAGACAGCTGGAGCATATGTGTACTATTTACCACATACGCGACTGGGGGATGAAACACCAAACTATTCACAACTAGCACAAAATTTTGACATTGTCCAAAGCTTAATTACAAATAAACAAGTTGAAGCTGTTGCAAGTTGTAAAAATGAGGGGATTTTCGCAACAATAGCTAAAATGACATTTGGAAATAAAATTGGTGTAGATCTCAAAACAGACCTGTCACTATTTGCTCGTGATTTTGGAAGTTTTATCCTTGTTTCACCAACACCGTTAGAAAACGAACAGTGCCAATTAGTTGGAATGACTGGCGGCAATCAGGTTGCAATCAATGGGGAACAATTTACAATCGAAACATTAATTTCATGGTGGCAAACACCATTAGCACCAATTTATCCACTGTATCACGAACCAAAGAAATTAATCACACCAACACAAACACTCTATACATCAGCAACAATTTTGACAGCAAGTGAACCTGTTCAGCCACATGTATGTTTACCAGTCTTCTACGGCACAAACTGTGAATATGATAGCCAGTATGCTTTCGAAACTGCCGGAGCAACAACAAAACAAGTTGTCATTGCGAATCAAACACCAGAGCAATTACAGGCAGCTATTGCCGCTTTTGCAGCAGAAATTCGCCAGTCACAAATTTTAATGCTTTCAGGTGGATTCTCGGCAGGTGATGAGCCAGACGGAAGTGGAAAATATATTGCAACTGTTTTACAAAATGTGGAAATTGCCAAAGCAATTGAAGATTTACTCAAGCGTGATGGATTAATTCTTGGAATTTGTAATGGCTTCCAAGCACTTATCAAGTCAGGTTTATTGCCACACGGAAAAGCACAATTGGTCAAAGCTGATGATCCAACATTATTCCGTAACGACAGTAACCGCCACGTTGCACGAATGGTACAAACACGAATTACTTCAAATAAATCGCCGTGGTTACAGGAATGTGAAACCGGAACGATTCATGATATTGCTATTTCACATGGTGAAGGAAAATTTATGGCTGATGAACAAACAATTGCTCAATTATTTGCGAATGGTCAAGTAGCAACGCAGTATGTTGATTTTGATGGTCAAGCAACAATGAATCCACAATATAACCCTAATGGTTCATTCCATGCAATTGAAGGAATTACCAGCATAGATGGCCGAATTCTTGGGAAAATGGCCCATAGTGAGCGTTATCGTCAAGGGGTATTCCAAAATCACCCAGGAAATCATGAACAACCACTATTCCAAAGTGGAGTTGACTACTTTACAGGACAAATTAAAGGAGAAAAATAATGAAACAGCACTTACTCTATGAAGGCAAAGCAAAGCAAATTTATGCAACAGAAAATCCAGAACAAGTGATTATGTATTATAAAGATGATGCAACAGCATTTAATGGCATTAAGAAATCAGTGATTACCGATAAAGGCCGCTTAAATGCAGCGATTACTCAAGAATTATTTACATATTTAGCGGCAAATGGAATTCCGACGCACTTAATCGAACAATTAAGTGAACGCGAACAATTATGTCACACAGTTACAATTTTCCCATTAGAAGTCATTATTCGAAATATTGCTGCAGGGAGCATTACGAAACGTTTAGCAGTTAAAGAAGGAACGCGTTTCCAACAACCAATTTTTGAACTTTGTTATAAAAATGACGACTTAGGTGATCCACTTATCAACGATGACCATGCCTTAGCCTTAGGTTTAATTACACCAACGCAATTAAGTGAAGTTAAACGACTGACACTTGCAATTAATACGTTGTTACAACATCGATTTGCTGAAGTTGGTATTGATCTGGTCGACTTCAAAATCGAATTTGGTATGAAACAAGATGGAACAGTCGTCCTTGCTGATGAAATTAGTCCCGATTCATGTCGCTTCTGGGAACAAACAACAGCTCGCAAGCTTGATAAAGATCGCTTCCGCCAAGATTTAGGTGAAGTGACCCAAGCATATGAAGAAATTTTAGCGCGCTTACAAGCGTAGGAGGAAGAACATGTTTGGTGAATTACATGAAGAATGTGGCGTCTTTGCGGTGTACAACCATCCACAAGCAAGTCATTTAACCTATTACGGTTTACATAGTCTCCAACATCGTGGACAAGAAGGTACGGGTATCATCAGTGGTGATGAAGGTGAATTAAACTTACACAAAGGTGAAGGTTTAGTGAGTGAAATTTATAATGATCATGTACTCCAGCACCTGGCGGGTCGTAATGCTATTGGTCATGTTCGCTATGCAACGGCTGGTGGTGCGGGTTACAACAATGTACAACCGTTGTTATTTCAGCGATTCACGGGGAGTGATTTAGGTATTGCTCATAATGGCAATATTGTGAATGCCCATGAATTAAAATGCCACCTTGAGCAGCAAGGGAGTATTTTTCAAGCAACATCGGATACCGAAATTTTAGCGCACTTATTATTTCGTGGACAAGGAACAATGATTCAACGTTTATGTGAATCATTGCAACTGCTCGAAGGTGCATTTGCTTTTGTCATACTTCACGGGGATACACTCTATGTTGCCCGTGATCGCCATGGTTTACGACCACTTTCAATTGGGATGCTGAATGGAGCGTATATTTTTGCTTCAGAAACGTGTGCACTTGATATTGTGGGTGCAACATTTATTCGTGATGTGTTACCAGGAGAAGTAATCACTGTCAATCATGAAGGACTAAATTCAGTAGCGTACGCACAACAAACAACACATGCCATGTGTTCGATGGAATATATTTATTTCTCGCGACCTGATAGTGATATTGAAGGCATCAATGTCCATCGGGCTCGCCGCAATACAGGTCATATTCTAGCAGCTGAGTCACCAGTCGAGGCTGATATTGTTATTGGTGTTCCTGATTCAAGTATTTCTGCGGCAATTGGATATTCAGAAGTCAGCGGTATTCCATATGAAATTGGATTAGTTAAAAATCGCTACATTGGCCGAACATTTATCCAACCAACACAAGAATTACGTGAACAAGGTGTGAAAATGAAACTTTCTGCAGTACGATCAATTGTTGCGGGTAAACGTGTGATTATGATTGACGATTCAATTGTCCGTGGAACGACTTCAAAACGAATTGTCCGCATGCTTAAAGAAGCAGGGGCAACGGAAGTACATGTGCGCATTGCGGCACCGGCAATCAAGTATCCGTGTTTCTATGGTGTTGATATGTCGACTTTTGATGAATTAATTTCAAGTCGGTTAGATGAAACACAATTAGCTACGTATATTGAGGCAGACTCACTGGCGTTTATTAGTTTAGCAGGGTTATTACGTGGTATTGGTCGTAGTGGAAATCTTGGGAAAAATTGTGGACAATGTACGGCATGTTTCAATGGTGATTTTCCAACAAATTTATATGAATCATATGATGCGGCAAACCGCGAGAAAAAATAACAGAAACATGGGGGAGAAATGATGAGTGAATTATATAAAGCAGCAGGTGTTGATTTAGAAGCTGGATATGAGGCAGTTGAGCGAATTAAAAAACACGTTGAACGAACAAAAACAAAAGGATGCCAAGATTTATTTGGTGCTTTTGGCGGTATGTTCGATTTATCAGCATATGGCTATCAACAACCAGTGCTGGTTTCGGGAACGGACGGAGTTGGTACAAAGCTGTTGTTAGCTATTGAGCATGATCGTCATGAGACAATCGGCCAAGATTTGGTGGCAATGTGTGCCAATGATATTATTGCTCAAGGGGCAAAGCCACTTTTCTTCCTCGATTATATTGCCTGTGCACATAATCAACCAGAAAAAATCGAAAAAATTGTTGCTGGAATTGCTGATGGATGTGAACTTGCATCATGTGCATTAATTGGTGGTGAAACGGCTGAAATGCCACAAATGTATGCTGATGGTCACTATGATTTAGCTGGATTTGTTGTTGGTGCAGTTGAGAAAACAAAGCTTGTTACTGGGACAAAAGTACGCCCAGGACAAGTAATCCTTGGTTTAACATCGTCAGGCATCCACAGTAATGGATATTCATTAGTTCGTAAGCTTGTGAGTGATGCAGGAATTGATGTGACTCAAGACGAAGAAAAATTGGGACAAACTGTCCTTGATGCCTTATTAGAACCAACAAAAATTTATGTCAATGCTGTTTTATCAGTCATGGAACGTGTTGAAGTCACGGGAGCAGCACATATTACGGGTGGTGGTTTCTATGAAAACGTACCTCGAACATTAAATGGCTTTGGAGCTACTTTCCATCACCATCACTGGCCAAAACCAGCTGTTTTTGACTATTTGCGTGAGCTTGGTCAAATTTCTTGGGAAGAAATGTACAGTGTCTTTAATATGGGAATTGGATTTATGTTGATTGTCAATAAAGAAGAAGTTGCAACGGCATTAGAAATTTTAACTGAACAAAATCAACAAGCGTTTGTGATTGGTGAAGTAACACTTGATTCACAGGTGGTGATTGAAGTATGAGAAAAATTCGTATTGCCGTCTTCGCCTCAGGAAGAGGCAGTAATTATGAAGCCATTTATGAGGCTATCCAAGCCCAACGTTTAGATGCAGAAGTTGTTGGAATTATTTGTGATCGCAAGGCAGCGCCGGTTATTGAGACAGCAGCAAATCATGGAGTGCCTTGCTTACAGGTCATTCCAAGCGAGTACCCGAGTAAAACGGCATATGAACATGAGATTCTTACTTTTTTACAAGAGAAGCGTGTTGAGTTCATTGTTTTAGCGGGATATATGCGGTTAATTGGCCCAACGTTACTCCAAGCCTATCCCCAACGCATTGTGAATATTCACCCGTCATTACTCCCATATTTTAAAGGGAAAGATGCCATCGATCAGGCAATTGCAGCCCAGGCGAAAATTACGGGTGTGACCGTGCATTATGTTGATGAGGGAATGGATACAGGTGAAATTATTGCCCAAGAAGGGTTACTGTTAAATCCAGTTTGGGAACGTGAGACGATTGAACACTATATTCATCGAATTGAGCATCAATTATATCCAGAAACGTTACAAAAAATTTTTCGAAAGTTAGGGAAAAACGAATGAAACGAGCATTATTGAGTGTATCAGATAAAACAGGTTTAGTTGAATTTGCGACAAAATTAGTTGCAACCGGGTATCAATTAATTTCGACAGGCGGAACGTATGCCACACTAGAGGCAGCTGGATTACCAGTTCAAACAATTGATTCAGTGACCGGATTCCCCGAAATTCTAGATGGACGGGTCAAAACGTTGCACCCGAAAGTCCATGGCGGATTACTCGCAGTTTTGACAAATGAACATCATCAAGCTCAAATTATGGAACATGAAATTTTACCAATTGATTTAGTCTGTGTGAATCTATATCCATTTGCCCAAACAATAGCGAATCCTGAGGCAACGTATGCAGAATGTGTAGAAAAAATCGATATAGGTGGACCATCAATGTTGCGCAGTGCAGCTAAAAATCATGAACGTGTCACGGTTGTCTGTGATCCAAGTGATTATTCACAGGTGGCAACAGCGCTATTAGAAACAGGCGAAGTTGATTTTGCGACACGTCAACGTTTAGCGGCAAAAGTCTACGCACAAACGGCGGCCTATGATGCTATGATTGCAACGTATCTTCAAGAGCAAGCGCAACTTGAGCCAGAAGTCATTACCATTCAAGCAAAGCAAAAGCAAACGCTACGGTATGGTGAAAATCCACATCAACAAGCTCGGTTTTATCAAACAGATGCAACAGCGCCCTATTCATTAGCAAGTGCCAAACAATTACACGGAAAAGAACTTTCATATAACAATATCCAAGATACGAATGCAGCTTTAGAAATTGTGAGTGAATTTCAAGAACCAGTTGTAGTAGCCGTGAAACACATGAATCCATGCGGTGTTGGCGTTGGTACAACAATTGATGAGGCTTGGGCACGTGCGTATGCAGCAGATCCAATTTCGATTTTTGGCGGAATTATTGCAACAAATCAAGAAGTGAATGCAGCTGTGGCAACGGCAATGCAAAAAATCTTCTTAGAAGTAATCATCGCCCCAAGTTTTAGCGATGAGGCATTGGCAATTTTAACACAAAAAGCTAACTTACGATTATTGACAACAGACATGTCACGCCCACGTCAAAAAAGCCAACAAATTACGCAAGTAATTGGCGGCTTCTTAGTACAAGATGCGAATACAACATTAACAGACACATACGAAGTTGTAACGAAACGTCAGCCAACAGCAACAGAATTAGCACAACTCCAATTTGCATGGAAAGTTGTGAAACATGTGAAATCAAATGCGATTGTATTAGCAAATGAAGCGCAAACTGTTGGTGTTGGTGCCGGGCAAATGAATCGTGTTGGTGCGGCTAAAATTGCAATTGAGCAAGCAAGTGAAAAGGCACAAGGAAGTGTATTAGCATCAGATGCTTTCTTCCCAATGCCAGATACAGTAGAGGCAGCTGCCGCAGCTGGAATCACAGCGATTATCCAACCAGGAGGGTCAATTAAAGATGCTGATTCGATTGCCGCAGCGGATGCCCATGGCATTGCAATGATTTTCACTGGTGAACGCCACTTCAAACACTAAACGAAACGAAAAAGAGGAACGACAATGAAAGTATTAGTAATTGGCCGTGGTGGGCGAGAGCATGCTCTTGTTTGGAAAGTAGCTAAATCACCAAAAGTTACCGAAATTTTTGCAGCACCTGGGAATGATGGGATTGCTCAATTAGCTACTTGTGTGGCAATTGAAGAAACAGCAATTGAACAACTGGTAACCTTTGCGCTCAAAGAAAAAATTGATTTAACAATTGTTGGACCAGAAAATAGCCTCAGCGCTGGTGTTGTTGATGCATTTTTAGCAGCTGGATTGGCAATCTTTGGGCCAACACAAGCAGCTGCTCAAATTGAAGCGAGTAAACAATATGCGAAAGATTTAATGGCGAAATATGATATTCCGACAGCAGCATACGCTGTGTTTACGGCATACGATCAAGCATGGGAATATGTAAAAACACAAGGAGTACCAATTGTAATTAAAGCGGATGGTCTGGCAGCAGGAAAAGGTGTTGTTGTTGCAACAACGTTAGAAGAAGCACAACAAGCATTACAATCGATGTTAATTGATGCCAGCTTTGGTCAAGCTGGAGCTCGTGTAGTGATTGAAGAGTGTTTAGTTGGTGAAGAATTCTCATTTATGGCTTTCGTTCATGGACAAGCAGTATATCCAATGCTGCTTTCACAAGACCATAAACGGGCATATGATGGTGATCTTGGTCCAAATACCGGTGGCATGGGGGCGTATAGTGACGTACCACAAATTAGCGAGGTTGCTCGCCAACAAGCATTAGAAACGATTATGCAACGGATGGCTACTGCCTTAGTGACAGAAGGGCGACCATTCACTGGTTTTCTTTATGGAGGGTGTATGTTGACTAAAACAGGGGTGAAGACAATTGAATTCAATGCCCGTTTTGGTGACCCAGAAACAGAAATTTTACTCCCACGATTAGAAAGTGATCTTGTTACGATTATTGAAGATATTTTAGCTGATAAAACGCCTGAAATTACATGGTCGAATCAGCAAAGCCTTGGAATTTGTTTAGCCGGTCTTGGCTATCCTGGTACTGTAACGACATTGGGGCAACCAATTGTTGGATTAGAAACACTAGCTGATAGGACACATATTCAAGTGTTTCATGCAGGGACGAAACTTCAAGACAAGCACTGGACTGTGAATGGTGGTCGAGCAGCATTTTTAGTAACACAAGCGCCAACGCTAGCCCAAGCTCAAGCACAACTAAAAGAAGCATTAGCAGAGCTTTCACAAACAGCAGTTTTCTGGCGGACAGATATTGGTGATAAAGCCCTTTTAAAAGCAAAAGAATAAGGATATGAAAAAAACGACCGATGCACTCGGTCGTTTTTTTATAAGGAGATAAATCAATTCGCTTCGTCAACGCGAATTGTTTGTTGTCGCGAAACAACAAGTAAAATACAAAAGCAGAAAGATAAAAAAGAGAGAAAACAAAATAAAATGAATAAAAAAATTAAGTAAGAGTAGAGGAGTTCAAAGATAACTTTAACACCTCTAAATTCAGTATACAAAGTTCATTTCTGAGAAACAATAAATGTTTACTAAAGAAGTTGTGTTTTTTTTGTGAAGTACAATTTTTTTCAGTATATTTTAAAAGAAAATATACAACAAATACCATCGAAATTTGGAAGTAAAAGCGTATAATATGGAATATGATATTAGGAAAAAGAAAGGACTGAGACAAATGAAAATCCTATTGGGCATTATTTTTATTATCATCGCTTCAATTTTCACAGGATTTGTCTCTTTTGGAGCATTTGGATATGGTGTCTGGCAAGGGATTTTAGTAACCTTGGGAACGATTTTAGTTATTCTTGTGCTTTCAGGAGGCATTTTTGTTTATTTAACATTATTCGATCATAAACACTAAAAAAACCACGCTTATTACTGAGCGTGGTTTTTGTTATTCATCAAAGAATTCCCGAATCGGTTGGGCGGTTGCCTCCGGTGACTGGAGATGTGGAGTATGGTAGTTATTGGCAATAATCTGCATTTCGGCAGTAGGTAATAACGTTTGAACGGTTTGCATGGCACCACCTTGAAGGCTGTCCGCTTCTCCATAGATAAAGAGTGTTGGGATTTGAAGATGTTGTAAGGCATCGGGTAGGCTCGTTTGTTGGGGGGTAGTATTATATGCCATAAAACTTGCTGTTGTTCCCCGAATTTCAGCTTGACGTTGTCGAATAGCACGATCTTCTTCACTCGGGCAAAAACCAATAGGCTCAAAATTACAATCCAAGGCATATAACTCTGTACCAAAAAATCCAGCCCCCATAGCAAAGTAAGTGAAGCCACTCCCGATTCCAAAAGGTAAACGAGAAAGCGTTGAAAAGCCACCACCACCGAGTTCAAGGAGCTGTGGTCCAATCAGGATTAATTGGTTAATTAAGTCAGGTGCATCAAAAGCCAATTGGGTCGCGATTGCCCCAGCATATGAGACCCCAATGAGATTAACATGATCATAGCCGAGTTGTTTAATAAAATCAGCGTATAAATTACTTTGACCTTGAATTGACAAAATTGGATTGGGCTCAAGTATACGCTGTGAATAGCCCATCCCGAGGTGATCAACTAAAATAAGTTGATACTCTGCTAAATAAGGAGCAATTTTACTCCATTCATGACTCGCAGCAGCATTGAAACCATGAAGGAAGAGGATTGGTGGTTTTTCTGTAGGTTCACCAATAATTTGGTAGTGGAGGTCATAACCTTGAACAGTAATGTATTGGCCAGGAGCATCATCCTGATAATCATACTGCTCCGTGAATGTGAGACGCATATTGAGCGTGATAACAGTTACGATTATGAATAAACAGACGAAACTGATGAAACTGATAAATATGATTGCCAAAATTTTTCTGAATTTTTGTTTCATTGCAGTTAAACCTCATTTTTTTATAATCTAAATTAGTAGTTAGTTTATATTTTAGCATAAATAAAAAGAATAAAACACCGCTTTCTCTGTTAGAGTCGCCAATGAATTCAAGAAAAATAACGATTTTAGACGAAAATGATTGACATCAACGACTGACAGCAGTAGTATAAATACTAATAAAAATTAAATATTCCCGACACACGAATAATCTGACACTTTATATATACTTGGTAATTGGTCCAAGAGTCTCTACCCTGAAACCGTAAATAGAAGGGCTATAAGGTATCGTTTTTTAGGCTTACTTTTGTGAATGCTAACATCTACACAAAAGTTATGCTTTTTAGCGTTACCTTACGTTCATTGCGAAAATTACATGCTTTTTTCACAGTGGCTAAGGTGCGCTTTTTCTATACATAAAAACAGCTATTCGTGTCGTGGGGGGAAATGCATACAGGAGGCATATACAAATGAATAATCCAGATATGAATGGGAAAATTGTTTTAGAAGGATATACATTCGATGACTTATTATTGATTCCGCAACGTTCAGCAGTACTACCTAATGAGGTTTCATTGCAAACGCAATTAACAAAAAATATCCGTTTAAACATCCCGGTACTTTCAGCAGCAATGGATACTGTAACTGAATCACAACTGGCAATCGCTTTAGCACGCCAAGGTGGAATTGGGATTATTCACAAAAATATGTCAATCGAAGAGCAAGCAAAAGAAGTTGATCGCGTGAAACGCTCAGAAAATGGAATGATTACCAATCCAATTACGTTACACCCAGAATCAACATTGATTGCGGCCGAAGAAATTTTAGCGACATACCGTATTTCAGGATTGCCAGTAGTCACAAAACACGGAAAACTGGTCGGAATTATTACAAATCGTGACTTGAAATACCGTACATTAGATGAAACACCAGTTGCCGATGTGATGACAAAAGAAAAGTTAATTACAGCACCAGTCGGAACTTCAATAGAAGAGGCAAAGGCCATTTTATTGGAAAATCGTATTGAAAAATTACCAATTGTTGATGAAGATAACTGTTTATGTGGGTTAATTACAATCAAAGATATTGATAATGTGCAAAATTATCCGCATTCATGTAAAGACAGCCAAGGACGCTTACGTTGTGGAGCTGCTGTTGGTGTTGGTGCTGACTTAATTGAACGTGTAACTGCTTTAGTAAAAGCAGGTGTTGACCTGGTTACAGTCGATTCAGCACATGGTCATTCAGAAGGTATTTTAAATGCTGTTGCACAAATTAAAACAAACTTTCCAGCTTTAGACGTTATTGCAGGAAATATTGTCACACCAGAAGCTGCCAAAGATTTAATCGCTGCTGGTGCAGATGCTGTTAAAGTTGGGGTTGGACCAGGTTCAATCTGTACAACACGCGTTGTTGCCGGTGTTGGTGTTCCGCAAATTTCAGCTGTGAATGAAGTCGCTCAAGTTTGTAAAGCTGCCGGTGTTGGTGTAATCGCCGATGGTGGAATTAAATTATCTGGTGATATTCCAAAAGCAATCGCTGCCGGTGCTGACTGTGTCATGCTCGGGGGGCTATTAGCTGGGACAGAAGAAGCGCCAGGAGAAGAAGTGTTACTTGAAGGCCGTCGATATAAAGTCTATGTCGGAATGGGATCATTAGCGGCGATGGCACGCGGAAGTAAGGATCGTTACTTCCAATCAAATGCTAAAGAAGCCAAAAAATTAGTTCCTGAAGGAATCGAAGGACGCGTCCCACATAAAGGGAAATTAGAAGATGTGATTTACCAATTAATGGGGGGATTACGTTCAAGTATGGGATATTGTGGAACGGCAACGATTGCTGATCTGAAAGTAAATGGAAAATTTGTTAAAATTACTGGTGCCGGTTTACGTGAAAGTCATCCACATGATATTCAAATTACGAAAGAAGCACCAAATTATTCAAAATAAAATTGCTTCATAAGTAAAGGAGTGAGGAACATGGAAGCTTTAACGAAACTGATTCAAGTTGCGATGAAGCAACAGCTACCTGATTTGGTCTTTCATCAAGCAACAATTGTTGATGTCTTTACATTAACGACATATGTGAGTGATGTGGCGATTAGTGATGGGATTATTGTGGGCATTGGTGAGTATCCTCAGGCAGAAACAATTGTTGATGCACGAGGACACTATCTGATTCCTGGTTTAATTGATGCTCATGTTCATTTAGAATCTTCACTCGTGACCCCAAGTAAATTTGCGAGTTTGTCATTGCAACATGGTGTGACAAGTGTCGTGAGTGATCCGCATGAAATTGCCAATGTCCTAGGTGTTGAAGGTATTCAATATATGCTTGATGCGAGTGAAAATATTGGTCTCGATGTCTTCGTTATGGCGTCATCATGCGTCCCAGCAACAGCGTTTGAAACAAGTGGAGCTGTATTGAATGCGGCAGATCTAGCACCATTATACGATCATCCACGGGTGCTCGGACTCGCAGAAATGATGAATTATCCTGGAGTTTTGAATACAGATCCGGATGTCATTGCTAAATTACAAGCTGCGAAAGACCGCAATCTGGTTGTTGATGGTCATGGACCGGGACTGACAGCTGAGCAACTGAATGGTTATATTACTGCTGGTGTGATGACTGATCATGAATGTGAACACCACGAAGAAGTCTTAATGCGTTTACGTCGAGGCATGTATGTCCTCATGCGCGAAGGAACAGCCGCAAAAAATTTGGAAGAATTATTACAAGAAGTGAATTTGGCAAACAATAATCGGATTTGCTTATGTACCGACGATAAACATTTAGATGATTTATTGCGGGAAGGAAGTATTGATAATGCGATTCGCATTGCGATTCGAGCCGGCGTTGATCCACTGTTAGCTGTTCGAATGGCAACTTTGAATACAGCACAATGCTATCGACTCCATGACCGTGGTGCAATCGCGCCTGGTCTCAAAGCAGATTGTTTACTAGTAAGTGATTTAACCACGATGTCAATTCGCGCTATTTATAAAGATGGAATTGAAGTTGATTATGCAGCGATAGGAAAACAACCGACTACAAAATCATTAGGGAATAGTGTTCACATTCCTGATAATATTGATTTTACGTTCCCATTAGCCTCAACGCAGGTGCGGGCAATTGAAATTATTCCGAATCATCTCCAAACCAATGAAGCCATCGTAACAGTCACGCCAACGACTAACTTTGTCGGTGATACTCAAGCTGATTTGGCGAAAATGGCAGTAATTGAACGTCATACGAAAGCACAGCAGAGTTTAGGAATGGCGATTGTGAAGGGGTTTGGTTTGCAAACAGGAGCAATAGCGACAACCATTGCTCACGATTCTCATAACTTATTAGTCATGGGAATGAATGATACTGATATGCAAGTCGCTGCCCAAGCAATTGCCCAAATCAATGGTGGAATTGTTGTTGTAAATCAAGGAAAAGTAATCGCACAACTACAACTCGAAGTTGCTGGCTTAATTACAGACCGGCCAATCCCGGAAGTGCTTGCAAACTTGGAAGAATTACATCAAGCACTGACGACATTAGGGTTTAGTGCGGCATTTAATCCTTTCTTGACCCTCTCATTTTTATCACTTCCAGTGATTCCAAAATTAAAACTGACAAATAAAGGACTTTTCGATGTTGAACAGTTCCAATTTGTGAGTACCGAACTAGAAATTTAAAAGAAAAGAGAACTCAACCCATGAAAAATGAAATGATTGTTGTTTTAGATTTCGGGAGTCAATATAATCAATTGATTGCCCGCCGTATTCGTGAACTCGGTGTTTACTCAGAATTACGTTCGCATAAAATGACAGCTGAAGAAATTCAAGCTTTAGGAAACGTAAAAGGGATTGTTTTATCAGGAGGACCAAATAGTGTCTACGATGAAAGTTCATTCCGTCCTGATCCAGCAATTTTTGATCTAGGAATTCCAGTAATGGGAATTTGTTATGGAATGCAGTATATGGCACACCACTACGGTGGAAAAGTCGAAGGTGCCCACTCACGTGAGTATGGACGCAAAGAAATCGAAATCGTGCATCCAACACCATTATGTAAAGACTTACCTGAACAACAAGTTGTGTGGATGAGTCATGGTGACCATGTTGTTGAAGTACCTGAAGGATTCAGCATTGATGCCCAAACGGATACAACGCCAATCGTCATGATGCATGATGAAAACCGTAAAATGTATGCGGTACAATTCCACCCGGAAGTGCAACATAGTGAACACGGAACAGCAATGATTAAGAACTTCATTTATGAAGTGTGTCAAGCGAAAGGTGATTGGACGATGAAAAGCTTCATCGACATGCAAGTTGCAAAAATTCGTGAACAAGTTGGAACAGATCATGTCTTATGTGCATTAAGTGGTGGTGTTGATTCATCAGTTGTCGCCGCCTTATTACATAAAGCAATCGGTGACCAGTTAACGTGTTTATTCGTCGATCACAATTTATTACGTAAAAATGAAGCTGAAATGGTGATGCATGTCTTCGGTGAAGAATTCAATATGCACATTATTAAAGTCGATGCTCGCGAACGTTTCATGAGCAAGCTTGCTGGTGTCAGTGATCCAGAAGAAAAACGGAAAATTATCGGAAATGAATTTATCTACACCTTTGATGATGAGCAAAAACGTTTAGCGAAAGAAGAAAACGTGAAGTGGCTCGCCCAAGGAACGTTATATACTGATATCGTTGAGTCTGGGACAGAAACAGCACAAACAATCAAATCACACCACAACGTAGGTGGATTACCAGAAGATATGGAATTCAAACTGATTGAACCACTTGATACTTTATTCAAAGATGAAGTGCGTCAATTAGGAATTGAGTTAGGATTATCGCCACAACTCGTTTGGCGTCAACCATTCCCAGGACCAGGATTAGCAATCCGCATCATCGGTGATATCACTGAAGAAAAATTACACATCGTTCGTGAATCAGATGCTATCTTACACGAAGAAGTTGTGAACTTCGGTTTACAAAAAGACGTGTGGCAATACTTCACGGTTTTAACCAACCTCCGCTCAGTTGGGGTTATGGGTGATCAACGAACATACGATTACACATTAGGGATTCGTGCCGTTTCATCAATCGATGGGATGACAGCGGACTTTGCTAAATTACCATGGGAAATGCTACAAAAAGTATCAGTTCGCATCGTCAATGAAGTCAAAGGAGTTAACCGAATCGTCTATGACATTACCTCTAAGCCGCCAGCAACAATTGAGTGGGAATAATCAAGAGAGCCTGAGCACGTTGTTACCCAAAGCAATAAAGTAACATCGAGACGGAATGTCAAAAAAGGAAAGATAGCTTCAGACCACAAAAAAGTGGTGGGAGCTGTCTTTTTGTTTTGACGAGTCTCGAAGTGTGAAGCTCGTTTCAAATCCACTAAGTGATGAAGCCGGTGCTGAAAACTAAGTATTAAGTCAGCAACGAGTGCGGTAGGCAAAATTAGGAAGGAGATACAGGTAGCTGAGATGTCACCCGTATCTCCTTTCGTTTTTGCGAATACTCGTAGGCTGAATCACGTTATAGAAGAGAGTGACTGACTGCGGTGCTATCACAAAGTAAAGAAGGATAGCAGCAAGGCGGTATAAAAAATTAACCCATCAAAATGCCAATTTAAGATTGCGTCATTTTGATGGGTGTTTTTTTGAGCCTTGAAGCAGGAAGCACGTTTTAAAAAAGAGAGCGTCTGAAGTCGATTTTCACACCAGAATATTTGAGGTGAAAAAGCAATAACGTGATTTTGTCTTCAATTTCTAGAAAAAACTCATTCTCACTCAAAAATAAGTTTTGTGAAAATGATTATTTTTCATTCGCAATTGATGCAAGCATCGACTCAATCACTTAAATAATAGCGACGAAAATAAGGAAATGACTGAATGCAAAAAATGAGTTCAGCCACTTTCGATTTTCAGCTAATTACTAGGCTGAATCACGTTATAGAAGAGCGTGACTGACTGTGATGCTACCATGAAGTAAAGCAGGTGGTATAAAAAGTTAACCTATCAAAATGCCAATATAAGACAGCAATTTAGCATCTGAAGTAGAGTGATTCAAATAGCTATAAAAAGCTAAGAACAGGTAGGTTTTTATGTGAAATAAGTGAACAATCTCTTTTGAAAATCAATATGTGATTAGGTAATTTCGTTCCAAGAGCAAAAATGAAAATTTTCATTTTTCGGATAAAAAAGCCGAAAAAATCTAAAAAAGCGCAATATTTTTCTCATTAATGAAAAATATTGCAAGAATCATTCAAATAAATTCATAAATAATTGACACAATATTGACGAACAATTAACATTGGTTGGTAACATGTCTATACAAGAATGAAAAATGGAGGATGAAAGAGATGTTGAAATTTTTACAAAAAATTGGAAAATCGCTCGTTTTACCAATCGCAGTATTACCAATTGCCGGATTAATGCTCCGCTTAGGGCAAGCAGATGTAATAACGGCGTTAAACTTTATTCCGTTTGTTGACCAAATATTACCGTACTTTGGATCAGCAGGGAGTGCTATTTTTGATAATTTGCCGATGTTATTCGCAGTCGGTGTAGCTGTTGGTTTATCAGATGATCAAAATGGGGCTTCAGCACTTGCCGGATTAGTCTCATACTTAACGCTCACGCATATTACCGTTACGTATTGGGGAATTAATTTTGAGGAAGCAATTGCTACAACATTAAATATTTCCTTTTTAGGTGGAATATTAGCAGGGATTATTGGTGGACTCTCATACAATAAATTCCGTGGTGTTCGTCTCCCAGAGTTCTTAGCCTTCTTTGGTGGCCGCCGTGCAGTACCAATCATGGCTGGAATTATTTCGGTAGTGATTGCGATACCTTTAGCGATGATTTGGCCAAGTATCCAAGGTGGTTTAACAGAAGCATCAATGGGAATTGCTGGATTTGGTGCATTTGGAGCAGCCTTCTTCGCCTTCTTCAATCGTTTACTTTTACCGTTAGGGCTACACCATGTCTTTAATAGTTTCTTCTGGTTCCAATTAGGAGATTTCGCGGGAGCAACAGGTGATTTAAACCGCTTCTTCGCCGGTGATCCAACAGCGGGTCACTTCATGGCTGGATTCTTCCCAATTATGATGTTTGGATTACCTGCCTTAGCATTAGCGATGTATTTTGCAGCTAAAAAGCATAAGCGTAAAGCAGTTGCCGGGATGCTCTTATCATTAGCTCTAACATCATTCTTAACAGGGGTAACAGAACCACTTGAATTTTTATTTATCTTCTTATCACCAGTCTTACTCGTGGCACATGCAGTCTTAAGTGCCTTATCAATGTTCATCACTGATAGCCTTGGAGTTTTACACGGCTTCACATTCTCAGCAGGTGCCATTGATTATATGTTAAACTTTAGTTTAGCGACAAAGCCACTCTTAATTTTAGCAGTTGGTGCTGGGATGGCCGGGTTATATTTTACCGTCTTCTATACGTTAATTGTAAAGTTAAACTTACCAACACCAGGGCGTGAAAATGATGAGGATATGTTAGAAGAACCAGAACAACAACTTTCATATACAGAACAAGAGTTATATGAGCACTATGTTACTGGCTTGGGTGGAGCAACAAACATTGTCAAAGTTGATAACTGTGCTACACGCTTGCGTTTAGATGTGGTTGATTCAGATTTAATTGATGAAGGAGCACTGAAAAAACTTGGAGCAAAAGGTGTCATGAAACTGAACAAGACAACAGCACAAGTAATTGTCGGAACACAGGTTGAATTTGTGGCTGATGGAATAAAAGCTGTACTCAAAAAATAATAGAATGAAAGATCACTGTTCGTTTGCGGTAGCAAGTAAACAGTGATTTTTTTTCTCGCTTTAAATACGATAGACGTAGTATAATCAAGAAAAAAAGGAGCAAAATTATGTTAACAGAAAAAGAAAAAGCTAGCTTAGGACTTTTATACAATAATAACTATGATCCACAATTAATTGCTGAAAGAACGTATTGTAAGCAGATGTGTCAGCAATATAATCAGCTTTCAGTCGCAGACTTTCAGGAGCGTACCGAATTAATCCAACGGCTTGTGGCGAATATTGGTGAAAATTTTGTTATCGAGCAACCATTTTATGCCGATTATGGTTATAATATTCAGATTGGTCATCATTTTTATGCCAACCATAATTTAATTATTTTGGATGATGCAAAAGTAACGATTGGAAATTATGTTTTCTTTGGACCAAACTGTGGACTGTACACTGCAGGACATCCGTTTGATATTGAACAGCGAAATAGTGGATTGGAATATGCGTATCCAATTACAATTGGGGATAACGTCTGGTTTGGTGGTGACGTGAAAGTTATGCCAGGAGTCACAGTTGGAGCGAATACCGTAGTTGGTGCCGGGAGTATCGTCACAAAAGATTTACCAGAAAATGTCATTGCAGCTGGCAATCCATGTCGCGTTATTCGGACATTAACACCTGGTGATACGCAACGGTAGCGAAAAGAATAATGATGATAAAAACTTCATGAAGAGTGGAGTTTTTTTTTGCATATTGGAAGCTGAATCAACAGCCGAATCATGCTTGTCTGTTGGATGAGATTCCGCTATACTAGCTAACAATACTTTTCAAAAAGGTGGGGCAGCAAAATGGAAAAAATAATCAAGGTCAAAAATTTATATAAAAGCTATGGTAAAATTCAAGCAGTTCAAGGTTTGGATTTTTATGTTGAAACAGGGAAATTATTTGCTTTTTTAGGTCCAAATGGTGCCGGTAAATCTACTACTATTGATATGATTTGCACATTGCTCCAAGCGGATAGTGGCAGTATTACTGTTGCTCAGTGGGAAGTTGGTACACATGATCAACAAATCCGACAAATGATTGGTGCGGTCTTTCAAGAAGGTGTCCTCGATAATTTATTGACAGTTGAAGAAAATTTGCAAACAAGAGGAAGCTTTTATGGCTTGCATGGTAAGGAACTGCATCAAGCAGTTCAAAAAACTGCGAATTTAACCGGAGTGACTGAACTCTTAAAAAGACCATATGGGAAATTATCAGGTGGGCAAAAGCGACGCTGTGATATTGCCCGAGCGTTAATTCATACACCGAAAATTTTATTTTTGGATGAGCCAACAACAGGACTTGATCCGCAAACGCGTCAAGCGGTGTGGGAAACGATACAAGACATTCAAAAACAAAATCAGATGACAATTTTCATGACGACACATTATATGGAAGAAGCAGCACGAGCTGACTATGTGGTCATCATTGATGAAGGACACATCACGGCTAAAGGCACACCCGCAGAATTAAAAGAACACTATTCCAAAGATAAACTCATTCTCGCAACCAAAAATGTCAATGCAGTAGCAGCAGTCTTACAACAGTTTCAACTGACATATCATCAAATAGCCGATACATTTGAGGTCAATATTCAATCAACGCTAGATGCTGTACCCGTGATTACAGCATGTCTAACAGAATTAGAGAGTTTTGAAGTAATCAAAGGTACAATGGATGATGTGTTTATCATGATAACCGGAAAGGAGATGCGTTCGTGATGCGTGTATTTACAGTACGTAATTTAAAAATTTTCTTTCGTGATCGTTCAGCAATTTTCTTTTCTTTGCTTGCTGTGTTCATTATTATTGGAATGTATGCTTTGTTTCTTGGTGATGTCTGGACACAAAGCCTCGCTGATTCAGGATTGCAGGCAACACGCCAACTCATGGATTCATGGATTATGGCAGGACTCTTATCGGTAACGTCAGTGACGACGACAATGGGTGCATTTGGTATTATGATTGAAGACCGAACAAAGAAGATTACAAGGGACTTTACAGCCTCACCACTAAAGAGCCAAACGATTTTTAGTGGTTATATCAGCAGTGCCATTGTCATTGGTTTAATTATGAGCATCGTGACACTTATTCTTGTTGAAGTGTATCTCGTAGTTAATGGTGGTGAATTCATGACGTTTTGGACACTACTTAAAGTGCTCGGTTTGATTATACTGACGACAATAACAAATGCAGCAATGGTCTTGTTTTTTGTCTCATTTTTTCAAAGTAATAACGCTTTTTCAACAGCGAGTACGATTGTTGGAACCATTATTGGCTTTTTAGCCGGCATTTATTTGCCAATTGGAAACTTACCTGAAGCAGTTCAGTTTGTCGTTAAACTCTTTCCAGTCTCACATGCAGCAGCACTATTTCGTCAAGTTATTATGGAAAAGCCAATCGCAATTAGTTTTGCTGATGCACCGTTGAGTGCTGTGACCGAGTTTAAAACATTCATGGGTGTCGAGTTGTTTTTCAACGATACGATGGTCACACCATGGGTAAGTATCAGTGTTTTAATCGGAAGTGGTTGCTTATTCGCCGTATTAGCTATTTGGAATATCTCACGAAAAAGAAAATAATGACTAAAAAAAGCAACATTGCGGTGTTGCTTTTTTGGTTGTCAGTATTAATTTTTTATTTCTACTATTTCGCAGTTGTGTTGGCTATTTTCGCGGATAACTCGGCAGGGGTTTCCATAAGCAATTGTATGATCGGGAATATCATGTGTGACGACACTTCCAGCCCCAATCACAACATTATCCCCAATCGTGACACCGGGAAGGATAATCACACCACCACCAATCCAAACATTATCTCCAATTATTACTGGAGCAGTTTGGGTTTTACAAAAGGTAAAGCTGTCAGCTGCATTTATGTCTCCAAATCGATCGGCAGCATGGGTTGGATGAAAGGCAGTATAAATTTGAACATTGGGAGCAATTAGGGCATTGTCCCCAATTTGAATTCGATTTGCATCCAAAAATGTACAGTTTAAATTGACTTCGCAGTTGTTACCAAAGAAGATATTTTCGCCATAATCAACAAAAAAAGGTGGGGTAATCCATAAATTAGTGCCACTTTTGCCTAACAGTTGCTGTAAAATTTGGTTTTTATGTTTCGTATCAGTGGAAGGAAGTTGATTGAATGTTCGCGTTAAATCTTTCGCTTTGTGCCACTGAGCCAATAAAGTGGCATCACCACAATCATAGAGTAGTCCAGATAGCATTTTCTCTTTTTCTGTCATCACCAGTACTCACTTTCTCAAGTTTATTTGCTTAACAATACCATAAATCACAAGAAACAAAAAGAGCTGCTTACTTTCGTAAGTAGCTCTTTTTTTCGACTAGTCGGCTTGATCAAACTGACTATTATACAGATCACAATAGAAACCTTTGGCTGCGATGAGTTCATCGTGGTTACCAGTTTCAATAATATCGCCATCTTTCATAACGAAAATGAGATCAGCATTTTTAATTGTTGATAAACGGTGAGCAATCACGAATGATGTCCGGCCCGTTGTTAAGCTATCAATTGCATTTTGAATGATTTTTTCAGTACGTGTATCAATTGAAGAAGTGGCTTCATCTAAAATCAATAGTGGCGCATTTTCAATCATCGCACGAGCAATCGTAATTAATTGCTTTTGTCCTGAAGATAAGGCCGTTTTTTCATCGAGTACCGTATCAAATCCGTGTGGTAACGTTTTGATAAAGTGATAGAGACCAACTTCCTTACAAACGGCTTTCAGTTGTTCGTCGCTGACATTTGGTGTCGCATAGACTAAGTTTTCACGGACTGTTCCTTCAAAGACCCACGTATCTTGTAACACCATTCCGAATAATCCGTGGACATTTTCTCGTGTTAAATCCGCAATTGGTACACCATCAATAGCAATTGAACCACCATTGAGTTCATAGAAGCGCATTAATAAGTTTACAAGCGTTGTTTTTCCGGCACCAGTTGGACCAACGATGGCAACTTTTTGACCGGCATGAACATGAGCTGAGAAGTCATTAATAATTGTTCGTTCCGGTGTATAGCTGAAGTTTACGTTTGTGAATGTAACATCACCTTGAACTGTATCAAGATGTGCTGTTTTTTGTGTTTCATTTGCAAGCTCTTCTTCATTTAATAATGTGAAGATTCGTTCCCCAGCTGCTGTTGCAGGTTGGAGTGCACCGAATGCTTGGGCGATTGTACCAAGTGGATTCATAAACAGACGTACATAGAGCATGAATGCGACAATCACACCAATTTCAATTGAGCCATTTAAAACGAGAACTGCACCAGTAATACAAACGACAACATAACCAAAGTTAGAGATGAATCCCATGATTGGCATCATTAATCCAGAGAGAAATTGTGCTTTCCAACCACTGTTATACAGCTCGGTATTTTTAGCGTGGAAATATTCACGCACACCAGCTTCATTATTATACGCTTTAACGACAGTTTGACCACTGAATACTTCTTCAATATGTCCATTTAACGCCCCGAGTTCTTTTTGTTGTGATAAGAAGAATGGCTGACTCTTTTTCATAATTGTCATCGTGAGTGTGAACCCTAAGATTGTAGCACTTAAACCAGCAATTGCCATAATCCAGTTCGTATAGAACATCATGAACAACGTTCCGATAATCATAATTGAACTACTAATTAGAGGACCGATACTGCTATTTAGAGCTGTAGCCAATGTATCAACATCATTTGTGACACGACTTAAAGTTTCCCCATAAGTTGTTCGGTCAAAATATGCGAGTGGCATAGCATCAATTTTCGCATTAATTTCACTTCTTAAACGTTGTGAAGTACGTTGTGAAATTGTCGCCATCATGAAGTTTTGCACAAATCCGAAGATCATACTTCCAAGAACGAGTAAACCGGCAATAAATGTGAGACGTAAAACGGCATCAGTATTCATTTCCCCCATTAATCCTATTTGGATTTCCGTTGTAATTTCACTGAGGAAGTCAGGCGTGATAACGGCGAAAATAGCACTACAGCTCGCTAAAATAATCGCAATGATTAATAAAATACGATAGTGGCGTAAATAAGAAAATAATTGTTTTAACGTCGCTTTCATTAGACTAATTCCTCCTCTGATAATTGTGATTGAGCAATTTCGCGGTAAACCGGGCAATCAGCAAGTAACTGACTATGTGTCCCAATTCCGACAGCTTTCCCATCATCAAGCACGATGATTTTATCCGCATTACGGATCGTTCCGATACGTTGGGCAACAATTAATAATGTGGCATCTTTGGCCGCATCACGTAATGCATGGCGTAAAACTTTGTCAGTTTTATAATCGAGTGCTGAGAATGAATCATCAAATAAATAAATTTGTGGATCACGAGCGACGGCACGAGCAATTGAAAGACGTTGCTTTTGACCACCAGAGAAGTTACTTCCTCCTTGGGCTACATGGGCATCATATTGTCCTTCTTTTTGTGCAATAAAGTCACTAGCTTGGCTAATTTCAGCAGCTTTTTTAATTGCTTCGGCAGTGATTTCACCTTGGCCATTATCACCATAAGCAATGTTATCAGTGATTGTCCCACTGAATAAAATACTCTTTTGCGTGATATAACTCATTCGATTGCGAAGTGCGTGAACATCGTATTCTTTGACATCAACACCATCAACACGAACGCTACCTGTC
Organism: Firmicutes bacterium ZOR0006; assembly: GCA_000798955.1. Lineage (GTDB taxonomy): Bacteria > Bacillota_I > Bacilli_A > Culicoidibacterales > ZOR0006 > ZOR0006. The sequence continues at coordinate 9,960 of JTLC01000002.1, read as the reverse complement.
GTAGCATCATAGAAACGCGGAATCATTTGTAGCAAAGTCGTCTTACCAGCACCAGTTGCACCGATAAAGGCAACAGTTTCCCCTTTTTTGGCACTGAAGCTAATGTTTTCAAGAACAGCTTCTTCGGCATCAGGATAGCTAAAAGAAACATTGTCAAATTCAATTGTTCCTGATTCTGTTCCAACTGTTTTTGTTCCATTTGGAATCGAAAGCGGCGTTGTTAGCACTTCAGTAATTCGGCGTAAAGAAACAACAGCACGCGGTAACATGATAAATGTGAAAACAAGCATGATGAATGAGAAGACAACTTGCATTGCATACGAAGACATCACAATCATGTCAGAGAATAAATTCAACTTATCAGGACCAACAGCATCTTGAATTAAGAAGGCACCAACAGCATAAATCGCCAGTGATAGTCCAGAAGACACTGAAGTTAAGACTGGTGTCAAGAAGGCCATCGTGCGGTTAATTGCTAAGTTTGTATTTGTTAACTCGCTGTTTGCTTCTTCAAAATTTTCTGCTTGGAAATTTTCGGCATTGTAGGCACGAATGACACGTAATCCCATTAAATGTTCACGAGCAATTCGGTTCAGTTGATCAGTTAACTTTTGGAGACGAATTGTTTTTGGATAGACGACAGCGATTGCTGAAGCCAAAATAATGACAATTAAGACAACTGTAATCGCAGTTGTGATCGTCCAAGCAGATGCTGAACTTGAAATTTTTGTAATTGCCCAAACAGCTAAGATTGGTGCCTTGATAAATGTTTGGAGTCCCATCGCAACTAATGTTTGAATTTGAGTCACATCGTTGGTACAACGTGTAATCAAACTCGCAGTTGAGAATTTATTTAATTCTGCAGTTGAAAAGTCGAGTGTCTTATCAAAAATAGATGCTCGTAAACGCATCGACACACCGACTGCAATTTTAGCAATGAAAAAACCAGTAAAAATTGCTGCAGCCATACTCCCAAGAGCACAAAGGAGCATATAAAATCCGCTTGTTAACACTGGTTGAAGTTCGCTACCAGGCGTTTGAATCAAGCGGGTAATTTCTGACATGAACTCAGGAATTTTGAGGTCAAGCCATATTTGAGAAATGATAAAAATAAAACTAATGGCTAAAAAAAGCCAGTCACGTTTTGTGACGTGTTGTAAAACAATCTTCATTGTATTTTCCCTCCATGTTGACAAGTAATAAGATGTTAAGGATAATGAATGCAACATCTGTTTCAAATGAGACAAATGTTGCATTTGATTCAAAATACTATAACTCGGTGCAAGGGTCAAGTACTAAAAGTGAAAAAGAAACAAAAAGGGGGATTTTGTCTCATGAAAACACGTCGAAACGTGACGAATGAATTTTTAAAAGAATGTTTAGCAGATAGTTTATTACAATTATTAGAGACAAAGAAAATAGAAGAGATAACAATTACCGAAATTACAGAACGTGCAAACGTCGGACGAGCAACATATTATCGGAATTTTCATTCAAAAGAAGCAGTTATTGTTTTTAAATTACGGTACGTTATGGAACAGTGGGCCCAGCAATTAGATAATCGTTTTCCCGAAACGGGTCCAAGTTATGAATCATCACTGGAATTTATGCGCTTTTTTTATATGAATCGTCCATTATTTATCTCACTGTATGAAAATGACTTATTATATTTATTGATTCAGGCCCTTTATGAATTTGCAGAGCAAGCAAAACCAGCGACAGAAGAAGAGTTAAATCCGTTTGTACAGGCATTTCACACATTTGGCATTTTTGGTGTTATTTATGAATGGGTTCGTAATGGTATGAGTGAGAGCCCTGAAAGTGTCACGGATATTATGTTTAATCAGATGTTTGAAGAACGGATGCGACGAGCTGCCCAATATCAAGCAAATCTCAAAGTGTAAGAACTGTGTAAATCGCTAGCTAATTCTATTCACGAAATTTTTTCATTTATTAACACCACTTTTAAATGATAACGATTATCTATTAACAAAATCTTGGTAAACTAAGACCTGTAGATGAGAACAAGGAGATAGATTCCACAAGGCATCTATAATTTTAAACATAATAAAGAGGTTATGAAGATGAAAAAACTTATGGCATTAGTAGCAGTTTTAGGGTTATCAACAGGATTAGCAGCATGTGGGAACGACACAGCAAGCGGTGATGCAGAAACATCATCAACAGTTACAATATCAGGATCATCATCAGTTAATGCATTAATGGAACAATTAGAACCAGCTTTTGAAGCTGAAAATAGCACAATTGATTTAAAAGTCAGTGCCTCAGGATCTTCAGACGGAATTAAAGCCGCACAAGAAGGTACAGTTGACTTAGGAATGTCATCACGTGATTTAAAAACAGAAGAAAAATCAGGGGTAACAGAGCAAGTAATCGCTTTAGATGGGATTGCAATCATTACGAATGCAGATAACCCAGTTCAAGATTTAACAGTTGAGCAAGTAGCGAAAATTTATACAGGGGAAATCACTAACTGGAGCGAAGTTGGCGGACCAGACTTAGCGATCGCAGTTGTGGCACGTGAGTCAGCGTCAGGAACACGTGGAGCCTTTGAAGAAATTGTTGGTATCAAAGATCAAATGACAACAAATGCAAAAGAGTTCAACGGAACTGGTGGGGTAAAAGCTGAAGTTGCACAAAACCCGAATGCAATTGGTTATATCTCTTTAGGATCAGTTGATGAAACAGTACAAGCTGTCGCAATCGAAGGTGCTGAAGCATCAGCAGAGAATGTTGGCAATGGAACATATTTAATTGCTCGTCCATTCATCTTAGTTTACCAAGAAGATGAATTAAGTGATGCGGCAAAACAATTCTTAGACTGGACAACAACACCAGAAGCACAAGAAATTGTTGCTGAAGATTTCATCTCAGTAAACTAAAAAAGTATACCAAAAAACTGAAGGTTGAAAATCTTCAGTTTTTTTGATTTGAAATAGCTGAATAAATACGAAAAAAATGTTTTTTTTACTAAATATACGCTATACTACTACAAAAGAAAAAAATAACGAGGGATAAGGGAGAATAACAATGGAACAAACATTTTTTACCAATCGTTTTGCGAACAAAGTGATGATTATTACCGGAGCTGCAGCTGGAATTGGAGCAGCGACAGCTAAGCGTGCGGCCTTAGAAGGGGCACAAGTTGTTTTAGTTGATATTTTACCGAATGAGGGAGCAACTGTTTTAGCTGAGATTCATGCAAATGGTGGTGAAGGGATTTACTTGAATACCGATCTTTCACTAGAAGAAAATTGTGCTCAAGTGATTGAGACGACAATCGCAACCTATGGTAAACTGGATATTGCGATCAATAATGCAGGTGTAATGGGTAATCCACAGCCACTGCATAAACTTGCGAAAGCAGATATGGATTTTACGATGGCCAATAATTTTTATAGCGTTTATTATTGCTGTAAATATGAGCTTGACCAATTTATTGCACAAGGAACAGGTGGGGTAATTGTCAATAATGCATCAATTGCCGGCTTAACCGGACTACCAGGCAATCCGGCATACGTAGCTTCAAAACATGCAGTCAATGGCCTAACAAAAAATCTTGCTCTTGATTATGCCCAATATGGTATCCGAATTAATTCTGTTAATCCAGCTGGTACGGATACACCAATGGTAGAAAAAGCTTTTGCTTTAGTCAAAGCCCGCCAAGCCGAAGCACTTGCTGCTGGGGTTGATCTTTCAAAGGTACAATCAATGGCAGGGCAAAAAACGCAAACGATGCAAAAAAGAAATGCGACTGCTGAAGAACAAGCCGCCTCAATTTTATTTTTAGCTTCAGATGATGCGACGCATATGACAGGGGCAACAGTCCAAACAGATGGTGGTTGGACATCATTCTAAACAAAAAATCGGTCTATTATAGACCGATTTTTTTTAGTACTGATCCTATTTGCGTTCGATCGCAATAATAAAGGGAGCATTATTTTGTTGGTTTAAAAATTGATATTGTAAGACGTGAAAATCACGTTGTGGTAATTGAGCCACAAATGGTAATAACATATCACGTTCAACTTTCCCACCATCATGACCGTGGTAGATCACGAGAATAATAATTCCAGTTGGAGAAAGTAAATGTAAAAGCTGTTCAATTGCTGCTAAAGTTGTGTGTGGTGTCGTCACAATACTTTTGTCACTTCCAGGTAAATACCCTAAATTGAAAATAGCGGCTTGAACGTGACCATGATGTGCCGGTGGGATAACACTTGAAACCGTTTCATGACCTTGGAGGTAGAGGCTAGTACGTTCTAACAGACCGGCTGTTTGGAGTCGTTCTTTCGTCTGAGTGAGTGCCTGCGCTTGGATGTCAAAGGCATAGACATGGCCACGACGTCCAACAAGTTCAGCTAAGCGTAAAGTATCATTACCATTTCCCATTGTGGCATCAACAGCAATACCCCCATTTTTGAGTGCTTTAGCTAATAAGTTGTGTGCAAAAGGTAAAATTTTTTGTAAAGTCATCGTAAAGTGCCCCTTTATAATAATATGTATGTGGTATTAGTCACCGAGAAGATCCCAAAGGTTACCATATATATCTTGGAAAACAGCGACAATACCATAATCAGCTTGTTTTGGATCGCGAATAAAGCGAACACCTTTCCTTTGGTAGTCGTGATAGTCACGCCAAAAATCATCAGTTTGCAAGAAAAAGCTGACACGCCCACCAGTTTGGTTTCCAATAGCAGCAATTTGTGCTGGTGAGCTCGCACGTCCAAGCACGAAGCCACAAGAACTGCCAATTGGCTTGACGACAATCCAACGTTTCGATTCAAGCGGGAGATAGGTGTCTTCGACTAATTCAAACCCAAGAATATCTCGGTAAAAAGTGATAGCCGAATCATAGTCGTCAACGACTAAGGTGACAAGGGCAAGTTGTTGTTTCATACGAAATTTCCTTTCAGTTTATATATTTTGAATATAACATATGATGGTAAATATTTGCTTCGCTTTTATTATACATTGAAAATGAGCCAATTGAACTGTCCATGACTGAAATCCGGATGTTCTGGCTCATCTAAATAAAAAAACAGCTGACGCTGTTCGAAATTAACTTTGGTCAAACATACCACTTTTTTGGTATCGTTTACGGCTACGTGAACCCTCACCAATTGATTTAGTTGGTGTTTTAATTGCATTGTGAGTTTTTGGTTGATTTGCTTTTTTTGCTGCAAGTAATTTTTGCATACCTTCAAGGTTTTTGTTATGAGTTGATTGCTTCATACGGATAAGCTCCTTTAATAAAATTAACGTTCATATTGTAGCACAGAAACAGAATGGTAAAAAAAATAATCTGATGAAAAAACAGCTAAACCTACTTGCGATAGGGCGATTTTTAAGAAATAGCAAAGATTTTTCCCGAAAAATAAATCAGTTTTCGTAAAAATTGAAAGTTTCCATAACATCAAGCAACACGCTTGCATCTCAGAAAAAAAAAGCGTAAGATACACGCACAAGTAAAAAAGGAAATGGGGTGCCTGTTATGGGAAGAAATGAACGTTTACAGGAATTACAAGAAGAACGCGCCGGAATCGTCTCATTGCGCAATACCCTCATTTTTGCAAAATGGGCGCTGTTTTTAATTGGAATGGCATCAATTGCGATTGTCGCAGTGAATTTTATTCAATTAGATGTCTTTTATGGAAGTTATGCCGGTATTGCGATTGTTTTCTTTAGTTTCGCTGCCCTACTAGATATGGGTATCACACGTGTACGTGTCTGGGTTGATGAAGTTGAAGAAGAGATAACGGCATTGCAGCAACGATCGCAAGAATATGATGACAATTATTAAACGATAAACACATAGCATAAAAAGTATTCACGACAAATGCTGTCATAGTGGATACTTTTTTGTTGTTACTTTTGTAAAATGGTGAAAAGGTGTATGATAATGACAGAAAAGGAGATGAAACCCAATGAATGTAAAACTATTTGACTATGGATTATTGACTGCAGAATTATGTGCCACATATCAGATTGAAAAAGTTGCTGAACGTGCGGTTGGATTTGGTAAATTATTCACGGATGGTGAAAAGCCAAGCTTACTACCGGATGGCGATGATAACGACAAATTTTATGGAGCACTCTACGAATGTACGAGTGAAGCGATAGGTGAATTAGCGAAAGTGTGGCCTGACTATCAACAAGCAGAGATCATGGCCTATACTGCTGAAGGAACTTTCACCGCAGTGGCTTTTGTGCAAACAAAGCAACAAATTCAAAAACTTACCTATTTAGAATACCCTGAATGGAGAAAAAACAACTAAAATTTTCCGTGAATTTTAAGTTTAATTCCTAGATTAGCAAGAGAAAAATGAACTTTTTTGAAAAAAAAAGTCGGATTTTGCCAGAGTGATAAAAAAAAGGTGCAAATAAGAATATTTCTTGAAATTCGTCTGAAAAAGTGATAGAATTTTAACTGTAATCGGTTTCTTTGAGGGGAGTGCTCCAAGGAAAATCGAGTATGATGAAAATGTATGAAGTGGATTTAAGAGAGGAGGAGTTACATACCTTCGCATGAAGATATGTAGCGAATGAAAATTATGACACAAGCATGGCAAGATTTCAAAGGTTCGCGTTGGCAAAAAGAAGTTGACGTTCGTAACTTTATTCAAAAAAACTACACACCATATACAGGTGATGATTCATTCCTAGTTGGTCCAACGGAAGCAACAACAACTTTATGGGCACAAGTAATGGATTTAAATACACAAGAGCGCGATGCTGGTGGTGTATTAGATATGGATACAAAAGTTGTTTCAACAATTACATCACACGGTGCAGGATACTTACAAAAAGAATTAGAAACAATTGTTGGTTTCCAAACAGATAAACCATTCAAGCGTTCATTACAACCATTCGGTGGAATTCGTATGGCTCAAGCAGCAGCGCAAGCATATGGATATGAAGTTGATGAAGAAGTTGTGGAAACGTTCTCGAAATATCGTAAAACACACAATGCGGGAGTATTTGATATTTATACTGCTGATATGCGTGCAGTACGTAAATCAGGAATCATCACAGGATTACCAGATGCGTACGGGCGCGGACGTATTATTGGGGATTATCGTCGTGTAGCTTTATACGGAATTGACTATTTAGTTGCTGATAAGAAAAAACAATTAAACAGTACATCACGAACAATGACAGAAGCAGTTATGCGTGAACGTGAAGAATTAAATGAACAAATTCGTGCATTAGTTGAGTTGAAAACAATGGCGGCGGCTTACGGTTATGATATTTCACAACCAGCAGCAAATGCGAAAGAAGCAATCCAATGGTTATACTTCGGATACTTAGCAGCAATTAAAGATCAAAATGGGGCAGCAATGTCTTTAGGACGTACGTCAACATTTATTGATATTTATATTGAACGTGATTTAGTAAACGGTGTCATCACTGAAGAAGAAGCACAAGAATACGTTGACCACTTCATCATGAAATTACGTCTTGTAAAATTTGCTCGTACACCAGAATACAATGCCTTATTCTCAGGAGATCCAACTTGGGTAACTGAATCAATTGGTGGGGTTGGACTTGATGGACGTCCGTTAGTAACACGTTCTTCATTCCGTTATTTACATACATTACAAAACTTAGGGGCAGCACCAGAGCCGAACTTAACAGTGTTATGGTCGAAACTTATGCCTGAAGGATTCAAAAATTTCTGTGCGAAAATGTCAATCTTAACATCATCAATTCAATATGAAAACGATGATATCATGCGTGTTACACATGGTGATGATTATGCAATCGCATGTTGCGTATCACCAATGCGTGTCGGAAAAGAAATGCAATTCTTTGGAGCACGTGCAAACTTAGCAAAATGTTTATTATACGCAATCAACGGTGGTGTGGATGAGAAATCAAAAGCACAAGTTGGACCGAAATTCCGTCCAATTGAAGGCGATGTCTTAACATACGATGAAGTAATGCCACGTTTCAAAGATATGATGATTTGGTTAGCAGAATTATATGTGAACACATTAAATGCGATTCACTACTCACATGATAAATATGCATATGAGCGCATTCAAATGGCATTACATGATAAAGAAGTATTACGTTACTTCGCAACAGGTATTGCTGGATTATCAGTAGTAGCTGACTCATTAAGTGCGATCAAATATGCAGATGTTAAAGCAATTCGTGACGAAGAAGGAACAATCACTGACTTCGCGACAACAGGAGACTATCCAAAATACGGAAATGATGATGACCGCGTAGATGATATCGCTGTTGAATTAGTTGAATTCTTCATGGGTGAAATCCGTAAACATTATACATACCGTGATGGAAAGCCAACAATGTCGATCTTAACGATTACATCAAACGTTGTATATGGTAAGAAAACAGGAAATACACCTGATGGGCGTCGTGCTGGTGAACCATTTGCACCAGGTGCAAACCCAATGCACGGTCGTGATAGCTCAGGAGCTGTAGCTTCATTAGCTTCAGTTGCCAAGTTACCATTCAACCACGCAGCTGATGGAATTTCAAATACATTCTCAATCGTACCAAATGCGTTAGGGAAAGATATTGAAATCATCGCTGGTGAATTAAGTCTAGATGATATTGCACCAGTAGCGGAAGATTGCGCACCAAATAGTGCATGCCGTATTCCAAACTTAAGCGTAGGTGTGGACGAAGAATAATTCCAAGCATATTATTTGCAAGGGGTTTCTTTAAGCAGTACAATAAAACTGTAGATTAAATGAAGGGAGTGTTCAAAAATGTCAGTAAACCAATCACAAATTGAAAACTTAGTCGCAATGCTAGATGGATATGTTGAACAAGGAGGGCACCACTTAAACGTAAACGTATTCTCACGTGAAACGTTAGTCGATGCACAACAACATCCAGAAAAATATCCACAATTAACAGTACGTGTATCAGGATATGCTGTAAACTTCAGCAAATTAACACCTGAACAACAAAATGATGTTATTGCACGTACATTCCACGGTTCAATGTAAGTTGATCCTCAAACCTCTAGACTTACGGTCTAGAGGTTTTTTCTTGGGAAATTATATTGTGAAGGTCTTATATATATAAAAGAATTGAGGAAAGTTAGGTGAAAACTATGGAAGGTCGCTATCATTCAATTGAATCATTTGGCAATGTCGATGGTCCAGGAACACGGATGGTTTTGTTTCTACAGGGATGTCCACTGCGCTGTTTATACTGCCATAATGCCGATACATGGCTAATGAAAGATGGGAATACAATTACGACAGATGAAGTCATCACACGATTTGAAAAAAATATCGCTTTTTACCGTAAAGGTGGAATCACAGTAAGTGGTGGAGAGCCACTTTTACAGATTGATTTTATCACTGAGCTTTTTACAAAGTTACAAGCGAAAGGTGTACATACTTGCATCGATACAAGTGGTGCTGTTTTTCAGCCGGGAAATCAACACCAAGAAGAAAAGTTAAAGCAATTATTAGCGGTGACAGATTTATTACTCATTGATATTAAACATATTGATTCAGCAAAAAATAAAATCTTAACTGGGCAACCAAATGAACATATGCTGAGCTTTATTCGTTTTGTTGATATGCAGAAAGTTCCATTTTGGATACGTCATGTGCTAGTACCAGGTTATAGTGATGATCAGGATGATTTATACCAACTAGGAAAATTTATTGGTGATTTAAACTATGCCAAAGTATTAGAAGTACTGCCATATCATCGGATGGGTGCGAACAAATGGGATATGATGGGAATGGAATATCCCCTTGAAACAGTGATTGAACCATCAAAAGAATCAGTAATGGAAGCAAAACAACTTATTTTTAAAGGGATTGCAGAACGCCAAGCAGAGCGTCGTGCAGCACAAAAAAATTAAAATCAAGCGAGAGAAGGTGTTGTTACTCACCAATTTCTCGCTTTTGTTTTTAATCAACTCAACACACCCGAAAGCGT